>JBKHEA010000004.1:0-113550 GCA_046541015.1 Candidatus Izemoplasmataceae bacterium
CGTAAATTCTGCAAAGGGTGCGTAATTGTATTAAAATAGGTCATGCAACCCATATTGAAATCATAGGTTTGATACAATTGTATCAAGCCTTTTTTCTTATCCTTAAGTGATGTTTGTTTTTAAAACTCAAATAACATTTGTATATTTGTCGCAAAAAGTATATAATAATTACGACAAAGGAGTGGTAATATGAATAATGATAACTCAATTGCTGAAAGAATAAAGAAAGAGACTAAACAAAAAAAGCTCAACACTTTCACAGCGAAAGACTTCATTGAATTAGGGAATATAAAGACAATCAATAAAAATCTTGAAAGAATGGAGAAAAACAAAGATATAAGGCGTATTATTTCAGGTGTTTATGATATTCCTGAGTATAGTACAATTTTAAGAGAATATGGAGCTCCATCTATTAATGAAGTCGCTCAGGCATTAGCTAGAGCACACAACTGGAAAATATGTCCAAGTGGTACAAGTGCATTAAATTATCTTGGATTATCAACACAAGTGCCAGCGCAGTACATATATGTTAGTTCTGGTCCATATAAGACATATTCAATCGGAAGTACTAAACTAATATTTAAACATACCAATAATCGACTGATGTATGATACATCTGAAGATACAGCAATATTGATTCAGGCCATCAAGGCTCTTGGCAGAGGGAATATTACAAAGATTCACAAAAATAAGATTCAAGAGAAATATGATGGATCTACAATTAAAAGGATCTTAAAGGAATCAAAACATTCTGCTGCGTGGATCTACGAGTCGATCAGAAAGATTTTTGAGGTGTAGTCATGTATAATTTAGCCAAACTAAAAAATAGAGATCGTGAACTGATATTTAGAAACACAGCTAGTAAAATGAAAATCAATGAAGCGATTATTTAAAAGGACTTTTGGGTTGTATTAGTACTTGATTACCTATTCAATAAATCGAAGTTTAAGAAAGCATTCACATTCAAAGGTGGGACCAGTTTATCAAAAGGATATTCCCTAATCAGAAGATTTTCAGAAGATATTGATTTGATACTAGATTGGACCGTTATTGGTATTCCTGAAAATGAACCATATGAGCATAGAAGCAATACTCAACAAAACATATACAATCAAGTAATCAACCAGAAAGCATCAATATTTATAAAAAACACCCTGCTCGATGAAATCAAAACAGGACTAAGTGATTTGCTAGGATTTGATGTGGATATGGAATGCGATAAAACTGAGGAAAACATAATCGTTTTTAAGTATCCAAGGTTATATAGTAATGATTCAATCTTAAATACGATAAGACTCGAGTTTGGACCACTAGCAGCCTGGACACCATCAGAGGTTATTAGGGTGAGTCCATACATCGATGATTATTACCCTAACGTCATGAACCAATCATTTTCAGAAGTGCTTACCGTGAAACCAACTAGAACGTTTTGGGAGAAAGCAACAATACTTCATCATGAGGCATATCGTCCGAGCTCATCAAAGATTCCTGACCGATATTCACGACATTACTATGATTTGTATATGATGTCAAAAGGTATGCCGTTAGATGGTCTGCTAGAAGATATTGATCTCCTTGATAAAGTAGTTGAATTTAAAAAGAAATTCTATCCAAGAGGATGGGCAAGATATGATTTATCTAAGAAAGGAACATTAAAACTTGTTCCTGATATGTATCGCATAGATGAACTTGAAAAAGATTATAAAGCAATGCAAGATATGCTATTTGGGGATAAGCCCTTATTTGATGAGGTAATGGATTCTCTTAGGAAATTAGAAAAACAAATCAACTCTTGATACAAGCATCAGATAGTAGGTGATGATGAACCGAGTTTGAATGCAACCAAACCTTTGCGACCATGATATGACAATAATTTATTAGATGGAGTATCGCAAAGAAAGTAAATTTGTATTAAAATAGCTCATACAATCCAAGTTCACTTTAAAAGTTTATTTCCGTAGAAATAAACTTTTTTTTATTACTTAATTTCTTTGTTAAACGGGTGGGTTAATTATTCTATTCTCTTGAAAATTACCCCTTTTGATTGAACTTGAAAAAATAAAAAAGTAGAAACTAATGTTTCAATAGTTTCTACTTTTTAGTCTTCTTACTTTTAAACCTAGATGAATCGCTATTCATCTAACTCACTTAATGGTACAAAATAGTCCGCATATTGTTGCCACCACATATCCTCTTCGTAATCTATCATTAATTCATCAGGAATATAGATTTCTAATGCCTCAGTCATCTTTATATTTATAGCAGGTGCATGAATAACATTTGTTTCGTTACGGATGATAAACGTTTCTAAAGTACCTTCACGCTGAAAAAAGTTACCGGCAAAAATAAAGTCTACCGTGCTTGCAATATCAGCTGTAACGAGGGACTTAAGATAGATAAACGCATTATCTGAAATGGTTTGTACACCCTCAGAAATAATGATATTTTCCAAATATTGTTGATTCATAAAAGCTAAATCGTCAATGATTGTAACGCTTGGAATGATTGTATGAGTTGTTGCATCTTTTCCAGCAGGATAGGCTAATAAGGTGGATTCATCTTTACTATAAACTATCCCATCATGTACCGTGTAGTATGGGTTTTCTTCCTCAACCATAATATCCTTTAGACCTGTAAGATAGGCAAATGCCCCTTCATCAAATGAAAGTGAATCATGTATAGTAATGGTTTGAGTTTTACTACCAAAGAAGGCCCATGTGCTGATATGATTAATATGATTTGGAATAACAAAGTCTTCTGTCAATAAACCACTAGGATAATAGAGTAAGCTTTCTGTTTCTTTATCATATATAACACCGTTATCAGAATAAATAAAGGGGTTATTTTCTATGTAGACTGTTTCTAAATTAGGGATACCTTCGAAAATTTCAGATTCAAAGAAGCTGTACTTATCAGGAAGCGTTATAGTAGTTAATTGCTCACTCCCTATAAATGGTGTAATCCCTATACGTTGATTTAGTGACATTATAGGCGCTTCACTTGCTGGTTGTTCGACATGATAAGAGAAATAAACGTTGCCATCTGGTCCATTTATTGGATCAGTTTTTTCTGTTACTTTAGTTATTGGACAGCCCGTTTCAAAGATCCAAGGATTTGTTTCAGTAGGGTCTTCATCCATATTTGTTGACTGACAAACTTCATGGGATTCGATAATTTCATCAAAGACATCTTTATTTATGACACTTTCTACAGTACCTAAATATTCACCGTAATAATGAACTTCTTTTAAGTTTGGCATATTACTAAATGATTTCATTCCAATGTTATACACGGTTAAAGGAATATCGACTCGAACTGGATTTGTTTCACTAAAGGCTTCAATGCCAATGAAACGTACAATATAATCATCAATTGTATGCGGTATTTTAACTCGAGATGCATGCCCATTATAATTAAGAATACTAACCACTTTTTCTTCTTCGTTAAACTCTAGTTCTAAAACATCATTAAACGATTCAAAGACAGGGGTTAATGTCACATTTTCTTTTACAATGTACGTGGTATCATGTATCACGCCCGATGGGTCTTCCCAACCTAATAAAAACCCGTTTTCAGTTTCTAAAAAGGGTAAATCTATGGTCTCATCTTTTTCTGCCACTACGGAATCAAGCGTTTCATCATCGAATGTAACTGTGTAAGGCCCTTCGTCTAATTCATCACAACTTGACATGGTGAATGCTAGTGATAATAAACCAATCCATAATAGTATCTTTTTCATAAACGTCTCCTTTTAGCAAAATTTAATGTAATAATGCTTTTTTAACTGTAAACTCCTTAGATATTATCAAGTAATATCACTTTGTTAGTATTATTGTATGCAATTATTAACGACATCATTAATAGTATACCATAGATATTAATGGGTTATCAAATAAAGATTAGATAGATGAGCATACCCCTAAGCATTAGATATTTTTGTTGGTATAAAGTTTAGTGAATAGATTCATAAAAAATACTAGATAATTAATAGCTTATCTAGTACTTCCTCAATATTATAAATAATCGTGATTTTTCATAATTGATAAATTATAAAATAAATTACTTAAACCTTACTAAGCTAACTCACATTATTTAAAATATGTTTAAATCAAGGGCTTCAGATAATTTCTTAAGCACTTGCCAAGAAGCTACACTATTTCCTTTTTCATCAAGCGCAGGACTAAAACATCCAATACCATAATGATTAGGTTTTATGGCAATGATTCCGCCTCCAACACCACTTTTTGCAGGTAAACCAACTTCAACAGCGAAATCACCACTTGCATCATACATACCACATAACGTTAATACAGTCTTTACTATGCGCGCTGTTTTCTCAGAAAAGAGTTGTTCATGGTGGTCTAATGCTTTCCCCTTATTAGCAAGGACAGCCGCAAATCGCGCTAAATCTTTTGCGGTTACATCAACACTACAGAGTTTAAAATAAACATCAAGTAATCCCTCGATATCATCAAGTTCAATAATGTTTGTGCTTTTCATAAAGTAAGCCAAGCTCTTATTACGATATCCTGTTTCTTTTTCTGAGGTAAAAACTGCATGGTTTATCGTTAATAATGGGTTGCTTGTCATGGCCATTATCATACTAAAGATTCTTGCGAATTTCTCTTCTAAGGTTGCTCCTTTAACTAAAGAAATCGTCACAATTGCTCCTGAATTAATCATAGGATTTAAAGGTTTTTGTTTATTATGGGTTTCAAGCGCACCAATAGAATTAAAGCCTTCATTAGAAGGATAAAAACTAATTTTTTTAAGGAGTGTTTCAATCGTGTTATCTTCAAGCGCACAAATAAACGCTGCAACTTTTGAAATACTTTGAATTGTAAATGGAATGTCGGTATCACCAGCGCACTCTATTTTACCATGCGTATCACAAAGACATACCCCTAAATATGATGAGTTTTGATTCGATAGTTCTGGGATATAGGTTGCAACATTACCTTTTTTAGTGTAATGTCGACTTGATTCAATGATTTTTTCAAGCATTCGTTTCATAAAAACCTCCTAGAAAACGCTTACTCAATCATTATAGCATACACCGCTATTCTAATGTATTGCTTAATTATAATTTAGTTCAATTTATGACAGATGAAGTCAAAAAAAATAAAATTTTTCGTATTTTAAAGGAAAAAAACTTATACATAGGCTATAATGTTCTAAAAAGGAACAAAGGAGATTATCATGAAAAAACAAACCTTCATTGAAATATGGGGCGATGTCGTTGAGGCAAGAAGCCTTTTATATTCAATTTTAATTATTACATTTACAACACTTGGGGCTCATCTCTTAGCGCCTGCGGGTGATCGCACGCTAGGTCTTTTTTTTGGACTTGGTGGGGCAGTAATAGGCTTTTTAATCGTAGTCTTTTTCATCAAGCCTAAACGTATTATTAAAGATGAGGAGGAAGTTAAGTGATTACCTTACCGATTTTTTTACTAATGATTTTAGCCGCAATTGGTGCGGTAATTTTATATACCTTTATTGGATTTATACCAGGGACTGATGAGACAAGTGTTTTACTTCCTATATCGCTTGCGCTTGTGTTGACTGGATTAGACCCTATTGTTATTTTAACGTTCTTTATCGCAGCGATTGTGACACTGAATTTAACAAACAGTATGCCAACCGCACTAGTTGGTCTACCGGGTGGGGTGATGAGTAGCCCGATGATTGAACATGCGATAACTATTAAAAATCAAGGTAAAAGTGCATTTATTATTCAAAAAATGGCAGCGGCTAGTGCGATTGGGGTTTTAGTCAGTGTGCCGATTGCTTTAATAATCGCTAACTTAATTATTCCTTTTGCTGAAGGAATTAGAACGTATGCAGCTTATTTATTCGTAATTGGCGCTGTTTTCTTATCGCTTACTAGCAAACATAAAGTCATTGCATTATTATCAATTATTCCTTTATCACTACTATTCCAAAGTTTAAGACATTTATATTGGGGTATTGGTATAATACCCCAAACACAAACCGTTACCATTTCCTTTTTCTTAGGGATTACGGTAGGCCCACTGCTTGTAAGTTTATTTAAACTTTTAAATAAAACAAGCTTAAAAGAAGTAGAAGTTCGCGATAAAAAACTGATTATTTTACCTAGTGAACAAAGTAGAAAAGATACCTTAAATCCCTTTAAAATTTTAACTAAAGAAGAAAGACGTTATGCATCCCTTAGTGCACTTATTGTCAACTTTTTATTCGTGCTTAGTCCAGTTGGTCTAACGATTTTAATTGGAGAAGGGATTGGAAACCGTTTTAAAAGTGATCCTTTTAAACGTTCTACAATGAGTATGACGAGCATGTCAAGTATTATTCAAGCTACTTATATGTCAGGGATTGTAATTCCTTTATTAGCTTTAGGAATTGCATTAAGTCCTGTAGCGATTGGACCAGGTGGTGCTTTATTTAATGCCCCACCAATATTAACCTTAGATAACAACATTCACCATATACTAAATGGTTTTGAGTTTAGTGTTGCGGTCATTTTAGGGGCAACGATTGCCTTAGTAATGAGTTATATCTTAATCTCACGCTACGCAAAAACGATAACGAAGTTTATTTTAAAATACATCCCTCACGAAGCGGTACTGGGTCTTTTTATTGCGTTTATCATTTTACTAGCTTATATGGATGCAGGGCTTATTAATATTTTTGGTGTCTTGCTTGTTGGCTTTGTGAGTGGGTCATTAAATAAACTTGGTGTTAATTATGGGGTTCAGTTTATGGCACTTTATGCAGCGCCAACTATTGTTAACTTCTTTATAGGAGTCTTTTAATGAAAAAAGGTATAGGAAAAGCGCATGGCAAAATTATATTAGTTGGAGAGCATGCCGTCGTTTATGGCTATCCTGCGATTGCGATGCCTTTACTGAGTAGTCAAGTTAAAGTAATTCTTTCAAATAGTGAAAAAACCCTTATAAAAAGCGAATATTTTAATGGTAATGTGGCTGATTTAAGTGAAGCCTATGATCCCATAAAAGCGTTGATTCAAAAACTTTTAAATGATTTTTCAATGGAAGGCTGCAAGCTAGAAATAGAAACCAGTATTCCATTAAGCGCAGGACTTGGTTCAAGTGCTGCGATTGCAAGTGCGATTACTGAAGCATTTTTTGATTATCACCTTAAACCTTTAAGTCAACCAGAACGTTTTAATTATGTTCAATTTTCTGAAACTTTAGCTCATCAAAACCCAAGTGGGATTGATGCCTTGATTACCATGTCTAATACACCTATATTATTTAAAAAAGGAACCCCTTTTGAAGCTTTCCCATTTACATTGAAAAGTTACTTAGTTGTTGGCAATACTGGTGTAAAAGGAAGAACTAAAGAAGCTGTTAATCATATCGCAAAAACGATTGACTCAAGTGCTACAAAAAGTCTTATTGAACAACTTGGTATTTGTGCAACCGATGCATTAGCTGCCATTAATGAAGGCAATATCGATAAACTAGGGACACTTTTAACCTTAGCGCATCAAACCTTGGATGCTTTAGGTGTATCGCATCCTTTATTAAATCAAATGGTTGAAGATAGTTTGTCAAATGGCGCAATTGGTGCTAAAATGACAGGTGGAGGCTTAGGTGGCTGTGTGATTGCCCTAACTAAGTCAAAAGAGATTGCATCAAACATCTTAACGAGTTGGGAATCATTTAGTGGAGAAAATGCCTTTATATTACCAATTTAAATGAGGGATTTTTATGAAAGTCATTGCTAAAGCGCCAGTTAATATTGCCTTAGTGAAATATTTTGGAAAAAAAGATCCGATTAAGGTTATTCCTTATAATCCATCGGTTTCTTTTGCGTTAGAAGACTTTTATACCATCACTTACTTAGAAAAAAAAGGGTCACCAGGGGTGTCTTTTACAATTAATGACCAAGTCCAACCAGAAGAAGAACACAAAAAAATTATTGATTTTTTACGTCATTTTAAAGGATTTAATCCCTATGATGGCTTACATATTAAATCGTTCAATAATGTCCCAACCGCTGCAGGCTTTGCCTCTAGTGCTTCAGGCTTTGCAGCCCTTAGTATTTGTGCAAATGCCTACTATAAGACAAACTATGATTTAAAAACACTCGTAAAAATCGCACGCATGGGCTCAGGCTCAAGTGTTCGTAGTTTAATAGGTGGGGCAGTTTTATGGGATGTTGATGGCATGATTTATCCTTTAGAAGCTAATCTAAAAGCGTATAAAATGATGTTTGTTGTTCTTCATGATTCGCAAAAACCAATTAGCTCTAGAGCCGCTATGAAACGTGTCGTTGAAACATCGGCTTTATATGAAACATTTGTTAAAACATCGTTTGAAGATGCCAAGTTGATGATTGAAGCATTAAAACAAGATCAATTTAATCTTATTGGCAAGATTTTAGAATCTAATGCACGTTTAATGCATGCTACGATGGTTGCATCAAATCCGCCATTTTCATATTTAACCAAAGAAACCTATAAAGTTTTAGAGCTTGTTAAAGCCATGCAAGAAGAAGGCATTGCTTTATATGCCACTATGGATGCTGGACCAAATGTTAAATTACTTTATCAAAAAGAACTAGAAACGGTTATTTTAAAGCGCCTACATGAAGAGGGTTTTACACATGTATTAACAAGCGCACTTTCTAAGGAAGGAGCGCGATTAATCAATGACTTCCCTAACCTTTAAACGTCCAGGTAAACTTTATTTAGCCGGCGAATATGCTGTTGTAAAAGGTAATTATGCAATTTTGTTTCCGACCAAAAAAACGATGGATTTAACGATTCAATCAAGCGATTATTTTTCATTTGCTGGGGTGCCTTTTAAATTAAATGCTAAATTAGAAGTATCATTAGGTTTACCTTATGTGCAACAAGCCATTAACATAGCACATACTTATTTAGATCAAGAAGGTAAAACGATTAAGCCATATGCAATTGAAACTACCAATCATTTAGAAATTCCTAAAAAACCTAAACTTGGAATTGGAACAAGTGCTATGATTACGATTTTGTTGATTGAAGCAATTCTTGGATTTCATGATGTTTCATTAGATACGCTTACCCTTTATAAACTTGGTGTATTAGCCCAAATTAATCATTATCCGGATAGTTCATTTGGAGATTTAGCTCTTGTTGCATCAAGTGATTCAATAATCTATCAACCCTTTGAAGAACGCTTTAGAAAGCGTTTAATCAGTGAAGGTCTAAAAGTTTTAAAGTTACCGTGGCCAAATTTAACAATTAAAACCATTGATTTACTGAGTGTTCCAATGTTAATTATTCATACAAATGAAGCAGCATCAAGTTTATCCTTAGTTAAAAAGGTCATGAAATATGAAGATACGCTAGCTTTTATAGAATTTGCTAACCAATCAAATTTTTATGTAAACGCATTGATAAACGCTCAAAATAATCTTGAATTTATGGCAGTGATTAAAAAGTTAAATCACAATTTAAAAGCCCTAGAAACATTAACTAAAACAAAATTATTTACCAAAAATATGGTTGATATTGAAAAAATCATTCATGATTATCATGGGGTCTGTAAATTTTCAGGCGCTGGTGGTGGCGATTCAATGCTTGCCTTTTTCCCTGATGAAAAGACAAAGTTAAGTGCACAATTAGCGATTGAAAAATCATATCCTATACTAAATCATTTAATAATGGAGGATGACTATGAACAAAAAAGATGACCACATTCGATATGCACTAAATCAAGAAATCACCACGAATGATTTTGATGCCTTACGTTTTGTTCCAAACTCAATACCTAAAACAGATGTTCATTTAGTCGATTTAAGTGTTGATTTATTTAATCAGACATTTCCTTATCCTATCTATATCAATGCGATGACAGGCGGAACAGAAAAAGCCTACGCTATCAATAAAAGCCTAGCACAAATTGCCAAACACTTTAATTTCATGATTGCTTCTGGTTCTTTATCTCAAGCCATTAAAGACCCTAAAACTTCTCCTTCATTTACTATATTAAGAGAAACCTTTAAGGAAGGGTTTATATTAGCGAATATCGGTATTAGCGCACCGCTTGATTATTGTGATAAAGCGATTGATCTATTAAACGCTAATGCCATACAAATTCATATTAATGCCCCACAAGAAATCATTATGCCAGAAGGGGATCGTATCTTTCATGATTGGTTAACGAACTTAAACCATCATGCCAAACACGTTAAAGTTCCAATTATTGCAAAAGAAACAGGATTTGGCATGAGTCGTGAAACCATTGAAATGATTCAATTGGCAGGGATAAAAACCATCGATGTTTCTGGAAGAGGTGGCACCAATTTTATTGCGATTGAAAACAACCGTAGAAAGCGACCATTAAAAAGTTTTGAGTCCTATGGTTTTTCAACCGTAGAATCTTTACTTGAAGCTAAAAAGATTGAAGGAATTACCGTTTTAGCAAGCGGCGGCATAAGAGATGCTTATGATGTTGTAAAAGCTTTAGCCCTTGGGGCAAAGGCAGTTGGATTAAGTGGGTTTTTCTTAAAATTAGTCACCAAGTATCCTATCGATTTAGCCATTGAAATGATTGAAGAGTTCTTAGAAGACATAAAAAAAATCATGGCGATTTTAGATGCTAAAACCATCCATGATTTAAAAAATAAACCACTTCTATACAGTGAAACCTTAATAAACTTTATTAATCAAAGAAATCAATCTTTATAGCGTTCATGGAACGCTATTTTTTCTTTTAGAAAACTATCTAAAACATTTAACATTTGAAAGAGTATGGCACGCAGTTCAAAACTTTTTCTATCAGTTGGTAGAGGCATTTTGCGGTAATCATCAAGGAGCTTTTGTAAAAAACTGAGTTGTTTTGTTGCTTGATCGGTTTCACCGATGTCATAACTAAGGTTAAGGACATAGTTTGATAAGATTTTTGCGTTGTCATGATTGCTATCCATTTGTTTAAATAGTTCAAAAAGCTTATTGAGTTGATTCATTTGATTTTCACGCATGATTAAATAAGACATGTGATAACGGTCTTTATCAAATAAAATATCTTTATCAATCAATGCAGCATCATTTAAGATATTTTTTAATCTACCTAAAATAACTTCATGGGCTTTATACGCTTTATCAAATAATTGAATGTCTTCTAAAACCCCACTAATAAGCTGTAAATCTACAATAATAGCGGCATCAATTTCTTTCATGTATTGATTCATGGATAAACTTGTATTTAAAGGGTATAGCATATTTAAACTAAGAGCAACTGCAATGGCAATCGCAATCAGTAGTACGCCATTGATAATCATCGATAAATCAAATGCGCCTACTGAAAGTAGATGACTCACTAATACAAGACTTGGAACAATCCCTTCGTTTAATTTTAGCGCAAAAGAAATGCCAATAAAAGCTACTGTAATAAGACTATAAATGAAAATGGTATAACCAAATGATAAAAACAAGATTGTCGCTAAACTTAAAGCTAAAAGGGCTCCAATGAATCGTTTCATCGCAACAAAAACACTATCTTTTCTTGTTAACTGAATCGATAGCACCGCTAATATTCCACCTGTAATTGCAAATTCTAAATTTAGTAATAAGGCAAAAAGAATCGTTATAATACTCGCTAAACTCATTTTAATGGTGGCATGGACATAACGTCTCATACAATCACTTCCTAACGCTTAAATTATAAGGTTAAGGCACACTAAAGTCAACGAATTGCCATTAGTAAACGTTTTATTCGATACCGATTTTTTTCGTTTATCCCTTAATGATTTTTAAGCTTTTATGGTACAATAAACATGACAATGATTTAAAGAGGTAGTTTATGAAAACAAGTATTTATACAGTCGATCAAATGCAAAATCAATTAGTAAAAAAACACCTTGCTAAAATCCTTAAAGAGGGTGGTTTAGTCGTCTTTCCAACCGAAACAGTTTATGGTATTGGGGCCAATGCTTTAGACCCTTTAGCGGCAAGTAAAATATACGAAGTTAAAGGTAGACCTGCTGATAACCCTTTAATCGTACATATTGATAATTTGCATATGCTAAAAGCATTAACCCTTGAAATTAACCTTCAAGCAAGAAAACTAATTCAAGCTTTTTGGCCAGGGCCATTAACGCTTATTTTTAAGAAAAGCGATTTAGTCCCTAATACGATTACTGCAAACTTAGATACCGTTGCCATTCGTTTTCCTTCGCACCCTGCAGCTAGACAACTGATAAAATTAGCGAAGTTTCCTATTGCAGCACCTAGTGCTAATATTAGCGGGCGTCCATCAAGTACACTTTTTAAGCACGTAAAGGAAGATTTAGATGGTTTAGTAGATATTATTATTGATGGCGGAAAATCAACAATTGGATTAGAATCAACCGTCTTAGATGTTACCACTGAAGTACCGACTATTTTAAGACCCGGTTCTATAACAAAACGCATGATTGAATCAGTTTTAGAACATTCAATTACCGATGCATCTAAAACCGAAGTGATTGATGCCCCAAAATCCCCAGGAATGAAATATACCCACTATGCTCCAAAAGGAAAGATTATCTTAGTTGATGGATTAAAAGAAGAAGTTATTGATTATATCAACAAAGCCATTACCATTTTAGACCATGAAAAAACCGCTGTGATTTGTGCAAAAGAGTATGTGAGTGCGATTAAGTGTAAGCATATTTTTGATTTAGGTTCTATAGAAGATTCTGAAGAAATTGCATCAAACTTATTCATCGCCCTAAGAACAATGGATGAATTAGGTATCGAACAAATTTATACCCATTCATTTAAAGATGAACAGCTTGGACAAGCTATCATGAATCGTTTATTGAAAGCTGCAGGCTATAATATAATTCGCTTATGATACGTCAAAAATTCTTAGTAACGTATCGCTTTTTATTAGTATTTATTGTCCTTACAGGGTTAATTTTTAATTTTATTGGACGTAACCTAATTGAAACGATGGTATTTTTTACCATTCAAAGTAACCTTTTAGCTTTGATAATCTTAAGTATTCAAGGGTACTTTCTTTTTAAAGGTAAAAGGATGTATCAAGAATACCCAATCCTTTTAACGATTAAACATATCATTATGATGAACTTAATCATCACATTTTTAGGGTTTCACTTTCTCCTTAGAAGAACCTTACTTGATGACCCTAGCGGATATTTAACCTCTGTTGAAAACATTTTATTGCATTATCTTGTGCCGATATTATTTGTGTTTGATTATCTTTTTTTTGATAAAAAGGGGCACTTATCGCTAAAAAGTATTCCGTTGTTTTTGATATATCCTTATGCTTATTTACTCTTTGTGATCATCAGGGCAGAACTTGGTGGTATCTTATTAACTGTAAATAGCCGTTATCCTTACTTTTTTTTAGATATTGACACCCTTGGATTTAATATGATTTTTTATGTATTAGCGATGACTATATTTTTTACTTTCATGGCATTTTTACTTTTTAAAATTGATCAAATCTTTAGTAAAACCTAAATTAGCTTTAAATAAACTTAAAAAGCCATTTTATAGGTGTAAATTTATGATATAATGAATTTGGATTTGAACATTGAAAGGGGGAATACTCATGTGGTGGAGTAACCTAACAGATTTTGAACAAGTCATCTTTATTATTGCATCAAGTGCTACAATTCTAATGCTTTTATTACTTATTTTAATGATTGTTGGAATTGATAGTGCAGAATCATTTGATGGTGGTTTAGATAGTATTGACGTTGATGTTTTTAATGATGAACCATTTTCAGCTATTGGTGGTTTAAAGATCATCAGTATACGTGGCATCTTAGCTTTTTTTAGTTTTGGTGGATGGACGGTTTATTTATTAGCAGACAGTATGAACAATATTTTAGCTTTAGTAATAGGGATTATTGTAGGTACGTTAGCAATGGTCTTAACGGCTTATATTTTTAAACAAATCTTTAGACTTGAATCAAGCGGAAACATGAATTATACATCAGCTATAGGTAAACTAGCAGTTGTTTACATGAGAGTCCCTAAAAGTAAATCTGGTACTGGAAAAGTAACTTTAATCCATCAAGAACGTATGGTTGAAGTTGATGCAGTAACTGAAAGTGACACCGATTTAATGCCAAGAACACAAGTAGAGGTCGTTGGTTTAGATGGCCCTAATACGCTTGTTGTTAAAATAAAAGGATAGGAGAAAATTATGGTTATACTTGCAGTAAACCCAGCAGCGATAATTTTTATCATTTTTACGATTATTGTCTTTGTCGTATCAATCTTAGTCTTTATTGTCTCAAGGATTAAAAAATGTCCTTCAGATAAGATTATGGTTATTTACGGTAAAATTGGTGATAACGCAGATGGTACTAGTCGCTCATCTATATGTATTCATGGGGGAAGTAAATTTGTTATTCCATTTTTACAAGCTTATGAGTATCTTGATTTAACCCCAATTTCAATTAGTGTTGATTTAGCACAAGCTTTATCAAGACAAAACATTCGTATTGATGTCCCTTCACGCTTTACAGTCGGGATCTCAACAGAATCTGGTGTGATGCAAAATGCTGCCGAACGTTTATTAGGCTTAGCTTTAGCAGATATCCAAGATTTAGCTAAAGATATTATCTTTGGACAATTACGTTTGGTTATTGCGACAATGGATATTGAAGAAATCAATACCGACCGTGATAAGTTTTTAGAAGCAGTTTCAGGCAATGTAGAAAGTGAACTTAAAAAAATCGGATTAAGACTGATTAACGTTAACGTTACAGACATTAACGATGAATCAGGCTACATTGAAGCATTAGGTAAAGAAGCAGCCGCAAAAGCAATTAATGATGCGAAGAAAAGTGTTGCAGAGAAAAACCGCGATGGATCAATTGGTGAGGCGAATGCCTTAAGAGATCAACGTATTCAAGTTGCAACAGCAAATGCAACAGCGATTGAAGGAGAAAATAAATCACTCGGTGATGTCGCAAAAAGTAATTCATCTCGTCGTGAAATTGAAGCAGAAGCTGAAAGAAAAGCAAGCGCAGCTGAAAAAATTGCAGCCGCAAAAGCTTTAGAAGAATCATACGCAGCCGAAAAAGAAGCGGAAGTTGCCCGTGCTCAAAGAGAAAAAGCAAGCTTAGAAGCTGACATTATTGTTAAATCAGAAATTGAGAAACAACAACGTGTCATCGCAGCTGAAGCTGAGGCAGAAGAATTTAGAAGACGTGCTCAAGGGGAAGCTGATGCAATTTATGCTAAGGCAGAAGCTGAAGCTCGTGGATTATATGAAGTTTTATCTAAACAAGCTAAAGGATTTACTGAACTTGTTAAAGCCGCAAATAATAATGCAGATGCAGCTATTAAACTCTTAATTGCTGATAAACTTGAGACCCTTGTTGGCATTCAAGTAGAAGCGATTAAAAATCTTAAATTTGATAAGATTACTGTTTGGGATGGCGCAAGCAGTAAAGATGGTACAACTTCAACTGCTAATTTTGCACAAAACCTTATGAAATCTATACCACCAATGAAAGATTTATTTGAAATGGCTGGCATGGAGTTACCACAATATTTAGGAAAAGAATTAGAAGATAAAAAACCGCCTAAAGTTGAACTTAACAAAGAAAAAGAAGAAGATCAGTAACAATTAAAAAGGACATATCACTTTGATATGTCCTTTTATTTTATTCAAAACTTACATTAGTCTCCATTTTTGCAACATGAGATAAGGTTTGATAAACACTACAGTATTCAGTTGCTAACTGCATCGCCTTTAAAAAGGCATTTTGTTTTTCTTCAGTTGCTCCAGTAATCACTACATTGACAGTGACTTCTTTTAACCATGTAGGAACTTCTTCACGTTTAACTCCTGTGATATCGTACTTAACGGCTTGAAATTTAAGGCGTTTTTTATCACATACAGTTTGAAACGTATGATTTAAACAAGCACCTAAACCTCCAAGTACCATATCATAAGCGGCAAGTGCCCCCTCAGCCGGACCGACTTGGCTTGATCCGTGATGTCCTGTTACAATGCCGTGGTATTGATTATCAAAAACCATTTTAACTTGATTTGCCATGATCTTCCTCCTTCACTTTTTGATAACGTTTGATGCATTCATCGATGAGTTTAATCGCTTCTTTTTTTCCATGAAAATCATAAACTTCAACTTTTTTATTTTGTTGTAAGTCTTTATAGGTTTTAAAGAAGTGTTTAATCTCTCTTAAAAGATGGTCTTGGATATCACTCATTTCATGAATATGACTAAAGCGAGGATCTGCATTCATAACAGCTATGATTTTTTGATCTTTCTCATCATTATCCATCATGTCTAAATAGCCAATGACACGCGCATCAACAATGCAGCCAGGAAATGTTTTAGTACTTGCGATAACTAAAATATCTAAAGGATCATTGTCTTCTGCAAGCGTGTGCTCAATATAACCATACTCAGCTGGATAAGTCATTTGCGAGTATAAAACTCGATCAAGTTTAATACGATCTCTTACTTTGTCAATCTCATATTTATTTTTAGTGCCCATTGGAATTTCAATAATTGCTTCTATAATTTTATCCATAGTACCCTCTTTCTATCTTATTATAAGATAAATTAACTTGATTTAGTAAAAATGTGCTTTATAAGGATTTTTTCATCATTTTGTGTTCAATATCTGCATCTAAGAAGATATCACCATAAGCTTCATAACCCAATTGTTCATAAAAAGGGATGATATACATCTGAGCGCCTAGTTTCAGTGATGAAAGTCCTTGTTTTTTAGCGTAATCTTCAACGGCTTGCATAAGGATTGTACCTGCCTTTTTATGGCGATGCGCTTTTTTTACCGCAACTCTACCCACTTTATTTCCAACCAAACGGGCAGCACCAATCGCTAAATCACCATCATACAAAACAAAAAATACGGCATCATAGTCATCTTGATCAAATTCTTCTAAAAAACTAATTTGTTGTTCAACAATAAAAACTTCACCACGAACACTATAGTGGTCTAAGATTTCTTTTTTAGATTCTGCGATTTTTACAATCATCTTTACACCTCAAAAAAATAAATAATAATACTTAAAGCGCCAACAATAAAACAATAAAATCCAAAATACTTTAAGTTACCTTCTCTTACCATATATATAAACCATTTAAACGCTAAATAGGTAAATATTAAGCTCATCGTAAAGGCTCCAATAATATTGATTAAAGGCACACCATTTAAACCATTAAAACGAATAACTTCAAGTGCCATTGTCGCAATACTTATTGGAATGTACATCATGAAACTAAATTCTATGACATCAACAAAACGAATCTTTCTAAATAAGCCCCCTATAAAAGTACTCCCACTTCTAGAAATCCCTGGTATAAGCGCAAATACTTGGAAAAACCCAATAAATAACGCATCCTTATAATTTAAATCATTTCGTTGATTATTAGTACTCTTACTTTGTACAATCAGTAAAAAAGTTCCAGTAATCAGTAAACTAATTCCAACACTTAAAAGCGTTAAAAACCCATCGAATAAATCTCTAAACACTAATCCAATTAAGCCTGCAGGTAATACCCCAATAAGGATTAACCACGCATAATCAAAATCTTTTTTATATTTTGAATCTTTTTTAAAGATATAAAGATAATTACCCCTAACTAAGGCCATAATTTTTTCCCTAAATAAGATAACGACCGCAATAAAAGATGCAAAATTTAAGGTAATTTCTAAAAATAAATCCATACTAGGAATATTTAAGAAAGTTTGGACAATTACCAAATGACCACTACTAGAAATTGGTAAAGGTTCTGTGATACCTTGAATGATGCCAACAAATAAGTATTTTAAAAATTCGATAAAAGTTTGCACAAACTCACCTCTAGTATGATAAAATCTTTACGTAATTATACACTAAATATTTTTAAAAATAAATAAACTGTGCTAAAATATACTCTATAATCACGAAAGGTGGATCAAATTGAATATTACGCTTGAAACCATCCTTTATGGCATTATTGCCTTTGTCTTAATTGGTTTAGTCATTTCAGTTATCGTTCTTAAATCAAAAAGTAGTTACCCCAAACGTCCTTTGCTTAACACAGATAAAATTATTGATGCGGTTGGCAAAGAAAATATTTTAGAAATCTTTTTTAAAAGAGAAAAAGTGAATATTGTCGTTAAAGACTATGCACAAGTCAAAATAGATCAACTAAAAGAAGCAGGTTGTATTGGAATTAATATTGTTGGTAACACCATAAAATATTATGTTGAATCTGATAACGAAACCCATTATAAGGCACTCCTAGCCGATTTAGAAAGGAAGTAGATTAATGAGAAAAGAATTTGTGATTTCAAATCAACAAGGCGTTCACGCAAGACCTGCAACGTTACTCGTTGCGAAAGCCAATGAATTTAAGTCTGATATTAATATTACTTATGAAGATACCACCGTCGATTTAAAAAGCATTATGGGGGTTTTATCTTTAGGCATTAATCGCGGCTCTTTAATTACTATTGAGGCTAAAGGAGACGATGAAGCAAGCGCAATGCGTGCGCTAGACCGTTTAATTACAGAAATGAATTTAAAGTAAAAAGTAGGCTAGCCTACTTTTTTATTTTTTACGGCCTAAACCGAGTTTATGATTAAATTTCATGACTTTATTCATGGCTACTTTTTCCGCTTGCTGAGCGCCTTCATCTAATATGTCATCAATTTCACGTGAATGAATAAGGGCTTCATAACGTGCTTTTATGGGTGCAAGTTCGTTGACTACTATATCGGAAACATCTTTTTTAAATGTCGCATAACTTTCATTTTCATAACGCGCTACGATTGAATCGATACTTTCATGTGTAATCGCACTATAAATCGTTAGTAAATTACTAATCCCAGCTTTATTTTCTTTATCATAACGAATACTTTGTTCACTATCTGTGACTGCGCTCATAATACGTTTTCTGATTATCGCGTCATCATCTAAAAGAAGTATTTTTGATTTAGGGTTTTCATCAGACTTGCTCATTTTTTTGGTCGGTTCAGTTAAGCTCATAATGCGTGCCCCAACTTTAGGAATAAGCGGTTTTGGTACAGTGAAAAACTCTCCAACACGGTTGTTTACTCTTATGGCTAAATCACGTGTAAGTTCTAGATGTTGTTTTTGATCTTCACCGACTGGGACATATTCAGCGTCATATAATAAAATATCACCAGCCATTAAAACAGGATAGGTAAATAAAGCGCTACTTACCCCTTTTTCTTGTTTGGCAGCTTTTTCTTTAAACTGAGTCATGCGCTCAAGTTCTCCCATGTAAGTAAAGGTTTGTAATAAATAATTCATTTGAGCATGCGCAGCAACTTCAGATTGAACAAATAAACTTAAACGCTCTTTTTTTAGCCCGCAAGCAATATAAAGAGCAGCAAGTTCTTTAATCGTCTTTCTAAGCTTTGTGCGTTCTTGTGGAACCGTAATCGCATGCAAATCCGCAATGAATAAGAAAAAGTGATGATCTTTATAGGTTTCTTGTAAGGTTACAAAGTTTTTAATGCTTCCTAAATAAGTGCCTAAATTAATCGCTCCAGTTGGCTGAATACCTGATACAATATGATTCATAAAAATCCTCCTTAAATAAAAATCGCCCTTAGTTTCCTAAGGGCGAATAATCGCGGTACCACCTTGATTTATAACTCATTCTTTAACGCAGAAATACGGACGGTATTAACGCCATTCATAGGTCCAATTTAACAACGTTTATATCTAGATTCCACCATTCTAGACTCTCTATAAATAAAGGATTGTTAAATCTCCTAATCAATCATGTTAAGTTTATTATACTAAATTATTGATTTAAAACAAGTTCTAATTCATCAAGTAATGTATTTAATCGGTTAACAACTGCTAAAAATGCGTCTTTATTCGTTAAATCAATACCTGCTTTTTTAACTTGTTCAACGGGGAAGTCATTGCCACCAGAACGAAGTAAAGTCATATGTTTTTCAATATTTTTAGGATCTTCTTTAACCAGTTCATAAAGTTTTAAACTTGCAGCAAAACTTGTTGCATATTGATAAACATAATATGGAGTATTAAATAGATGGGGAATATAAGCCCATACATACTGTTTTCCAGGTTCTTTAGCAATATCTATATCATAATAATGCTTATATAAATCAATCATGATTTTTGATAACGCTTCATGAGTGATTGGCGTACCGTTTTCTGCGAGTTTATGGGCTTCAAGTTCATAGCTTGCAAATAAGGTTTGACGGTAGAAGGTAGCCATAATATCATCAATCGATTGTTGAAGTAACATAATTTTATCTTCTTTAGTTCCTTTATTATTTTTGATGAAATAATCAAGTAAGATATGTTCATTAAAGGTTGAAGCAATTTCAGCTACAAAAATGGTATAACTTTGGGTTGCAACTGGTTGTGCTTCATGGGAGAAAAGGGAATGCATCGAATGGCCTGCTTCATGGGCTAATGTAAAAACACTATTTAACGTATCATCATAATTTAATAAGATAAAAGGATGTTCATTAAGCGCACTCCATGAATAAGCCCCTGTATTTTTACCTTCTTGTTCATAAACATCAATGTAGCCTTCTTTTAATGCATCCTTTGCTTTTTCAATGAAGGCTTCATCTAAATGAGCAATTGCATCTAAAAATAAGGATTGAGCTTCTTTATAAGTATATTTACTTTTACTTTGTGCTAAAGGCATAAAACGATCAAATGTGCGATGGGTGGTTAAGTTTAATGCTTTTTTTCTTATATCATAATAACGTTTTAATAAATTGGTATTTTCTTTTGCGACATCTACTAAATTATGATAGACAATAGGGTCAATATTGTTATTAAATAAATAAGATGATAAGGTAGAATCATAGTTTCTTGACTTCATACGTGCAATATCTGCTTGTAAGACGGTATTGTAGATTTGAGCGTAGGTATGTTTATGGGTTTCATAATGAGAAAATAGCGCTTCAAATACCTTTTCTCTATCTAAAGGGTCTTCTAAATCAGCAAGATAACTGCGGTAGTTACCACTTGTGACTTTTATGGTTTCACCATTAGTTAAAGTGACTTCTTTGCTCGTGTTATCAGCGATAGCTAAAGCGTTATAAAGTTGAGCACCTTGGCCAGATAACTGTCTATAATTAGCCATTAATGCTTCGCTGGTTTCATCTAAAATATAAGCTTGTTGATGGAACAACTTTTCAAGAGGAAAACGATATTCTTTGAGTAAGTCGTCTTTTTCTAAAAAACTGAATATGGTTTCTTTTCCAATGCTTAATAGCTCTGGGCTTTCCCAAGCTGTTGCTTTGCCTAGTTCATTTAACATAAAAGCAACTTTTTGAACACGCGCTGCATTGTCTACAATTTTTCGGTTCAAGTCACTTTTTAAGGCTGCATATTGATATAACTTATGTGCTTTGATAGCAACTTCTTTTTGAAGCGCATAATACGCTTTAAACGTTTCAAAATCATTTAATTTACCTTTATAAGTTGGTAAGGTTTTAATAATCTCAGCTAAACGTTTAAAATCTTCTTCCCAAGCTTCAAGCGTTTCGTATAAATATTCTAATTTCCACTTCATTTATTAGCCTCCATTTGTTATAATTAATTACTCTTTAGTATTATACCACAGGAGAAAAAATTAGTCACAATTGGATGCAAGCATTTTCATAAAGATTTTTTTGAAAAAATTATAAATTATGTTATAATAAACTTGAACCAGAAATTTGGTAAGTCACTTACAAAAGTAAAGGAGGTACACCGATGATTCAAATGTATACTACCCCAAGTTGTTCATCATGCCGAAAAGCTAAAAAGTGGTTTGAAGAACATCGTATCGAATACCGTGAAAAAAACATTTTTAATATCAAACTCACACGTGAAGACATCATGTTAATGCTAAGAAATACAGAGAATGGTTTTGAAGACATTATCTCTACACGCTCAAAAGTATTCCAAGATCAAAATCTTGATATTGATGATATGTCTATGAAAGAACTCACAGACTTTATCATCGAAAATCCAAGTGTTTTAAGACGTCCTATCATCATCGAAGATAACAAAATGCAAGTTGGTTATAATGAAGATGAAATCCGTACGTTTATTCCAAAACGTTTACGTGAAATCATTATGTGTACAACATGCGATAAAGGTGAAGATTGCGATTATGTAAATGCTTTAGAACTTTATTTTAAAGAACTAAAAGAAAAAGAGTTGAATCATTCATAAAACGCCGTGAGGCGTTTTTTTTATATCACTTTTTCTAAGTTTTTGATATACTGTTTGTGAGGAGGCTTATGTTATGAACAAACTTACTGATACACAACTTAAAGAAGTAAAAACCATGCAAAAAAATGAAATCACTGAGTATTATATTTATAAGAATATTGCTAAACGAATTAAAGATGAAAAGAACAAAGCAATTATCTTAGATATTGCTAGTGAAGAAAAACGTCACGCAGAGATTTGGGAAAAATATACAGGGATTTCAATGAAACCTAAAGCCTTTAAAATTTTTCTTTATAAAATTTTAAATCTTATTTTTGGTTTCACCTTTGTTATAAGACTCATGGAACGTGGTGAAGAAGTTGCCCAAGAAACCTATTTGGATTTAGGAAAAGTTATTCCTGAAGCCTTAGAAATTAAAGAAGAAGAAGACGAACATGAAGACGAACTCATTGAAGCTTTAAATGAAGAACGTTTAAGTTATATTCGTGCGGTAGTTTTAGGGTTAAATGATGCCCTTGTAGAATTAACTGGTGCTTTAGCGGGGTTAAGCTTTGCGATTAGTGATAATAAGATCATCACTTTAACTGGGCTTATTACAGGAATTGCTGCATCGCTTTCTATGGCCGCAAGCGAATATTTATCGAGTAAAGCTGAAGGAAATGATAAAGCCTTTAAGTCAAGCCTTTATACAGGCTCAGCTTATGTTATTGTTGTCGCGATTTTAATCATGCCTTATATCTTATTAACCAACCCATTTGTATCGCTTGCGATTATGATTAGTAGTGCGATGCTCATTATTTTTATTTTCAATTATTATATGAGTGTTGCCTTAAATTTATCGTTTAAAAAACGCTTTTTACAAATGGCATCAATCAGTTTAGGGGTTGCAGGCTTTTCATTTTTAATTGGGATGATTTTAAGATTCACATTAGGCGTTGATATTTAATTGAAAACGTTTTTAAACAAGGGTTAAGAGTTGTAATTTAGCCCAATATTGTCTATAATGAACATGTATGAAATATATTTTATAGGAGGATTACAATGGCAGTTAAAGTAGCAATCAATGGGTTTGGTCGTATCGGGCGTTTAGCATTCCGCTTAATGAACGAAAGCAGCGATTTTGAAATTGTTGCATTAAACGATTTGACCGATGCAGAAAGTTTAGCATATTTGTTAAAGTATGATACTGCACAAGGTCGTTATAAAAACGACGAGATTTCTTTTAAAGGCAACTCTATTATCGTAGACGGAAAAGAAGTCAAAGTTTATTCAGAAAAAGATCCAGAAAATTTACCATGGAAAGATTTAGGTGTCGATGTTGTTTTAGAATGTACAGGATTCTTTACTAGTAAAGCATCGGCTGGAAAACATTTAAATGCAGGCGCTAAAAAAGTCGTCATTAGTGCACCAGCTAAAGGTGATTTAAAAACGATTGTGTTTAATGTAAACCATGAAGAGTTAGATGGTTCAGAAGATATTATCTCTGGCGCATCATGTACAACAAACTGTTTAGCACCAGTCGTTAAAGCTTTAGATGACGCATTTGGTGTTGAACGTGGATTCATGACTACTGTTCATGCATACACAAATGATCAAAATACATTAGATGGACCGCATTCTAAAGGAATCCATGCACGCCGTGCACGTGCTGCAGCTGAAAATATTGTTCCTACTACTACGGGTGCTGCTGTAGCTGTTGGTCTTGTTTTACCACACTTACAAGGAAAACTAGATGGTATGGCATTACGTGTGCCTACTGTAACAGGTTCTGCGGTTGATTTAGTCGTTGAACTTAAGAAAAATGTAACTGTTGAAGATGTTAATGCAGCGATTAAAGCTGCAGCGAATGAAACTTTAGGGTATACTGAAGACCCAATCGTTTCAAGCGATACTATCGGTATGAGCTATGGATCACTCTTTGATGCGCAATCGACTTCAATTTTAGAAACTGACGGAAAACAACTTGTTAAAGTGCTTGCATGGTACGATAACGAAATGAGCTATGTATCTCAAATGGTCCGTAGCGTTAAATATTTAGCATCTAAATAATTCAAAAAGAGTCCTCGGACTCTTTTTTTTTGCATCATTTACCCAAGATTGTGATATAATGCTTTTGAGGTGATACATATGAAAACACATGTAAAACAAGCTAGAAAGCGTTTATTTGAAAGAATGGAACCTTTAAGTGTTGCGGTTTTATTTAGTGGTAAAGCACCCCATAAAACCACCGACCAAAGTTATCATTATACCCCACAAAGAAACTTCTTTTACCTAACTAATATTAACGAACCTAATATGATTTTACTTTTAAATAAAGGAGAAGATAACGAAAAATGTTATCTCTTTATCGAAGAAAGTACCGATCATGTGATTAAATGGGAAGGTGCGCGCATGAGTAAAGAAGAAGCGAGTGCGTTAAGTGGGATTCCTGTTGAAAATATTTTTTATCTTGATAGTTTCATGTCTACGATTAATCAAATCATGAACTACGCAAGAAGCCCTTTTGGGGCACCTCCAAAAACGTTATACTTAGACTTATATCACGTTAAACCTGAAATTACACCAGTAGCTTTAGATTATGCTAAAGATATTATCCATAATTATAAAGAATTAAGCCTTAAAAACATTAACGAACATTTAGCTTACTTAAGAATGTTTAAAACCGAAGAAGAACTGACAGAAATTAAAAAAGCTATCAGCCACACTGAAAAAGGATTAAATACTATTCTTAAGAATATAAAATCTAGAGACTTTGAATACCAATTATATGCTGATTTTATGCATGCGATTACCTTTGATGGCAGTGAAGGACCAGCCTTTAATACCATTGCCGCAAGTGGAAAAAACGCAACCATCTTACATTATGAAAAAAATAATAGCGCGCTTAATCATGGCGAATTAATACTTTTTGATTTAGGCGCATTACACAATAATTATGCGAGTGATATTTCAAGAACCTTTCCAATTAACGGTGTCTTTACCGCACGTCAAAAAGAACTATATAATATCGTATTAAATGCCAATAAAGAAACCATAAAATTTGTCAAACCAGGGATTACTTGGAAAGAACTCAATGATTACGCAAAAAATTTACTAATTGAATCATGTAAAGCGATTGGCTTAATCAAAGATGACAGTGAAATTTCAGAACTTTATTATCATAGTATTGGTCACTTTATGGGCCTTGACGTTCATGATGTTGGGTATTATCATATTCCGCTTGAAGAAGGCATGGTGATTACCATTGAACCAGGGCTATATGTAAAAGAAGAAGGCATAGGGATTCGTATTGAAGATGATATTTTAGTTACTAAGGATGGTGCGATTAATTTAAGTAGTGCCATCATTAAGGAAATCGACGATATTGAAAAAGCTATTAAATAGAGGAAGATTGAATTAATCTTCCTCTTTTTTTATAGTTTGCGTTTAAGAATTTTTCCAAGTTCACCGCCAATAAAGGGCACAAAGCCTAAACTAAAGGCGATGATAAATTCAAGCGGTTTAATCCCAATATTAGTCTTAAATACATCATTAATACCAGGAACAAAAATCACCACAAACAGTAATACAAAGCCTAAAATTAAAGCATAATTTAATGTTTTATTGCTGAAAGGATTTATTTGCCAAATATGTTTAAACTCATTCTTAGAACTAAGAGCTCTTAAAAGTTCCCCTGTAATTATAGTGATAAAGGCAAAAGTAGTCCCACTATTAGCATGGACGTTTAACTGTCGACCAATAATAAAGGATAAAAGGACTGCAGCAGTTAAAAATAATGCTTGATTTGCGATCGCAATACCCATGGTTTTATCTACAATCGGCGCATCTTTATCAATGGGTTTATCATCCATAACATCATCTTCTTTAGGTTCTAATCCAAGCGCAAAGGCAGGGAAAGCGTCCGTTACAAGATTTACCCATAAAATTTGAATCGCTAGTAATGGGCTGCCTAAACCAATTAACATCGCAATGAAAATGACTAAGATTTCACCAACATTACAGCTGATTAAATACCCAACAAATTTTCTAATATTGCCATAGATTATCCGACCTTCTTCTACAGCATGAACGATGGTTGTAAAATTATCATCCATTAAGATCATATCACTTGCTTCTTTACTAACATCAGTTCCTGTAATCCCCATCGCAACCCCAATATTTGCTTGTTTTAAAGCAGGCGCATCATTTACCCCATCACCAGTCATCGAGGCGATTTCACCACTTTCTTGAAGGGCTTTAACGATGCGTACTTTATGAGAAGGGCTTACGCGCGCGAAAATATTGATAGTAGGAATTTTTTCTTTAAAGGCTTCATCACTTAATAAATCAATTTCTTCACCACTTAAGGCTTGATGGTCTTTATCAATGATTCCAAGTTCTTTACCGATTGCAACGGCAGTAAGGATGTGATCTCCTGTAATCATGACGGTTCTTATATGAGCTTTTTTACAGACCCTAATGGCTGCTTTAACTTCTTCTTTAGGAGGGTCTATCATGCCCACTAAACCACTAAAGATTAAATCACTTTCTTCATCTTTAAGTTGATTATAATTGCCGACTTCTTTATAAGCAAACGCAAGGACGCGCATCGCTTTTTTTGCTAAACCTTCGTTCGCTGTATGTATCGTTTTTATATGTTTTTCTGTGATTTTAATGATCTCACCATCTGCAGTTAGGTAATGTGTTGTGCGCTTTAAGATACTGTCTAAAGCGCCTTTCACATAAAGCATTGATTTAGCCTTATTTTTATGTAAAGTAGACATCATTTTACGGTCACTATCAAAAGGGACTTCATCAATACGCGGATATAACTGGTTCATTTTTTCTTTTAGTTTATTGGTCTTAGCGGCTAAAGCAATAAGTGCTAACTCAGTTGGATCACCAATCAAATCCTCTTGATGGATGGTTGCATCATTGCATAAAGCACTAATTGACGTAATCATATCGGTCACAGCATTTTCTTTACTTAAGGCCCCATCAAACCCATATCCAGCCCCACTTACTTCAACAAAATGATTATTATCAAATAATCTTGTGACAACCATTTTATTTTCCGTTAAAGTCCCAGTTTTATCACTACATATGACTGTTGTAGACCCAAGTGTTTCAACCGCACTAAGATGTTTTACAATCGCATTTTGTTTAGCCATGCGCTTCATACCAACCGCTAAAACTACCGTGATAACTGCAGGGAGTCCTTCAGGAATTGCCGCTACAGCTAAAGAGACACTGACTAAGAATAATTCAAGCAAATTGTAATTATAAAATAGTCCTACTATAAATATGATGGCCACAACAATAATACTAAATAACCCTAAAAGCTTTCCTAAGTCATCAATTCTTTTTTGAAGTGGTGTCATTTCATCTTCAATCGCACTGAGTAATCCAGCAATTTTACCCATTTCAGTTTGCATACCCGTTGCATAAATTATACCTTTACCACGGCCATACGTTACAATCGTTGACATAAAACAGCTATTGATACGGTCACCTAAACTAGTGTTTTTGGGTAACGTAACGTTAAAATCTTTTTCAACCGGTACACTTTCACCCGTTAAAATCGATTCATCAACTTTTAAATTATAACTTTCAAACAATCTTAAATCTGCAGGAATATAATCACCTGCTTCAATATGGACAATATCACCAACAACCACCTCGCTTGCATTAATGGTTGTAACCTTGCCATCGCGTACAACTTTAGCTTTAGGAGCACTTATTTTTTTAAGCGCCATCACGGCATTAGAAGCTTTTCTTTCTTGATAAACACTTAAAAATACATTTAAAATAACAATGGCTAAAATAAATAGCCCATCCGTAAGATGGCCGCTAGCTAAGATACTTATGATGCTTGCGGCTATAAGCAATAAATTTAAAAACCGTGTAAACTCTTTAAATATCATACGCCATAAGGGCGTTCTTTTTTCTTCAATGAATTCATTTTTCCCATACGTTTCTTGATTGCTTGTTACTTGTGATGCGTTTAATCCCTTTTTTAAATCACTATCAAACTTTTTAACCATTGATTCAATGTGTTCATTATGCATAGTATGCCCTCTTTCTACATCGGTTAGTTTTATTTTACCATCAAATCATGTTTTTCAATCTAAATCCTAGTAAAATCACAAGATTTTGCGTATAATAAACATGACAATTTAGAGGTGAAATATGGACTATATCCAAGGAATCATTAAATATATTACATTTTATAACGAAGAAAATCATTATGGTATTATAAAAATTGAAGCGACTGAAAGCTCTTTTTCTAATACCCTTTTTGACCTTAAAGATTTAGTTACAATCACTGGATATTTTCCGCGTTTTTCTAAAGGAGATCATATTCGTTTTTACGGTGAAAAAACCATGCATCCTACTTATGGTGAACAATTCAATGCAACAAGTTATGAACGTTTTTCCGATATCTCACTTGAAGGCTTAATTGATTATTTATCGAGTGATTTATTTAAAGGCGTTGGTGAAAAAACAGCAATCAATATTGTTGAAACGCTAGGAAAAGATGCGATTAAAAAAATTATTGAAGATAAATCATGTTTAGATAAAGTCCCAAAATTATCAAATCAAGTAAAAGAAAGTTTACATCAAGGCTTAATTGAACACAAAGCAAACGAACAAACCCTAATTCGATTATATGGGTATGGTATAAGTTCAAAAATGGCATTAAAAATGATGCGCTTTTATAAAGAACGTACCATGCAAGTCCTAGAAGAAAACCCTTATAAAATGATTGATGATATTGAAGGAGTAGGCTTTGAAAGAGCGGATTACATTGCCCAAAAACTTGGGTTTACTAAAGACCACCCGCTAAGAATTAAAGCCATGATTTTATACTTGCTCAAATATATTATTTATCAACAAGGCCATACCATAATTCCTAAAACAAGTTTTATAGAACTCGCTTATTCTAAACTAAGCAACCAAGATGAAGCGATTAGTCATGATCATATTTTAAAACATATAAATGCGCTTATTAAAGAAGGAAAAGTTGTTGAGTTAGATGATTATTATACAACGCGCACTATTTTCAACGCCGAAAGTGAAATTACACTCAAATTAAAAACGTTGTCTAGTCAACAAAATCCCGTTAATCAAGATAAAGTCAATCAGCTTATTAGCGCTTTTGAACTAAAAGAAGATATAAAGTATGACAGCCTGCAAAAAAAAGCGATTATTGATGCTTTAAAAAATAGAGTCATGATTTTAACAGGTGGCCCAGGGACAGGAAAAACAACGGTTATAAAAGGATTGATCGATGTTTATTACCGTTACTATGGATTAAAACAACCATCCTTTAGTGAACGTTCGCTTATTCACTTAATTGCGCCAACTGGAAAAGCCGCAAAAAGAATGCAAGAATCAACAAGTGCCTACGCTGAAACCATTCATCGCTTTTTGGGCTATTCTTTTGATGGTACATTTTTACATGATAAATACCATTTAGTAGAAGGCAACTTATTTATCATCGATGAAGCCAGTATGATTGATGTTTTTTTAGCGGCCCAACTCTTACAAAGTTTACCTGATTATGCCCATGTAATCTTAGTTGGAGATGATGCCCAACTCCCAAGTGTTGGCCCTGGTGAATTTTTAAAAGACTTAATTGAATCCAAACAAATTCATACCATAAAATTAAACTATATCCACAGACAAAAACAAGATTCGTCAATTATCGCATTCGCTAATGCGATACGAGAAGGTATTTTACCAAGTGATGCCTTAAAAAATACGACGGACCGTTTCATGATCAAAGAAAGTCAAAATGCCTTTAAATCAAGGCTGAAAAGTATCATTGATTACTTTATAAAAGAAGGGTATGATTTACATAAAGACATCCAAGTTTTAATTCCGATGTATAAGGGGCTTGTTGGGATTGATGAAACCAACCAATTCTTACAAACAACGTATAACCCCCTTCACGAAGGCATCATGCATTTTAATAAAACCTTTAAAGTCAATGATAAAATCTTGCAGTTAACTAACCAAATTGAAGATGGGGTCATGAATGGTGATCAAGGTTTGATTGTTTCAGTTGATCAAGAGAAAAAAACCGTGACAGCACGTTTTGATGAAACCATTGTTGAATATAACTATAAAGACTTAAATAACATCACCCATGCTTATGCGATGAGTATTCATAAAGCACAAGGGAGTGAATATAAAATTGTGATTGTGCCTTTTTATAAAGCACACACAATTATGTTAAAACGAAAACTTATTTATACAGCCATCACCCGCGCAAAAGAAAAACTCATTATGCTTGGTGATTTAGACCGATTAGCTTATAGTGTTAACCACTTAGAAGAAAGCCGTTTGACAAGACTTAAAAGTTTACTAATGGATATAGGCAATGAAATTAACGAAACTTTAAGTGATGAAGTTGTTGTTCATAAAATACAAGACCCTACTATTCCATTTGACACTTTAGGGGAAGATTTAAACGGACTGACGCCTTATGATTTTTTAGATAAAAGTTAAGTGCTTGCACTTTAATTTTAAACAGTGTATAATAAAACCGATCATAAAGAAGATGAGTAAGCGAAAAAACATTTTTAGAGAGTTTGTGGTTTGGTGAAAACAAACATGTCTTAAGCTGAAGCTACTTCTTAGAGATGACTAATCCTCATCCGCTTATGCAGCGTTAACGCAAAGAGTGCTTAATTGAACTAAGGTGGTACCGCGGATTATTTCGTCCTTAAAATAACTTTTTAGGGACGTTTTTTTATAGTTAAAATTGAGGTGATTTGATGAAAGTATTAACAGGACATGAAATAAAAAAACTATGGCTTAAATTTTTTGAAGAAAGAGATCATAATGTTGCAGAAAGTGCATCATTAATTCCGATTAATGACCCAACACTACTTTGGATTAACGCAGGTGTTGCGGCATTAAAAGGTTATTTTGATGGTTCTAAAATTCCAGAAAATCCGCGTATTGTCAACGCACAAAAATGCATAAGAACCAACGATATTGAAAATGTTGGTAAAACCGCACGTCATCATACATTCTTTGAAATGTTAGGCAATTTTTCTATTGGTGATTATTTTAGAGATGACATTATTCCTTGGGCATACGAATTATTAACGAGTGATGCATATTATGGGTTTGATCTAAAAAAACTCTATTTCACCGTGTATCCTACCGACCAAGAAACTAAAGACAAATGGTTAAGTGTAGGGGTGCCAGAAGACCATATCATTGAAAGTGATAAAAACTATTGGGAAATAGGGACAGGACCATGTGGCCCTTGTACGGAGGTTTGGTTTGACCGCGGAAGTGCTTTTGGTGAAGGCGATACAACGCTCATTCGTGATGATATTGAAAATGACCGTTATATTGAAATATGGAATATTGTGTTTTCACAGTTTAACGCAAAAATTGGACTTTCTAGAGAAGACTACCCAGAACTACCTAATAAAAACATCGATACTGGTATGGGACTTGAACGTATGGCTTGTGTTATTCAAGGCAAAGATACAAACTTTGAAACCGATCTGTTTTTCCCGGTAATTAAACACATCAGCCGCCTTGCAAATAAACCTTATGATGGGTCTATGAGCTTTAAAGTCATCGCAGATCATATCCGTACAGTTACATTTGCGATTAGTGATGGCGCAACATTTTCAAATGATGGACGCGGCTATGTCTTAAGACGCTTATTAAGACGTGCAGTCAAACATGGTAAACATCTAGGGATTGACAAACCTTTCTTAAAAGAGTTGGTTGAAACCGTTGTTGAAATGATGGAAGAAAGTTATCCGTACTTAAGAAAAACGCTCCATTTCACAAAACAAGTGATTGAAAAAGAAGAACTTAAATTCTTAGAAACCTTATCACTTGGAGAAAAAATCTTAGAATCACGTTTAAAAGAAGAGGGTGATACCCTATCAGGTAAAGATGCATTTATGCTTTATGATACCTATGGATTCCCTATTGAACTGACGATTGAATATGCAGAAAGTCATGGAAAAAAAGTTGATAAAAAAGGCTTTATTACAGAAATGCAAGCTCAAAAAGACCGTGCCCGTTCTGCAAGAAAAGCCCATCAATCGATGAAGAATCAAAACGTTGAATATTTAAACTTTAAAACCCCATCAAAATTTATCGGATATGATACGCTTGAAGCATCATCAAAAGTAATCAAAGTTTTTGAAGAAGGCATTGTTACAGAAGTAACGCCGTTTTATGCAGAAAGTGGTGGTCAAGTTTCTGATAGTGGTGTGATCATGCATAATCATGATACGTTTGAAGTCTTAGATGTTGAAAAGTTACCCAATGGGCAGTTTTTACATGTTATAGAAAACCACACGATTAAAGAAGATGATACGGTTACCTTAAAAGTGGATGAATATAAACGTAAACTTACAAAAGCGCACCATTCAGCAACCCATATCTTATATCAAACATTAAGAGAAGTTTTAGGCGACCACGTGAGTCAACAAGGCAGTATGGTTGGGCCGGATTATTGTCGTTTTGATTTTAATCACATTGAACTTTTAGATGATGAAACCATTTTAAAAATCGAACAATTAGTCAATCAAAAAATCAGCGAACATCTTGAGGTTAAAGTAATTAATACAACCGTAGAAGAAGCGAAAAAACAAGGCGCAGTGGCTGAATTTGGTGAAAAATACGAAAGTAGTGTTCGTATGATTAATATGGGGGTTACCTTAGATTTATGTGGAGGAACCCATGTGGATAATACCGATGAAATCGAAGCGTTTGCGATTGCAAGTTTAGAATCAAAAGGCTCAGGGATTTACCGAATTACTGGGCTTGCAAAAGACCGTGTGTATGATATCACAGAATACATGGAAGGGCTAAATTCAAACATTGAAAAAACCGTCGAAAAAGCCAATCATTTACTTAGTAAGGCAAATGCTGAAGGCTTTGATTTAGCTTTTGATTTACCAAAAAAGCCAAGTATTAAAGGGTCTTATCAAGATATTATCAATACACGCGCTTACTTTAATACCTTACAAAATCAAGTAAAAGAACTTGAAAAAACATTGACGTTAAAACGTGAAAAAGAATCCTTAAAAAACATTGAAACCTATTTAAAAGAAGCATCCTATGGTAAAATAGTTATAAAGGTAGAAGGCTTAGATGCAAAAACAGTTAAAACCCTTGCGGATACTTTAATGGACCGTTTAGGAAAAGGTGTTGTCTTTATCGCTAATGTTCAAATGGATAAAGTTTTACTCGTTTGTAAATCAACCACCGATATCCATGCTGGCCATTTAGTTAAAGAAGCCGCAAACCTAGCAGGTGGCGGTGGTGGTGGCCGCAGTGATTTTGCCCAAGCTGGCGCTAAAGACGTTTCAAAAGTTGATGACGTTATTCGCTTTGTTAAGGAAAAAATTCAATGAAAATTATGGGTTTAGACTTAGGCAGTAAAACCTTAGGCATTGCAATTAGTGATGACTTTCAAATGCTTGCAAGAAGTTTAGATACTATCCGTTTTAATACCAATCAATACCATGAAGCCATTGCTAAACTTAAACCTTTTATCGATCAATTTAATATTGAGACCATTGTATTAGGGTATCCAAAGAATATGGATGGTAGTGTTGGATTTCAAGGTCAAGAAACGTTAAAATTTAAAGAAAAATTAGCGGTTTATAATATTCCAATTATTTTATGGGATGAGCGACTCACTAGTCAAATGGCCCAAAACTATATGATTAAAGATAACAAAAAACGCACGACTAGAAAACAAACTATTGATCAAGAAGCCGCAAAACTCATATTACAAGGCTATCTTGACAGTAAAAAATAGGAGGACAAAAATGGACGACAAAACATTACGCATCATTGACGAAGAAGGCAATGAAATTGATTATGAAATTGTTTTTACCTACACTGATGATACCCGCAAAAAATCTTACGTGGTCTATAAAGAATTAGGCGATTCTGAAGAAGTATTCGCAGCCATCTATGAACCAGATGGCGATGGTGGTAATTTACTTCCAATTGAAACTGATGAAGAATGGGACATGATTGAAGAAAAACTTGATGCCTATTTAGATGATGAAGACCATCATCACCATGAAGAATAATCAAGCATACTTAAATACAATAAATCCTAAGGAAACGGAACCTAGTTTCGTTTCCTTAAGACGTTATGCACAAACTTACAATGTTCCAATTATTACTTATGAAGGTATCTTGTTTTTAAAACAATTGATTCGTTTAAAACATGTTAAACGAATTTTAGAAATAGGGACTGCGATTGGTTATAGCGCAACGCATATGGCTTCAGTTGATGAATCCATCCATGTTACGACCATCGAACGCGATATGACTATGATAAAAAAAGCCCAAGAGACTTTTTTAAACAGTCCTTACAAAGATCAAATTACACTCATTGAAGGGGACGCGCTTGAAGTATCCATCAATCCTGACTTACCTTATGATTTAATCTTTATTGATGCTGCAAAAGCGCAAAGTCAACGTTTTTTTGAGCGCTTTGAACCCTATTTAGCCCAACAAGGCATCATCGTTACAGATAACTTACTGTTTCACGGGTATTTAGTTAAAGCGCACCCTAGTAAGCGTTTATTGCAACTGACAAAAAAAATTGATGCATTCAATCATTATCTAATGAAGCGAAAAGATTATGATACCGTTATTTATCCAATAGGAGATGGCATGAGTGTAAGTATCAAATGCGAGGTGAACCATGAAGCTAGCCGTAACACTAAATCACATTGATAGTTTAAACATTTTATTAAAAAAAGACATTCACGCCATTATTATTGGCTTATCTAATTTTGCACAACGCTTAGAAACAACATTTGACATAGAAACCATTACTCGTTTAGTAAATGATATTAAAGCCCATGATAAAGCGGTTTATATTTCAATGAATATTTTAATTCATGACGACTTTGTCCCGGCTTTATATGAAGCCTTAGATGCCTTAAAAAATCTTTCAATAGATGGTATATTATTTGCGGATTTGGCTGTTTATATGGCCGCAAAAGAACGTAATCTTAGCCATTTATTAATTTACTATCCAGAAACTTATGTAACAAGTTTAGATGATGTAACGTTTTGGCACAATCAAAAGATAAAAGCGGTTATCTTAGCCAGAGAACTCACCTTAGATGATATTGAATATATTATAAAAAATTCAGTATTACCTGTAATGACGGTTGGTCATGGCTATTTAAATATGTTTCATTCAAGACGTGCTCTTGTTGAAAATTATTTTTTATATACTAAAGATCAAGACCCTAATGCCGTTAAAGATAGTAAAAATCTAACCTTGATTGAAGAAAAAAGAAACGAAAAGTTAAAAATCATTCAAGATGAATTTGGAACCCATATATTTAGATCAAAACCACTTCATAGTTTTAAGGTGCTAAATGTGCTTCGTAATCATCTTGACACACTTATTATTGATACAACCTTTTTTAATGGTGATGAATCGATTAAGATTATTGACGATTACCTAAAAGCCTTAAACAATCAAGACATTGATTTATCTTATTATGAAAAAACGCATGATGAAGGATTTTATTACAAAAAAACCGTGCTTATAAAGGAGGGAGACGCATGAAAAAACCAGAATTACTCGCCCCAGCTGGTGACTTAGAAAAACTAAAGATTGCCCTCATGTACGGTGCAGACGCTGTTTTTATTGGTGGTAAAGAGTTTTCTCTTAGAGCCCGAGCTAGCAATTTCGGGATTGAAGAGATTAAAGAAGCTTGTGATTTTGCCCACCAATTAGGTAAAAAAGTCTATGTAACCACTAATATCATCCCGCATAGTTCGGATTTAGAAGGATTAGTGCCTTACTTAGAAAAACTAGAAGAAGCAAACGTAGATGCGATTATTTGTGCTTCATCGAGCATTATCGAAGCCGCTAAAGCCCATACGAATTTAGAAATTCATTTATCCACCCAACAATCCATTACCAATCATTTAGCCGTAAACTTTTGGCAAGAAAAAGGCGTCAAACGCGTTGTATTAGCTAGAGAGTTATCCCTTGATGAATTAAGAACTTTAAGAAATCAGACAAACGCTGATTTAGAAGTCTTTATTCATGGTGGGATGTGTGTTTCATATTCTGGTAAATGCACGCTATCTAATAATATGACAGACCGTGATGCAAACCGCGGAGGATGCGCACATTCATGCCGCTGGAATTATGATATATTTGATGGGGATGAACAGCTTAATACCTCTATGCCCTTTGCGATGAGCTCTAAAGACTTACAATCCATAAGACATATTTCTTCACTGATAGATATTGGGGTTGAATCATTGAAAATTGAAGGGCGTATGAAAAGTGTTCATTATATTGCGACGGTTGTAAAAACCTATCGTAATCTTATAGATGATATCTGTGATGACATTAAGCTAGAAATTCCTAAATATTTACTTGAGATAAAAAAAGCTGAAAACCGATTAACTTCTCATGGATTTATGGAAGGAATGACAACAGTCAATGAACAACTATATAACTTAAGAAGCGAACAACCAACTCAAGCATTCATCGGTTTGGTTTTAGATTATGATGAAGCAACACAAACTGCCACCATAGAACAACGTAATTATTTTGAAGCAGGCGATTTAATCGAAGTCTTTACCCCACGGTTTGAAGTAGTGAGCTTTGTAGCGCCTTCTATGAAAACCCTTGATGGTGAAGCTATTGATATTGCTAGACACCCTAAACAAATCTTAAAATTAAAAATTCCCATCCCACTAAAACCATTTGATATGTTAAGAAAAGTTCAAATGGATTAAATATTGTTAAAAAAAGACTTTCATGATACAATACATGTTTAGATAAACCTAAGGAGGATAACTTATGGAAACAAACGGAAAATATAAATTAACCCAAAGTGGAATCGACCAATATAAAGAAGAATTAGAACGCTTAAAAACTGTTGATCGCGAGCGTAACTTAGAAGCATTAAAAGAAGCACGCGCCCAAGGTGACTTAAGTGAAAACGCTGATTACGATGCGGCTAGAGAAGAACAAGCGCGCATTGAAAAACGTATAAAAGAACTAGAAAACATTTTAAAAAACGCAGAACTTATTAAAGAAGATACCTCAAATAAAGTAAATATCGGTAAAGTCGTTACCTTAAAACTCAATGACTTAGAACCAACAGAATATGCTTTAGTCGGTACTTTAGAAGCGAACCCAATTGAAAATAAAATTTCCAACGAATCGCCAGTTGGAAAAGCCATCATTGGCCATAAAAAAGGTGAATCAGTAACCTTTAAAACCGAAGCGAACAAAGAAATCAAAGTAACGATTGTAGACGTGAAATAAAGAATGCTCGCCATTCTTTTTTTCATAAAAACGAGGTGACTTATGAATATCGGAATTATCTTTGCGATGCAAGAAGAACTCGATGCCTTCTTAGCTCTCATAAAAAACACAGAAAGTGAAACCTTTAATGCCATCACGTTTTTTAAAGGAACCATTGATGATCATCAAATAATTATGACACTCTCAGGCATCGGAAAAGTTCAAGCAAGCTTTGCGACAACCCGCATGTTAAGTTTATACGATATTGATATGATCTTTAATAGCGGTGTTGCTGGTGGGATTAACATAAACATACAATCACTTGTCATATCTAGTGGTTTACTTTATCATGATGTTGATGTTACAGCGTTTAATTATGAACTTGGCCAAATTCCTAATCAGTCACTGATTTTAAAAGCGGACGATTTATTAGTAAGTCTTGCAGAAAACAAAGCACGTCTATTAAATCTTGATTATAAGATTGGTCTTATTGCCTCAGGTGATCAGTTCGTTACAACAATGAGCCAAATTAAACCTTTTGTAGAGCGCTTTGATGACTTGTTTGCGGTCGAAATGGAAGCTACAGCGATTGCACATGTTGCGTATTTATTTGATAAACCTTTTTTAGCTATCCGTTCTATCTCAGATCAAATAGGACAATCTTCTCAAGCAGACGATTTTCTAAGCTTTATTAAAAACGCGGCATTAAATGCTGCAACCTTACTCTATCAAGTGATAAAAGCATTATGATTATAAAAAAAATCCTTAATAACCAAGATTGCATTTTTCATATTGTTAAAAGAAAAAGACAAAAAAGGATTATCATTAGAAAAATTGATCGCTGTCAGTTTCAAGTTAGTGCCCCTTATAAAGCAAACCCTGGTGCTATAGAAAAAGCAATCGATCGTCATAAAGATCATTTACTAAAACTGCCGCTTAGCGTTGATATGGCTAAGAAAATTCAAAATAGCAGCGCACTACCAATCTTTGATACCTTATTTTTTATCAAAGAAAATACACTAGATAAAAATTATATCGATTATGAAACCAAAACCATTCACATTGCGCAAAATAAAGATCGCTACGCAATCATTAAAACCTTACTTAAAGAACCTTTGTTAGAAGCCATTGATGCATTAAAAGAAAAATATAAAGAAGATTTTCCTTTAAGTGATGTCCGTTTTAGACTACAATATATGAAAAGCAAATATGGTAGTTGTCAGCCCATAAAAAAACATATTTCGCTTAATTTAGAACTTGTTCACTACCCAAAAGAATTTTTAGAATTTATTTTTGTTCATGAAGCAACACATTTATTTTATCCAAACCATTCACAAAACTTTTATCATCATTTAGCCCGTTATATTAAAAATCATCGTGAGATGAAACAAACGTTAGAATCAACTCGAAAGCTATTTTATCAAACAAGCACTGATTAAGGAGAAACTTATGGTTCATTATTTTTTAAACTACAAAAAATTTATTCCAAATGATCATGTAGATCATGTTTTTGATATCGACTTTAAAGCACTTTATCAAAGAGGTATTCGTTTATTACTTATTGATTTAGATAATACGCTTATTCCTTATGATGAAATCTTACCTAATCAGTCTTTAAAAGATTTTTTTAAAAGTTTAATTGCATTAGGTTTTGAAACGGTAATCGTTTCAAACAATCATTATGAACGCATAAATATTTTTGCGACAGCTTGTAATGTTCCTTTTGTTAGTAGTGCTAAGAAACCAACAAAGTTTGGCTTTAAAAGTGCCTTAAAAAAGGTAGAAAAAACATATAAAAAAGAAGAAGTTTGTGTCATTGGAGATCAACTGATGACAGATATTTTTGGTTCAAAGCGTATGGGCTTTGAAGCGATACTAGTAAAACCTATTAAGAAAAAAACTGAGAAATGGTATACCAAACTAAACCGTAAAATTGAAGATAAAATGCTTGATAAAATCAAGAAGAAATCTCCAGTTCAGTATAATCAATTAAATTTAGGAGGAAGATAACATGGAAAAAGCATGTATTGGTTGTGGTGGTCTTTTACAAAATGACGATAAAAATCGTCCCTTTTATACCCCAAAACCTATTTTAGAAAGTGATTACTGCCAACGTTGTTATAAGATGATTCATTATAATGAAATCATTCCTTCAAGTTTAAATGAAGAAGATTATCAAAAAATGATAGAACATATTGCCTTAAAAAAAGCTTTTATTGTTATGGTCGTTGATTTATTCGATTTAGAAGGATCAATCATGCCACAACTTTCTAAACTCACAGCACATAAAGAAACATTAGTAATAGCAAACAAACTTGATTTATTGCCCAAATCAGTAAACCCATCTAAATTAAGACACCGTGTATTAAAAAGACTACATGAAAATGATATTAAACCCGTTGATATTATTTTAACGAGTGCTAAAAAACGATATCAAATTGATGCGATTATTGAAAAAATATTTGAATACAGTAATGGGTTAGATACCTATATTGTTGGGGCTACAAATGTTGGAAAAAGCACACTAATTAACGCGTTTTTACAAGCTTCATTAATGAAAAACGAGACGTTTATTACAACCTCAAATGTACGCGGAACGACACAAGGATTTATTGAAATTCCATTTGAAGATCACCGCTTAATCGATACACCGGGATTATTTAATAAAAACCATATTGCAAAGTTATTAAGTGATGCTTCATACCTTAAGCTTCAACCCAAAAAAGAAATAAAACCTCAAGTCTTTCAGTTAAATCCTCATCAAAGCTTATGGTTTAGCGGGTTAGCACGTATGGATTTCTTAGAAGGTGAAGGGACTAGTTTTATTGTCTATGCCTCACCAGATTTAAAAATTCATCGTCAAAAAACAGAAAATACTAAAGAGTTTTTTGAAAAACATCGTTATGGCTTGCTCGATTTGCCTAAAGAAAATGATCCTTACTTACCCTTTAAAAATCATGCCTTTAGACTTAAAAAAACCGAAAAATTTGACATCGTTATTCCTGGATTACTCTTTATTTCTATAAAAGGTAATGCATCAATTCGTATATTATCACCAGAAGGTGTGATTCCATATAAACGAGAGGCGTTAATCTAATGCATGAAACTATTTTAGCGGACTTAAAAAAAGCTTATTTAGGAAGAAGCGACCGCTTAAATCACGTTTATGGTGTAAAAAACACCGCCATTAAACTTGCAAAAATTCATGGCGTTGATATCAATAAAGTTATCACAGCAGCTTATTTACATGATTTAACAAAATACATGGATTATGATAAACAAGTTGAATTACTAAAAGCCCATAACCTTGAAAATCTCATTGATTCATTTAGCCCACCCCTATACCATGCATTCACTGCTGCAATCATCGCAAAGACAGTGTATAATATACATGATATCGATCTTTTAAATGCGATCACATCCCACACGGTTGGTAAAAGCAATATGAGTATACTTGAGAAAATTATCTTCATCAGTGATTATATTGAACCTTCAAGGCATTATGCATCGTGTGTTATGGTTAGAGAAATTGCGTTTAACGATTTAGATTATGCTATATACTTAGCGATTGATTATTCAATTAAGTATTTTGAATCTATTGGTGGCCGCATTCCTAGCGTTGCGATAGACGCAAGAAACTTTTACAATCCTAAAGGAGGATTTCATGAGTAAAATTAATATCATTATTAACAGTCTAGAATCATTAAAACTTGAAGACATCATTATTTATGATATGCGTACAAAAAGCCCATTTTTCGATTATTTTATTTTATCTACTGCCTCAAATTCACGTCAACTTCAAGCCTCACTTAGCCATTTGAAAGAAGATTTAACTAAAGCTGGGTATGATATACCAAGTTTTGAAGGCACCCATTCAAATAGCTGGGTTTTAGTGGATGCACAAGATGTGATTGTAAATATTTTCACAAAAGAAGACCGATTATTTTATAATATCGAAAAAATGTGGCTAGATATTCCTCAAGTTTCACCCAATGATTTATGAGTTATAACCTATTAGCTAAATATTATGACGCAATCATAGATGATGCCCTTTATGCTTTTTACCTTGATGTCGTTGAACAGTATTGCCCTAACTGTAAGATTTTAGAGTTAGGCTGTGGGACAGCTTATATATCACGTGAACTGGCAAAAAAAGGCTATAATATTACTGCGGTAGATCAAAGTGAAGCCATGTTAGAGTTCGCAAGTTTATATGCTGCAGTAGAAGGTGTCAATATTACTTTTTATCAACATGATATGCATGAGCCTTTGCCTTTAATGTTCGATTTAATCTTAATGCCTATTGATGTGATTAATCATGCAACCTCTTTAGATGCAATGAAAAAGATCTTTCACCATGTGTATGAAGCCTTAAATCCTAAAGGAACCTTTATTTTTGATGTTTTAGATTGTGATTATATTGCCAAACTCATCGGCCATGAAGAAACGATTAATGTTGATCAAGATACGATTAAATGGCGTGTAGATGAAGGGAATAAGCCATGCAGTTTATTGCACACCGTTGAAACGAGTGATTCAAAGGATTCTCATCAAATTAGAAGTTACCCATTTGATGTCATTGAAAAAGCATTCAACTTATTTAGTGTTCACGATAAAATTGTTTTAGAAGACCGTATCATTTATGTGTTAAAAAAATAAAATCATCATGATGATGATTTTTTTTATTAAAAAGAAAAGTATAGTCACTCTTCTTATATATTAAGTAAAGAGGAGTGAAACCATGAAAAAATATCAATTACCACTTTTAGTCATTGTAATTTTGATTTTTCTAGTGCTTGCGTTTATTTTAAACTTAAAAGAAGAAGTTGTTGCCGAACATTATCCAACCTTTAGTGAATCACCCTCCCCTAGTGAAAGCTATATTTATGTTGATATTAAAGGTGAGGTAAAAAAACCAGGTGTTTATAAAGTGCTCAATCATACAAGGTTATTTCAACTCATCACTTTAGCGGGAGGGTTTACAGATTTGGCTAATCAAAATGAAGTAAATTTATCACAAACTTTACTCGATGAAGCCACGATTTATGTCCCAAGTCTAACAAGTGAAGATGAGGAAAATCAAGATCAAAACCAAACGCTTATTTCTGTTAGTAAAGCAGATAAAGAAACATTGATGACACTACCTAATATAGGTGAACAAACGGCATTAAAAATTATTGCTTATCGAAATGAGCATGGGGCCTTTAAAACCATCGATGAGTTATTAAATGTTAAAGGTATTGGAGAGGCTACGCTTGAGAGTATCAAACCTTTTATCACCCCTTAAAGGTCAAATAGAATGGGTTATTTTACTGGTCGTTATCTTATTTATTAGTTTTCATTATCCATTATTTTATATCGTTTTAATCTTTATGTTTATAAAGATCTATACGCTTGATAAGAAGTTATGTTTACTGAGTTTGTTGATCAGTGCTTTGATAATGATTCGCTTTTATAATACCGAAACCATTGAGCCAAACTTAAATCAAGATGCAATCATTTTAAGCCGCGATGATAAAAATGGTCGTTACTTAGTAAAAAGTAACGTAAAGTTTTATCTTTATGTGGATGAAGATTTAATCTATGATGTGGGTGATACTTTAAATATTAGAGGCTCAATTAACGATCAAAAAGTGAAGACTTTTCCTTATGAATTTGATGCGAGTAGGTATCAATTAAGTTTAAATATTCATGGTTCAGTCACGGCTATAACGCTTAAAAAAACGGGTGAACAGTTTACGATTTATCGATTAAAAGATTATGTTCATAGATATATAGAAGAACATTTTGATAAGGCAAAACCTTATATTAAAACATTTATTCTAGCCGATAAAACGGATTTTCAAGAAGAAACTAAAGAGGCAATTTCTTCTTTAGGAGTAGCGCATTTATTTGCGGTCTCTGGGCTGCATATTTCATTTGTGGCTATTACCTTATTTAAGGGCTTAGGTTTTTTTAAGTTTAAAGAAGGGACTAAGTATTTATTTTTAAGCATCGTATTAATAATTTACTTAATTCTTACAGCCTTTTCACCAAGTATTTTAAGAGCATCAATCATGGTTATTTTGTTGTGGCTTAACAAAAAATTTAGTCTTAATTTTACACCATTTGATCTAATCAGTATTTTATGTATTGGCTTTTTAATCGTTAACCCTTATTATATTTATCAATCCGGGTTTATTTTAACCTTTTTAGTTAGTGGTACACTTTTATTAAGTCAGCCCTTTTTAAAGCATCATTCGAAGTTAATGCAGTCATTGATTGTTAGTTTGATTGCGTATTTAATTACTTTACCAATTATCACTAATTTTACTTTTACCATTGCGCCGATGACCATCATTTTTAATTTAATATTTGTACCTTATACAATGTTTTTTCTTTTACCCATTGGTTACTTAACATTTTTTATGCCGTTTTTAGAACCACTTTATGCATTCATTATATTAGGGTTTGAAGGGTTGCTTTATTTAAGCGCTGATTATTTTTATGTTGGCATACCTGCTTATTTTGCTCATCCTTTATTAAGTTTTATGTTTTATCCGCTCTTTTACCTTGTTTTAAAACATAAGCATCATCTAAAACCAAAACTTATATTATTTTTGTATGTAGCGCTTATTATATTAGTCCCTAAACTAAATTTCACACAAGAAGTTACGTTTTTTAATGTAATCGGTGATAGTATCTTGATAAGAGATGCCTTTGATCGCTGTAATGTATTAATTGATACAGGGTCAACTTACAGTGAATATCAGCTCATTAACACTTTAAAAAGTAAACAGATTAATCGCTTAGATGTTTTGTTTATCAGTCACTTTCATGAAGACCATTATGGCGCTTATGAAGCTCTTTCAAAAGCAATTAAGATTGAGGATGTAATTAGTTATGATGCTTACCATCCCAAAATTCATTGTGGCGCGTTTTCGTTTATTATCTATAAGTTGCCATTTAGCGAAAATGTTAACAATCAAGGGATTATCATCAAGGCATTAATCAATCAAGAGACATATTTATTTACCGGTGATATAGAGTTAGAAGCCGAATTAATGGCTATTGAACACTATGAATTATCAAGCGATTATTTAAAAGTTGCCCATCATGGATCAAATACATCAACGAGTGAACCATTCTTAAATGCAGTCAAACCAAAAGAAGCCGTAATTAGTGTTCATAAAAATAACCGATTTAATCATCCTGATGATGCAGTTATTAATCGCTTAAATCAATATCAGATTATCACCCATCGAACGGATTTAGAAGGGACGATATCCTTTGTTTATATTTTTGATAAACGTGTTAAAAAAACACTCTTAAAGCCTTAACCTATGCTATAATGGGATAGAGGTGATATGGGTGAATGAACAAATAATCCTGTTTTATGGTGAAGATACCTTTTATATTAAATCTAAAATAAACCAACTCATTAAACAATATGAGGTTGATGAATATAATTTAGCATCTTACGACTTAGATGATGTTGCGATAACCGATGCGATTAATGATGCTTTAACGATTCCATTTATGAGTGATAAAAAGATTGTCATTGCTCAAAACGCACGATTCTTAGGCAATGAAAAATTAAAAAAAGCGATTGATCACGACTTAGATTTACTGGCAAATTACTTAAATAATCCTTCAGAAGAAACGATATTTATTCTAACAGCACCAATTGCTAGATTAGATGAACGTAAAGCCATTACGAAGTTATTAAAAAAACATAAAGTCGTTGAATGTAAATTAAAATCTGGACAGGATTTAGTAAGTTGGGCAAAAAGACAAATCGGTAATCAATCGATGAGTATTGCCGATGATGCTCTTGATGAATTTATTAAGCGTGTTAAACATTCTACAGAGTTTGCCTATTTAGAAATGCGAAAGCTTTTATTATATGCACATGACCTTGAGCATATTGATCTAAATATTATAAAAAAAGTGATTACGAAAAATGTTGAAGATAATGTTTATGAAATTACCAATGCCTTATTAGAACGCAATCATAAAAAAGCATTAGAAGTTTATCATGATTTAATTTTGTACAGTGAAGATCCCCTAAGAATTCTTAGTACCCTTATTAATAAATACCGTGAAATGTTACATGTTAGAACCCTTTTAGATTTAGGGAAGACACAAAGTGATATCCAATCAGCTTTTGAAGTAAGTAGTGGGCGTGCTTATTATATGGTTCAAAACGCCAAAACGGCACGGCTTGATCAAATCAAAGAATATCTTTCGCATTTAGAAAAACTTGATTATCATATTAAAATAGGACGTATTGATAAAAAAATCGCTTTAGAATTATTTATTTTAAGTACATAAATAAAAAAACATGGAAAAATAAGCTTTTTCCATGTTTTTTTATAAGATCTTATAGGGTTTAATTTATAATGAATTCACGAGTTTCGCTAAACGTGATTTGTGTCTAGCAACAAAGTTTTTGTGGTGTACGCCTTTAGAAAGCGCTTTGTCAAGTTTTTGGTTGGCGTTGTTTAAAGCAGTAAGGGCAGCTTCCTTATCGTTTTCAGCTACAGCACCTTCGACTTTTTTCATTGCACGTTTTAAACTAGATTTCACGATCATATTCGCTTGACGACGTTTTTCATCTGTTTTAACACGTTTGATTTGTTGTTTGATATTTGCCATTTTTTCACCTCCGTATCATAAGCGATATAATTGTATCAAAAAGCGTTTTAAAAAGCAACTATTATTCGTTTTAAATCAAGATTTTAAAGACAACTATAACCTTGAAAAATACCGTTTATTATGACAAAGCTTTTTGAATTTAAGCTGATTTTTAGACTATCTAAAAAAAGCGTTAATTTTTCATGATTGATATCATAATACGTGTCTTTTAACGACTACTTTGTTATAATGTTTTAGAGGTGATACGATGGAATTTATTAAATTAGGACAAAATTATATTTTTAACGTGGTAGGGGTTAGCGATGATGGATACATTTTACGCTATCAAAACGTCACCTTGAAAATGCCAAAATCCGAAAGTGAAACCACACTTAAAGTTGGGGATTTTGTCGATGGATTTGTATTTATTGATCAATCAAAAGAAATTACAGTGACCACAAAAAAACCGCTGATAGACGCATTTCATGCAGGGTTGGTTGAAGTGGTTGAAGTTAAAGAAGGTCTAGGCGTCTTTGTTGATGTAGGTTTATCTAAAGATATGTTGGTTTCTAAAGATGATTTACCTTTTATGAAACAAGAGTGGCCACAAATAGGCGATCACTTGTTTTGTTATTTAAAAGGCGGTAAAAACCAAATCATTGCTAGATTGGTTAGTCGTTTTAGAATGAAAGAATATTTTAAGCCTGAATCTCCGCTTGAATTAAACGAAACGGTAAGTGCCTACGTATTTTATATAACTGATGAAGGGTTTGTTTTATTTACAGAAAGTGGTCATGAGATTTTTGTATTTTATAAAAATACCCGTAATCAACTTAGATTAGGCGAAAAAGTTGATGTTTTAATTACGGTTAAAAAAGACGACCGTCATTATAACGGGACCCTCAATTTACAAAAAGAGTTGATCATTTCTGATGATGCAACACGGATTTTAGAGTATTTACAAAAACATGATGGTGTTATGTCTTTTACAGATAAAAGTAGCCCTGAGGATATTTTTAAAACCTTTAATATGAGTAAAGCAAGTTTTAAACGTGCCTTAGGTAGTTTATATAAAAACCAACAAGTTCAACTAGAAAAAACTAAAACTATTTTAGTTAAAAAAGATTGAAAAATAAAGGGTTTACGATTATAATACCACTAGATTTTTAATAGAAATGGATGAATAATATGGGAAGAAAATTTGAAGTAAGAAAAGCTTCGATGATGAAAACGGGATTAATGAAAAGTAAACTCTATTCTCGTTTTGGTAAAGAAATCTATGTAACTGCACGTAATGGCGGCGCAAATCCTGAATCCAATTTAGCCTTAAAACATTTAATTGAACGTGCTAAAAAACAACAAGTTCCTATGGATATAATCAAACGTAATATTGATAAAGCCGAAGGGGCTGGTGGCGAAGAATACCACGCGATTCGTTATGAAGGCTTTGGGCCATCAGGGAGTAGTTTTATCGTTGATACCCTTACTGATAATGTAAACCGTACCGTCAGTGAAGTGCGTAATTGTTTTACAAAGATTGGATCGAAAATGGGTGTATCGGGTTCTGTTGAACATATGTATAACCACTTAAGTTATATCACTGTAAGTGGGGTTGATAGTGAAGCATTACTTGAATTATTACTTGAAGCCGATATTGAAATTCAAGATTTAGAAGAAACCACTGATGGGGTTGAAATCACAGGAAAAGGCTATGATTTAGATAAGATTGAAACCGTATTAAGTGATGTTTCAGAAGCTAAGGTTGTAAGTAGTGAATCTGGTTGGTATCCAATGGAAACGATTACTTTAACAGGTGAAGACTTAGAAAAATATCATAAATTTATGGACATGATTAACGATTTAGATGATGTCCAAAACGTTTATGATAATGTTCAAGTTGAAGATGAAGACAATGAATAAATAAAAAACTCATTTTGAGTTTTTTTTGTAGGTGATTAGATGAATAAACCAATTATTATTACACTAAGTTATGTTTTTATTCAAGCTGTTTTACATAATTTAGGTCATGTTATTACCCCAGTATATGTGAATCAATATGATATACCTAGTTATATGTTTGGCTTTTTCTTTTCAGCTATGAGTTTAGGTTTACTTATTGGGGCACCTATTTGGGGTGTTTTAGGGGATCAAAGAAATCAAAAACCGTTAATATTTTTAGGGCTTATTGGGTATAGCATTGGGCAAGTTTTATTTGTCAGTACGACAAATTTATTTCTCATGACCTTTTTCCGCTTTTTTTCTGGATTTAGTGTATCTGCAGCCATTACACTTATTTTGTCTCAACTTATCAATTTAAGTCCTAATGAACGCCGCGCTACTTATTTAACGATGCATGCGGCTTTATTTGCCTTTGGGACAACAATCGGGTATAAACTTGGTGGGGTTTTAGGTGATTATTTTATTAAGGAAGTCTTTTATGTACAAGCAGTGCTTAATATTTTTTATGCATTTTATGTCTTTTTTACATTTAAAGAGTTACTTAGAAGTGAAACCCATAAAAAAGAATCCTTTATTAAAGGGTTAAAAGATGTCTCAAAGATGGATTCAAGTTTACTCATATTTTTACTTGCGCTGACCCTTGCAACCACTAGTGCAACCATTTTACAACGTTACTTGGATGTCTTTGTAACAGTTGATTTAAATAAAAGTCCTAACGAACTTGGTGATTTGGTCCTTGTAACAGGTGTTGTTGGAGCGATTACAAATTTTATTATCGTTCCATTACTCTTAAAATTAAAAAAAGATTATACGATTATGAAATGGCTACAAATATTATCAGCCATCACGATTTTTATTGTCTTTCGAAGTGAAAGAATTATTATTGCGCTTTATACAGGGTATATGTTTTATATCGTCTTAAAAAGTATCTTTCAGCCTCTCGAACAAAACTATATTTCCTTAAGTGCTAGAGGGGAAAAGTATGGTGCGATAATGGGTGTAAGACAAGCGTTTTTTTCATTCGGTATGGTTTTAGGTCCTTTAATTGCAGGCTTTTTATATGACTATAATCCGATTTTAGTTTTTGATGTTTCGGCTGTCATGTTTATCTTAGCATTCTTTTTACTTTTAATGAGTCAAAAGTCTTTAAAACGCAGAAAAGATTTACAGCATTTATAAGAAATGAGTCAAGCAAATAGGCTTGACTTTTTGTTGTTAGAAAGTCCTTAACATGCTATAATTACTCTTGAGGTGAATAAAATGAATCTACCGAATAAATTATCGTTTGTCCGTGTTTTTATTATTCCAGTTATTGTGATTATTTATTATCTAGACCCAGAAAAATTAACCTTAAATCTTTATAGTTATTTAATCGGAGCTTTATTTGTCGTTGCGTCGATTACAGACTATCTAGATGGTTATATTGCTAGAAAAAATAACTTAGTGACAACTTTTGGAAAGTTTATTGATCCACTTGCGGACAAACTGCTTGTAATGACAGCGTTACTTATCTTCCAAGAATTAGCCTTGATTCCTATGTGGGCAGTCTTGGTAATCTTAACAAGAGAGTTTATTGTTACAGGGATTAGACTTGTTTCAAGTGGTGAGGGTACTGTAATTGCTGCAAGCAAGCTTGGTAAATATAAAACTGCATCAACCATGGTTGCTTTAACCTTATTATTCTTTAGATTTAATGATATCATTTTAACAACAGGCCTTGTTATTTTTTATATCGGTGTAACCTTAACTGTTGTTTCAGGAATAGATTATTTTATTAAAAATAAAGAACCACTTTTAAAATCGAAGTAAAGAAAAATTTTATCCACTTGTGTATAAATAAGATGAGGAGGAATAATTATGGCAAAAGATGATCGTCAAAAAGCGTTAGATTTAGCGATGAAAGAAATAGAAAAAGCCCATGGTAAGGGGGCTATTATGGTTTTAGGTGATGATGCTGGGTACAAGAATTTAGAAAAAATCTCCAGTGGGTCACTTGCCTTAGACCAAGCACTTGGTATTGGGGGTTATCCAAAAGGAAGAATCATTGAAATATTTGGACCAGAATCTTCAGGTAAAACGACCTTTGCATTACACGCGATCGCACAAGCACAACTTAGCGGTGGTTATGCTGCATTTATTGATGCTGAGCATGCATTAGATCCTAAGTATGCTAAAAACTTAGGAGTCGATATTGATAATTTAATCATTTCACAGCCCGATACTGGTGAGCAAGCCTTAGAAATTACAGAGGCATTAATTCGTAGTGGGGCTATTGATATTGTGGTTATTGATAGTGTAGCTGCCTTAGTCCCAGAAGCTGAAATACGTGGTGATATGGGGAGTAGTCATGTTGGATTACAAGCAAGACTCATGTCGCAAGCGATGCGTAAGTTATCTGGTGCTATTTCAAAATCAAACACCATCGCAATTTTCATTAATCAAATCCGCGAAAAAGTTGGCGTTATGTTTGGGAATCCTGAAACCACACCAGGAGGTAGAGCATTAAAGTTTTATAGCAGTATTCGTGTGGATGTACGACGTGGCGAACAGTTAAAAATCGGTAATGATATTGTTGGAAACCGTACCCGTTTAAAGGTGGTTAAAAATAAAGTTGCCCCACCTTTTAAAAGTGCAGAAGTTGACATTGTTTATGGAACAGGTATTTCAAAATCTGGTGAAATTATTGATATCGCCGTCGAACATGACATCATTAAAAAGAGCGGTTCTTGGTTTTCCTATAATGAAGAAAAAATTGGGCAAGGTAGAGAAAACGTTAAGAAATACCTTGAAGAAAATCTTGAAATGTTTACAGAAATCGAAGCTAAAATTAGAGAAATTTTAAGTATATAGAAGTGCTTAGCGCACTTCTTTTTTTTGGAAATTAACCTTCAGTTTAAAACCAATTATAAACAAGCAAATAATATAGTCTGTAAAGTGATATTCATTGACTTATAAGGGACTTTTCATGTATAATGAAAAAGTAAAACTAATTTTCTACTCAAACTAATTTTGATAAAATGTACCATTAAGTGTTCATAATAAAAATCGAATGAAACGGAGGAATTAATATGCCAGAAACTATCATATTAATCATCTCCGGTTTGCTATTATTAGTTGTGGGCGTAGTTATTGGGGTAATCGCCCGTGCTATCGTTGTTGAACGTGGCTTTGAAAAAGCACAAAGTCAAGCCAAACATATTGTTGAAGAAGCTCAAAAAGTTGCCGATAAAACAAAAAAACAGACTCTACTTGAAACTAAACAAGAAATTCATAATGCAAGGTTAGAATACGATAAAGAAGTTAAAGAGAAAAAGCGTGAGCTTTCTAATTTGGAAAATAAAATATTCCAACGCGAACAAACACTTGATAATCGTTCGCTTAATTTAGATAAACGTGAACAAAACTTAGATCGTAAAGAAGAGTCTATCGAAGATCGCAAAAGAGCTATTGAAGAACAAAACAGCAAGCTAGAGAGTTTAATAGAAGAACAAAACGTAAGACTACAAGAAATTGCACAAATCAGTGTTGAGGAAGCTAGAGACTTAATTTTCAAACGAGTAGAAAGTGAAATGAGTCTTGAAATTGCTCAAATGATTAAAGAAAAAGAAGAGGAAGCAAAATTAGAAGTTGATAAAAAAGCTAAACATTTATTAGCTTATGCTATGCAAAAATATGCTCAAGATGTTACTAGTGAGCGTACTGTAAGTGTTGTTAATTTACCAAATGACGATATGAAAGGTCGTATTATTGGTAGAGAAGGACGTAATATTAGAACCATTGAAGCGTTAACAGGGGTTGATTTAATTATTGATGATACGCCAGAAGCAGTGGTTTTAAGCGGATTTGATCCTATTAGAAGAGAAATCGCTAAACGCGCAATTGAAACATTAGTAAGTGATGGACGCATCCATCCAGGCCGTATTGAAGAAGTAGTTGAGAAATCACGTGAAGAAATTGATCGTTTTATCCGTGACAAAGGTGAAGAAGCTGTATTTGAAGTTGGTATCGGTAAAGTCCATCCTGACTTAGTTAAACTTCTTGGCCGTCTTCACTTTAGAACAAGTTATGGTCAAAACGTCTTAAGACATTCTGTTGAATGTGCATTCCTAGCTGGAAAAATGGCGGCCGAACTTGGTGAAGATGAAATTTTAGCAAGACGTGCAGCGTTACTACATGATATTGGAAAAGCAGTAGACCATGAAATTGAAGGAAGCCATGTTGAAATTGGTGCTAATATTGCTAACCGCTACAAAGAACCACTTGCGGTTATTGATGCCATTTTATCTCATCATGGAGAAGTTGAAGCTAAAACTATTATTGCTGTCTTAGTTGCAGCAGCAGATGCTTTAAGTGCTGCAAGACCAGGCGCACGTAGTGAATCACTTGATTCATACATTAAACGTTTAGAACAATTAGAAACGCTATCAACAGGCTTTGAAGGTGTTGAGCAAGCTTATGCTATTCAAGCAGGTCGTGAAGTTCGTGTTTTAGTTAAACCTGATCAAATCGATGATGCTTTAGCGCATAAATTAGCAAGAGATATCAAAAATCAAATTGAAGATCAAATGTCTTATCCAGGAACGATTAAGGTTACCGTGATTAGAGAGACACGCGCTCAAGATATCGCTAAATAATACTATAGCCTTCCTTTGGGAAGGCTTTCCTATTAAGGAGTTTATATGGAAGAATTTACTATATATGATGCCTATTTTAACCCAACAAGCAAACATGCGAAGCGCTATGAAAAACTTGCTAAAAATGAATTTATTCCTATTATCCATGTTTGGATTAAAGTAAAACAAAAAGGCTATTTAATTCAAAAACGCGCAAAAAAAGATGATTTAATACCATATCAATGGGCAACATTATCAGGGCTTGTCTTAAAAGATGAAATACCTATTGATGCTGCATCAAGAGAAACATTTGAAGAACTAGGTATTAATAAAAGTACTGAACATTTTACGTTGCTTAAAAAAATCAAAACAGAGAAAGGTCGTTATCAAACTGTCTGTTTTGTATACGAATTAAACTTAGATTCTCTTCCCCCTTTAACCCTTAATAAAGATGAAGTTAGTGAAACAAAAACGGTCACACTTGAAACAATAAAAACATTAATTCAAAGAAAAGAATTTTGGGATTATAAGAAATTATTAGATGATCAAGATTATTTTGAATTACTAGAAAAGAGTCAATCATGAAACTATTATTTATAGGTGATGTATATGGTAAACAAGGGCTAAAAGCACTCGATACTTTTTTGCCTGAAATTAAACGAGAATACAACTACCATGTACTAATTATTAATGGAGAAAATGTATCCGATGGTCTTGGCATTAAACTCAGTGATTACAAGTTTTTCATGGAAAAAGGTGCACATGCTATTACTTTAGGTAATCATGCCTTTTCAAAACAAGAACTATTAGAATTTATTGAAGATGCCAATATCGTTAGAGCAATTAATTACCCTAAAAATACACCAGGAAAAGGCATCTATACCTTTAAGTTTAATCAACATGTTATTAGTATCATACAAGTCATGGGTCGTATTTTTATGCACGACCCACTTAATAATCCTTTCGAAGCTTTAGATGAAGTTTTAAAGGATTTAACGAGTGATTTAATCATCGTAGATGTCCACGCAGAAGCAACGAGTGAAAAACTAGCGATTGCACATTACCTTGATGGTCGCGTTACCGCAGTTATTGGGACACATACTCATGTAGCAACTAATGATGCTATGCGTTTACCTAAAAAAACCCTTTATATTACAGATGTTGGAATGACCGGGGCTAAGTATGGTATTTTAGGGGCAGATAAAGATATCGTATTAAAAAAATTCTTAACCGGTATGCCTTTGCGCATGAAGCCTGAAGAAAGTAGTATTTTACAACTCAATGCGGTTTTAATTGATACAGACAAACAAACGATTATACCGATAAACAAATCTCATGAACTAGGTGATGACAATGACAAAAGATTACGAAAAATATTTTAAAAAACCTTCCTTAAAACAAGCAAGGAAAAGAGTCAGTGATAATACCCCAACCATTGATTTTAACGAACAAGTCAATTTAAAAAATATAGGACTTAATAAAACCTACATGATTCATACTTATGGATGTCAAGGTAATGAAGCAGATTCTGAAACCATTAAAGGTATTTTAGAACAACTTTCATTTAAAGAAACTTTTGATGAAAGCCAAGCCGACTTCATTTTATTAAACACATGTGCCATCCGTGAGAATGCAGAGAATCGTGTTTTTGGTGAATTAGGGCGTCTAAAAAAATATAAGCGTACCAACCCAGACTTAATCTTAGCAGTTTCTGGATGCATGCCTCAAGAAGAAAAAGTCGTTGAACGATTACTGAAAAGTTATCCACACGTTGACTTAATATTTGGAACGCATAACATTCACAAACTCCCTTATTATATTGAAAGTGTCATGTATGCTAAAGAACGTGTCATTGAAGTCTTTAGTGATGAGGGACAAATCGTAGAAAATTTACCCAAAAAACGCGATCACAAGTTTAAAGCTTGGGTAAATATTATGTTTGGCTGTGATGAATTTTGTACCTATTGCATCGTCCCCTATACAAGAGGTAAAGAACGTTCAAGAGATCCTTTAGATATTTTAGAAGAAGTTAAAGAACTTACCCGTTTAGGGTATCAAGAAGTGACACTGCTTGGACAAAACGTAAATGCTTATGGAAAAGACTTTACTGATAAAGATTATACCTTTAAAGATCTTTTAAGAGACCTCTCTAAAACTTTAATCCCACGCATTCGTTTTACAACCTCACATCCAAGAGATTTTGACTTAGATACGGTAAAAATCATCGCATCAAGTGAAAATATTATGCCACACATTCATCTACCCGTTCAATCTGGAAGTAATCATGTGCTTAAGAAAATGAACCGTAAATATACAAAAGAAAGTTATTTAGATTTAGTGCATTCAATCTATGAACATATTCCTAATGCATCACTTACTACCGATATCATTGTTGGGTTTCCTTATGAAAATGAAGAAGACTTTAATGAAACCTTAGACTTAGTTGAACAATCTCGTTTTGAAGGTGCTTTTACATTTATCTTTTCTGCACGAGAAGGTACGCCGGCAATCCATTATGAAGATAAGACTCCAATGGAAGTAAAAAAAGCACGCTTACAACGTTTAAATAAAATAATAAACGATGGTTATTACCGTGGTAATAAGCGTTTTGAAGGGGAAGTAGTCGATGTTTTAGTCGATGGAGAATCCACAAAAAATCCAGAGATTTTAGCGGGCTACACACCACATAATAAACTTGTTAATTTTAAAGGTGATTCCTCACTAATCGGTAAAATTGTAAAAGTCAAAGTCAATGAAGCTAAGACTTGGTTTTTATTAGGTGAATTATATGAAGGCGCTTGATAATCTCCTTGAAGCCTTAAAAAATGATGAACGCATTATCGCATATAAAAAATTAGAAACTTTAATCAATGAAAATGAAATGTATCAAAATGCCTATCAAGACCTTTTAAATAAACAAAAGCGTATGGTTCAAAGCGAACATTATAATCGTAACACTTTAAATACTGACCGTTTAGCTTATGAAAAAGCTTTAAAGGAGTTAGAAAACAATCCCGTTATTCATCAATATCTTACGTTACAAGAAGAGATTAATGAGATATTACAATCAATAAGCACGTTGCTTGAAAGTGCAATTAAAAAACCTTTTAACGAAAGTTAAGAGGTTTTTTTAATAAGCGGGAAACTGCTTAAACTAAAGATTTCCATTGAATAACCTTCATGTTTAATGTATAATGAAACTAGTAAATTTAAGGAGTGAAGGCTATGACAAAAGAACAAGTAACTCAAGAAGAATATATTTATCTTTATTCAAAAAAAGTAAAAATTTCAAAACTCGTTGAGGAATTCGTCGTCATTCCATCTACAGAAATTGTTAAATATCTAAAAAATAAGGAATTATATTTACCAAATTATATCCATAAAGCCATTATTCGTAAAAACATTGCGCCAATCATTGCCAATGCAGATAACGATGATAAATTCTCAGATGAAATGAAACATCGTTTAAAATGGTTTGATGATTATACAATTTTCCAATTAGAACGCCTCGCAGAAAGCTATCGCATTGATATCAATGTTACCGAATATAAACGTGATTTTTGGGATATTGTTATTAGACATCGTTCTGATTTAGGGATTAACAATTTAGAATTTGTTAAGCTTCAAAACCTTACGATGAAGTATCAAAAATCACTTCAAGAAAATTACGAAACCTTAAAAGAACAATTTAAAACGATCTTTTTTGAACCTAAGGGCTATTTTGAAGGTTGCAAAATTGAAGAAGCTAAAGAGGTGTTATTAAACTCAACAACCTTAACGGATATTAGAGATTTAGGAAAAAAATATAATGTTGAAATTCCACGTCGCATCAATAAAAAACAATTAATTGATATTTTAGCTTTAAAACTTGAACTTAGTGATGCTGAACAAGAAGAACTTGGAAAACAATCTATCTTAGAATTAGAACGTTATGCTAAAATGAAAAAAGTTAATATCTCAATCGAACTTAAAAAAGCGGACATGATTGAGTATATTTTATTAAAACGTGAAATGCCACGTGTACCGCTTCATGAGGAAAGTCTAAAAATCTTTGAAGGTATGAATATTGAAGAATATTTATACGAATCAAAATTCGAAGAAATAACCCATAAATTTAATGTTCAAAGAAAAAAACGTCAACGCTTAATTCGTAATATCATTATTACCGTCATTATTATTGTAGCGGCGGCGATGGTTGTGGTGTTTGACTTAGTTTAAAGGTGACCATTATGACGCATGATAAATCTTTATACACCCCAATGATGCAACAATACTTAAGTATAAAAGAAGACTATAACGATGCTATAGTCTTTTTTAGACTTGGTGATTTTTATGAAATGTTTTTTGAAGATGCGCACCTTGCAAGTAGAGAACTAGAAATTCAACTTACAGGCCGTGATGCAGGAGCTAAAGAACGTGTACCGATGTGTGGCGTGCCTTATCATGCTGCAGAAAGCTATATTAATCGCTTAGTTGAAAAAGGTTATAAAGTTGCGATTTGTGAACAAATTGAAGAGGCAAGCCAAACTAAAACACTCGTTAAAAGAGATGTTGTGCGCGTTGTAACACCTGGGACAAATATTGATGATAACAACGCCTTAGATTACTACATTGCAAGCATTGAACTCAGTGAATATTTTTATAGTATAGCTTATGCTAATATAACCTCAGGAGAACTTTATGCACTAAAGATTCCAAAAGAAATAGGCGCGCTAATTAATGAAATATCGGCAATTCCTCTAAAAGAAATTATTGTTAGCCATGAGTTTGATAAAGCCTATATTAATGCTTATACTGAGTATGAAGGCATTGTCATATCAATCCATAAAGATCTAACGATTGAAGACTTGTTTAAAGATTTATATAGCGATTTGCCAACCCCCATTGAAAAACGTGCTGTCAAACGTTTACTAAGTTATATTTTAAACACACAAAAACGCTCCTTAATGCATTTAAAAAAATGTGTTCGCCTAGATCAAAGTCAAACCATGAAAATGGACGCAAACACAATTAGGAGTTTAGAACTTATAAAAACTATGCGTCAAGGGCATGAGAATGGAACTTTATTTTGGTTAATCAACAAAACTCAAACGGCAATGGGAAGTCGTGCTTTAAAAAAACAATTACTCAAACCACTGATTAATAAAGATATATTAGAAACCCGCTATGATATGGTTGATGCTTTAAACAAAGAGTTTATTCTTGCCAATGAACTCAATGATCAATTAAAAAATGTTTATGATTTAGAGCGCATTGTCGGCCGTATTGCTTATGGGAATTTAAACGCAAAAGATTTGGTACAGCTTAGAAGAAGTCTTGAAGTTTTACCAACATTTAAATCGTTATTGAATCAACTAAATTTAACGTATGCTAGCTATTTAAGTGAATCAATTGATCCTTTAAAATCAACGCATGAACTCTTAGAAAAAGCACTACTAGAAGAGGTACCCTTAACCATCAAAGAAGGCAACATGTTTAAAAAAGGCTATTCTGAAAAGTTAGATGAACTAAAAGATATTCATTTAAATGTAAAAAGTTTTTTAGAAAAATTTGAAGAAGAAGAACGCGCGCGTACTGGGATAAAAAAATTAAAAATAGGGTATAACAGAGTTTTTGGGTACTATATAGAAATTCCCAAAAGTCAAGTGAGCGAGTTAAAAGATGATGAATTTTATACCCGTAAACAAACTCTTGCGAATGCTGAACGCTATATTACTGAAACGTTAAAAGAAAAAGAACACATTATTTTATCAAGTGAAGAAAAAAGTGTTCAATTAGAATACGAACTCTTCATTGAATTAAGAGAAACTGTGAAAAAAATCTTACCAGTTATTCAAAAGAATGCTGAAGTGATTAGTGAAATTGATATGTTGCTAGCCTTTTCTAAGGTGAGTGAACGTTTGAACTTTGTAAGACCTATTTTACATGATAAGCCACAAATTGATATTAAAGACTCTTTTCATCCTGTTATAAAAACTTTAGTTAAAGATGTTTTTGTACCCAATGATATTTTTATGGATGAAAAAACCACCATCCAACTCATCACTGGACCGAATATGAGTGGGAAATCAACCTTCATGCGACAATTAGCGCTAACAGCGATATTAGCGCAAATTGGCTCGTTTGTTCCTGCCAAAAGCGCAACCTTACCGGTTTTTGACCAGCTCTTTACACGAATAGGCTCAAGTGATGATTTGATTAGTGGAAAGTCTACTTTTATGGTGGAAATGCTTGATGCAAACCACGCTTTAGAACACGCAACTAAAGATTCACTAATTTTATTTGATGAAATTGGTAGAGGGACATCTACATATGATGGCTTAGCGATTGCGCAAGCAATCATAGAATATATTCATGAAAATATTGGATGTAAAACCTTGTTTTCAACTCATTATCATGAACTGACACATCTTGAAGAATCTTTAGCTCATGTTCAAAACATTCATGTTTCAGCCGTTGATGAACAAGGCGTTATTCGCTTTTTACATAAAGTTAAACCAGGTAAAGCAGATAAATCTTATGGGATTAATGTTGCCATGCTTGCAAATTTACCACCGCGTTTAATCAAACGCAGTGAACAATTGCTTAAGCATTTAGAAACCAACCACAATGAACCTGAATTAAATCTATTTAATTATGATGATTTAAAAATGATTGAAGAACCAAAAGAGATGGGTGACTCATTAAGTATAAAGCTAGATGCCATCGCTATAGATGAGTTAACGCCAATAGAAGCCCTTAATATACTATATGAACTTAAAAAATCAATCAAGAAACGATAAAAAACCACTTAAGCTAGCGCTTAAGTGGTTTTTAACTATTCAGCATCAATTCGTAATAACAATGTTTCAGTGATTTCAAAATCATTAGTCATATCGTGTGAAGTGATGGCTTCATTTGATATTAAGAACAAGTAATCTCCAACATAAACAGCACGACGTACACTAAAATTATAATTGTAATAGCCATAGTAATAGTCACTATTATCAAACGAATCTTTGTAGGTTTGATAAAGATCGAAATGACTCAATACTTTTTCAATTGTAATTGGTGTATCACTTTCTTCATCAATAGTGAAGATCATATAATCATCAGTATTTTTAAATTCATCGCTATAATAATAGTAGCGAGCAATATTAAAGCCGATAAATCCTTTTTCTTTTGCGACTAAGATTGCTTTGTGATTATGTAACGCTTCACTGTATTGCCACTGTGAATCGTTACTTAATAAAAGCGATTCTCCAATTTCAACGGGCATCTCAGGGTTGCTTACATCATAAAGGGCTAATTTTAATCCTAAAGTTTGCCCAGTCTCACTAGCATCATAGCCAATACCAATCACCGTATCAGTACCCCATGGTTTTTGGTAAGTACTAAAACCAGTAATTTCAAGTTCGCCACTGATGAATGGATTTTCTGGATCACTTAGATCAATCACATAAAATGGATCTGTGATTTCAAATGTTACAACGGTTGCACGTGTCCCATTAAAACTTACAGAACGAACTGATTCTCTAGGTTTACCAAGACCTTCAAAAATACTACCAACAATTGATAAACTTCGTTCACCCGAATCATTTTCATTGCGTCTAAAGACATATAGACGGTTTTTGGTATCATCGCCCCATCCTTCAGTGGTTACCAATCTAAAATGGCCATCATAAACATCCATCGCAAACTGATTAATCACATTACCTTGGAAATATCCTGACCCACCAAATTCTAACCCTTCTTCATTAAAAATATAACTGACTAATAACCCATTAGGTTTTGATTCGCCAAACACAGAAAAATCATAATAGGTTGTAGCAATATAAATCTCTTCAGTATTAATATAAATATTACTCCACCAACCAGATCCTAAAAACACTTCGGTTTCAATGGTGTTGGTTGAATCTAGTAAAATACTTGTAATCATCACAAAATTATTATAACTTGTATCAGGAATATATTTGATATCTTCATAATCCACAACGCTTATGTCTTCATTTTCTTTTACATAAGGACGAGGGTCTATATCTTCATGTAAAAAAACACTCATGTTAGATATAAAAATTAATTGATTATCTATCAAACGTGATGTCATCAAGTAACCACTAATTTCAAAAGTATCTTTTAAAGTATAATCATCTCGATTATAAATTTCAACAAAGGTTGCACTATTGCCATACCCATAATAGTAATCATCTGTAGTTATACCATCTTCTATAACAGAGCCATCATTAGTAAAATAAGTATACTCATAATGATAACCAATCGCAATAATATAATCATCAGTTAAATATAAATCAGTATAATAAGCATAAGCTAAATCCATTGCGGATTGCATAATGATTTCCATTTGTCCATCTTCTAATACTCTTATGACATTGAGTCTATTATCAGCGATAGTGATAATAATATTACCATCTGTTTTAACAATATCTCCTTCATCCACCCCATCAACTTGAACATTCGTTGATGAGTGATCACTTGATTCATCCCCACCACTAGAATCATCAACGCCATCAGCTTCCATTTGTGGCGATAAACGATCAAATAACCAATTTGTTTTATTACTATCATTAATCAAGCGCGTGAGTTCTTCATAGTCTTTAACTTGTGCTAAACCAAAATCTTCATCATCCTTTAAAGGTCGGTTGCCTTGACAAGCACTCAATAACAAAACACTTAAAAAGATTAAACCAAAGCTAACAATTTTTTTCATTATAAAGACCTCCTTATAAATCATTTTCATTATATAAAAAAATTACAGATAATAAAATGATTTTAAACATGTTGCATATTACGCTAAATAAGATGCTGAAAGCTAGTCAATTTATGGTACAATAAACCTAGAAATATAGGTGATAAAATGGGTAATATAAGACAATTAGATGAAAAATTAGCCAATATGATTGCAGCCGGTGAAGTGGTTGAAAATATGGCCAGTGTTGTAAAGGAATTACTAGAAAATGCACTCGATGCAAACAGCACAGAAATTGAAATTCAACTCGAAGATTATGGCTTAAAAACGATTAAAGTCATTGATAATGGTTGCGGGATGGACCGCGACGATTTACACATGGCTTTTAAGCGTCATGCAACGAGTAAAATCAAGACTCACCATGATTTATTCCATATTGCAACGTTAGGCTTTAGAGGCGAAGCTTTACCAAGTATTGCAAGTGTATCGACGTTAACCATTGAATCTTCAGTTGATGGCGAACAAGGCCATAAAATCACGATAAAACAAGGCGAAATGATTGAAGATGCAATTAGTGTTGCAAGAAAAGGGACAGCCATTACAGTAAGTAAAATTTTTTATAATACCCCAGCTAGATTAAAACATTTAAAAAGTGAAACAAGAGAACTTTCTTTTATTGTTGATTATGTGAATAAAATTGCGCTAGCGCATCCTTTTGTACGCATTCATTTAACCCATAATCAAAAAACCATCTTACAAACTCCAGGTGATGGCGATATACTAAAAATCATTTATCAGATTTATGATTTAGATATTGCTAAAAATATGCTGGCATTTGAAAATAAGAACGCCTATTTTAAAATTAAAGGGCTTACCGCAAAATCACATCTATATCGCTCAAGTAAGCAACACATCACCCTCGTTGCCAATCAACGCTTAATTAAAAATCAAAAAGTATCTTTAGCTATCTCAGAAGCTTACAAATCCTATTTGCCAATTGGTAAGTATCCTATTACTTATTTAGAAATTACCGTTGATCCTTTATTAATTGATGTTAACATTCATCCACAAAAATTAGAGATTAAGTTTTCTGAAGAATATAGTTTAATTGAGCTTATTAAAACAACCATCCAAAAACGCTTAAGAAACGAAAACTTAATTCCTAGGGTTAAACCTAAAGAAACATCCTTCGATAAAAACTACACTCAAGAACCTTTAGTATTTTCATATGAAAATGCTTTAGAAGATTTAGGCAATCAAGATCTTTTTATAGAGGAATCAAAAAAATTTGAAAAACCACTTCAAGAAGATTCGTTAAATGCACAAACTGCCTTACCTGATATGGAATATATCGGACAAGCATTAGGAACCTATTTGCTATTTCAAAACTATGAAGGATTTTATATGCTAGACCAACATGCTGCCGCAGAACGTATTCGTTATGAAAACTATTTAGCGCACATGGCAAAAAAAACCACAACTTCAAAGCCACTCTTAGTCCCATTTAAAATTTCTTTATCAAGTGATGAAAAAGTAGCTTATAACTTATATGGTCAAACCTTAGAAGATTTTGGTATTAAAGCGACACTTTCCCAAAACAACTTATTAATTAACGAGATACCTACTTGGTTTTTAGATGGTCATGAAGAAGATTATACTGAGATTATAATTAAGCATGTTCTTTTAGAAGAAACGATTGAAAAAGATACCTTAGTAAACCAGCTTGCAATTGACTTAGCCTGCAAGCATTCGATTAAAGCCAACCAGTTTATAAGAAAAGAAGAAGTCGATGCAATTATGAAAGACCTAAATAAAACTAAAAACCCATACCACTGCCCTCATGGAAGACCAACCCTTATTCATTTTACAAAAGAAGAACTTGAAAAGCTCTTCAATAGGATTCAATCATGATCTATGTGATTGTTGGGCCAACCGGTGTTGGGAAAACTGCTTTATCGATTGCGCTTGCTAAAGCACTTAATACAGAGATAATATCGTGTGATAGTATTCAGATATATAAAGGCTTAAATATAGGCAGTGCTAAAATCAAACCTAGTGAACAATCAGGTATTAAACATTATATGATTGATATCTTAGAACCGACTGAAGCCTTTAGTGTTGCTCAATATCAACATGAAGTTAGGGCATTAATCGATGAATTTATCGAAAAAGGTAAAACCCCTTTATTAGTTGGCGGTACTGGCTTTTATTTAAAAAGCGTTTTACATAATTATAATTTTGATCAAAGTCATCGTGACCTTGATTTTGAAGCCTCTTATGACCTTGTTTCTAATATAGAGTTATTTGAGTATTTAAAAAGACTAGACCCAGCATCAACCAATAAACTTCATCCTAATAATCGTAAACGTGTCTTACAAGCACTATATAGAGCAAAACAAGGCGTTAAAATTAGTGATCAAAACAAAGGTCATGAGAAATTATATGATTATACCATGATTGGTTTAACAATGCCAAAAGAGCAATTATATCAACGAATCAATGAACGCGTAGATGCAATGATTGGTGAAGGATTAATTGAAGAAGTTAGATCACTTTATGATAGGGGCATTAAAAACCAAAGCATTGAAGCGATTGGTTATAAAGAACTGTATGCGTATTTTGAGGGTCTAATCAGTTTAGAAGAAGCAATCACAACGATAAAAAGAAACTCAAGACGCTATGCCAAAAGACAGTATACTTTTTTTAATAATCAATTTGAGGTTAATTGGTTTGAGGTTAACGTAAATGACTTTGACCAAACCATTCAAGCTGTTTTAAACTATATCCAAAAGCATGAATAATTTCATGCTTTTTATTTTTAAATAATTTAAAATAATTTAAAATAACTGTAATACAAAAAACTAATTTATAATACAGATAATATGTAATACAAATGTAAACGCTTTTCAAGATTAAACCTTTACATTAAGCAGTTAATAGCCTAAAATGAATTTGTAGATAAACGATGAAAAAGGAGGAAATAATGAATAATAATATTTTAGATATTAGTACCCTTGATCAAGACTTATTAAAGGGCGTTGATGCGTACATTGAGTCTTTAGAAGATAACAAACAAGAACAACTCATCCATGTACTTCATCATGCTCAACAACTCTTTGGCTACTTGCCCCAAAACTTGCAACTATATATCGCAAGAAAGTTAAACTTATCGGCAGCTAAAGTGAATGGTGTTGTCACATTCTATTCTTTTTTTAATGAAGAACCAACCGGTAAATACACCATTAGTGTTTGCATGGGAACCGCATGTTTTGTAAAAGGGTCAGATAAAGTATTAAACCGCATTTTAGAGTTAACAAAAACAGAAAAAAATAAAATTAGTGAAGATGGTCTTTTTACTGTCAAAGATGTTCGTTGTATTGGTGCTTGTGGGTTAGCACCTGTAGTCACTGTGAATGACAAAGTCTATGGTAAGGTTAATGTTAAGGATGTTGATAGCCTTATAAGAAAATACAAGGGGGAAGCACATGTTGATTAATAGTTTAGAAGCGCTAGCGAAATGGCAAAAAAGTATTCCTAAAAAAACTGACTATCGTATCAATCTTTTAGTATGTGCAGGAACAAGCTGTATTTCTAGTGAGGCAGATATTATAGTTTCTATGTTTGAAAGTTTACTTAAAGAACACAATATTATCGCTGAGGTTAACTTAATTAAAACTGGTTGTTTTGGTTTTTGTGGTCAAGGACCTATCATCAAAGTTGAACCTGATGATATAACGTATGTTCAAGTTAAGGTTGATGATGTTGAAGAGATATTTAACAGTCATATTTTAAACAACAAAACGGTTAAACGTCTTTTATACATTGAACCAGGAGAAACTGAAGCTAAAGAAGATTCAAAAGGCATGAATTTTTATAAGAAACAAATGCGTATTGCATTAAGAAACTGTGGAGAAATTGATCCTGAAGATATTGAAGATTATATCGTTAATGATGGATATAGAGCTTTAGGTGAATGTTTAACGCATAAATCAGAAGAAGAAGTTATTGATATTATTAAACAAAGTGGATTAAGAGGTCGTGGCGGTGGTGGGTTTCCTACAGGCTTAAAATGGGGTTATACAGCCGCTATTCAAAGTGAAGAAAAATATGTTATTTGTAACGCAGATGAAGGCGATCCTGGGGCTTTTATGGATCGATCTATTTTAGAAGGTGATCCGCATTCGGTTATTGAAGCAATGGCGATTGCAGGGTATGCGATTGGGGCACGAACTGGGCTTATTTATATTCGTGCTGAATATGGATTAGCAACGCATCGTTTACGTATTGCCTTAAAACAGGCTAAAGAAAATGGGTTCTTAGGAAAACAAATCTTTGGAAGTAGTTTTAATTTCGATATAGAGATTAAATTAGGAGCGGGTGCTTTCGTATGTGGTGAAGAAACGGCATTAATACGCTCTATGGAAGGACACCGTGGTGAACCAGATAAAAAACCACCTTTTCCTAGTGAAAGTGGGTACCGAGGTAAGCCATCAAATGTTAACAATGTTGAAACCTTTGCGAACGTACCGGTTATAATTTTAAAAGGTGCTGATTGGTTTAAAGCCATTGGCACAGAGCGCTCTAAAGGGACTAAGGTTTTTGCGCTAGCGGGGAATATTCGTAACATTGGACTTGTTGAAGTTCCAATGGGAACTACCTTTAAAGAAATTATTTATGATATTGGTGGTGGCCATCCCGATGGAAAAGCTATAAAAGCTGTTCAAATTGGAGGTCCAAGTGGTGGGGTTATTACTCAGGAGTATTTTGATACCCAAATTGATTATGACTCACTATTAGCCATTGGTGCCATGATGGGTAGTGGGGGTATGATTGTCATGGATGAAGATAGTGATATGGTTGAAATTGCTAAGTTCTATCTTGATTTCACACAAGATGAATCTTGTGGTAAGTGTACCCCGTGTAGAATTGGGACTAAACGTATGTATGAGATTTTAGATCGCCTAACTAAAATGGAAGGTGAACCCCAAGATTTAGACCGACTAGAAACCTTAGGACAAAATATAAAAAACGCATCACTTTGTGGGCTTGGACAAACTGCGCCAAATCCAGTATTATCAACCATGAAATTCTTTAGAGAAGAATATGAAGCCTACGCTTATAGAACTAAAAAAACAAGTTATTCAATTGATTCTAAAAAGTGTATTGGTTGTACAAAATGTGCCCGTGTATGTCCAGTTTCTTGTATTAGTGGAAAAGTTCGAGAGGTTCATATCATTGATGAAAGTGCCTGTATTGCGTGTGGTGCATGCTTTGATGCATGTCCTGTTAACGCAATCGTGAAGCCATAGGAGGAAATCATGAAACTAATTGATAAAATGATAACTGTGACAATCAATGGAATTGAAGTTAATGTTCCAAGAGGGACAACCGTTTTAGAGGCCGCAAAAAAAGTTGGGGTCCATATCCCAACCTTATGTCATTTAGATCTTCATGACATTGGTGTTGTAAATAAAAGCGCAAATTGTCGTGTATGTGTAGTTGAAGATGAAAAAAGAAGTGCCTTAGTTCCTTCTTGTGCTGAAAAAGTTACTGAAGGAATGCGTATTCAAACAGATTCATTAAAAGCTGTGATGGGTAGACGAACAAGCTTAGAATTATTATTATCGAATCACCCTAAAGACTGTTTAACATGTATTAAAAACTTAGACTGTGAACTTCAAACTTTAGCCCATGAGATGAATATTAGAGAGATCCGTTATGAAGGAGAAAAAATGGATCATCCCAAAGATTCAACCTCAAGAGGTATTATTAAAGATTCTAATAAATGTATCATGTGTCGACGTTGTGTTACTATGTGTGATGAAGTTCAAACCGTAGGTGTTTTAAGTCCTTTAAAACGTGGGTTTGATGCTGTTGTAGCGACGGCATTTCATCTTGATTTAGCCGATACTAGTTGTACGTACTGTGGGCAATGTGTATCAGTTTGTCCAACTGGCGCATTAGCTGAGGCAGATCATACACCAAGCGTATGGCGCCGATTAAACAAAGAAGATAAACATGTTATTGTTCAAGTAGCCCCAGCAGTTAGAGTTGCATTAGGTGAAGCATTTGGGTATAAACCAGGTGAAATCTCAACAGGTAAAATTGTGACTGCACTAAAACGTATTGGATTTGATGCAGTATTTGATACAAATTTTGGCGCGGATTTAACGATAGTTGAAGAAGCCACAGAATTAGTAAATCGCATTGAAAATAAAGGACGTTTGCCGATGTTAACATCGTGTTGTCCTGCATGGGTAAAATTCATTGAACATCAATTTCCTGAATTATTAGATGTTCCATCAAGTTGTAAATCACCTCAACAAATGGTAGGAGCACTAGTTAAAACATATTATGCAAAAGAAAAAGCTATTGAACCAAAAGATATTGTTTCTGTGGCTGTAATGCCTTGTGTTGCTAAAAAGGCAGAAGCTGCAAGAGAAGAATTAAATCAAGATGGTTTAATGGATGTTGATTATGTTATAACAACGCGTGAACTAGCGCGTATGTTAAAAGAGGCGGCGATTGATTTTAGAAAATTAAATGATACGCCGTTTGATATCCTCTTAGGTGAGTCTACGGGTGCAGCAGCAATATTTGGTACCACAGGTGGTGTTATTGAAGCTGCGACCCGTACGGCTTACGAAATGATAACTGGACAAGAGTTAAAAGAAGTTAACTTTACGCAAATGCGCGGGTTTGAAGGCATAAGAGAAGCTACCGTTGATATTGGGGATATGACTTTAAAAATTGGCATAGCCCATGAACTAGGGAATGCAAGAAAATTATTAGAAGCGATACGTGATGGTAAAAGCCACTTTGATGTAATAGAAATCATGGCTTGCCCTGGTGGTTGTATTGGTGGTGGCGGTCAGCCTTATCACCATGGTGATTTAGGTATTCTTAAAAAGCGTCGTGAAGCATTATATGAAATAGATGCAAGTTTACCAAAAAGAAAATCGCATGAAAATGAAATGGTCATGAAACTTTATGAAGATTTCTTAGAAAAACCAGGTAGTCACAAAGCGCATCATTTATTGCATACAACCTATACTGCAAAAGAAAGAATCTAATAAAAAATCCTTGATAGGTTATCTATCAAGGATTTTTTTTAAGATTCTCTAGTTTCAATTAATTCATCAAGGGCATCTTTAACGCGTTTGGCTAAACCAATGAGTTTATGTTTAGGAATGCTACAGATTGCAACTCTTAACCCACCATAAACATTTACAAAGAAAATATTGAGGGTTTTAAGTTTTAAGTGAAGCTCATTTTTGATGACTTGTCGGTCAACTCTAATGGTGATAAAAAAGCCTTCCTTATAAGGATATATATCTAATCCAACATCACTAGCTTCCTTAGTAAAAATCTCTGCACGTTCTTTTAACAGTTTAACATAAATTGATTTTTCTTCTAAGTAAGCTTTTTTAAGATCTTTATTTAAAGCAATCTCACTAAAAAGTTTCATCCCACCTGTATTTACTGTAGACCAATAACCACGGGCACTATTTGCACAAGCATTTTTTAGTTTAATACGCTCTTTTTCGTTACTTGAAATAAGGACTTGAGCGCCAACACGCATACCGTAGGCTGATAAGGTTTTTGATATACTAAAAGTGACAACTGTTAATATATTTTCAGGTAAACCAACAAATTGACTGAAGATTTTTTTATAGGCATCACCGCGTAAATTAAAATCGATATACGCAATATCATGAACGATGATAAATGCGCCTTTTTCACTTAATTTTTTTGCGACTTCTATGACATCTGCCCATTCGTTTTCTGTCATGGTATACCCCGTCGGATTTTGGCAGGGATCGTTAATAAAAACCACGACTTTACCTTGATCATTCATGACATTGGTACAGGTTTCTTCAAAAGACTTAATATTAAAGCTGTTATCCTCATTAAATAATTCATAAGAAACAATTGGGGTTCTTTGTTCCTTAGCTATCGTTGTATAAGGACCCCATCCGATATTTGGATGAATGACACTTTGACCTGGAGCTAGAGTGTTTTTAATGGTACTACTTAATGCACCCGTCCCACCAGGTGTTGCGATAATGTCACAATCAATATCTAAATCGACGCTTTTAAACAACCAATCTTTCACAGCTTCTCTAAAATCTGGTGCGCCTAAAATACTTGGGGCATAACGTGCTTTTGTAGCATCATCGATTGTATCAAAAACGCGGTAGACACTATCAAAAGTTAATAGGTTTCCTTCTTCACTAAAATACGTTCCAAAAGCACCATTTACTACAGATTCATCCCCATATTTTTTCGTTGCCTCAATCGCGCCTTGACTTGCCTCAAAGACCGTATCAATAATTTCTTTATCATGGACAACGTCACTTACGAATAATTTCATCTTGTCACCTTCATTTATTTGCTTAAATTATTTGTGATACTTAAAATCGCTTCATCACTTAGTTTATCATAATCATCTAATCCGTTAATAAACTCTAAACGATCTTGCATGCGTGCTTTAAAAGTTTCTAAATAAGTTTGATCATTAAGCGGTGGAGTAAATCCATCGATGACAGCGTATTCTGTCTGATTTAAAGGAGAAAACGGCTTGAATGTTACCGTTTCTTCAACTACGCTTTCTATCGCTTTAAGGGTTATGCTAGGTGGAATTTTTTTCCCTAAAAAATGACCAGTATTAATAATATAACATGACACATTGTGATGATCAAACAAGTCTTTAAACTTTTCATAATCATGACTTAATGGGTATAACCTAAATGGGTTAGCATAGGGAACAACTACTAGTTTATTAGGATCAGCGCCTTCTTCAGCGCTGCTTCTTTTAGTTGCTAGTGTTGCCCCAAGGGTACTTGCTAAAATACTTGAATTAACTTTTAAAAGCGGTGGTAAGGTATCATCTTTCATTATCCAATAGATGGCATTGACTTTTTCTTCAAACTTATATTCTCGATCAGGTGTCCAAAATTTGCTTTTAACTGCACGCCCATTACCTGATTGAATATCTTCAGTTACCGGAACAATAAGACCATCTTCATCTAATGTTGCCCCAACGTTTTGAAGGGTTAAAAGATATTTATTATCCGGACTATCGGTTGGATAATCTTGAACTTTATCAAAGTATGCAGGTTCTAAACTAACACTAGAAGTATCGTTATTAGAGATTATAAAGGCATCATCATGCAAGACGGTGATGTCATATTTTCCTTCGTGTCTAGAATGGGTAATGGTGCTTTTCCCACTACCACTTAAACCAAAAACGCCCATAACATAAGGTTTTTTATCTTTTATTTCTATACGTTTTTGTCCACCATGACAAGCAGTATAGCCATTTCTTTGTGCAATGGTCCAAGCCATTGTTAAAGAAGCTTTTTTATGTTCTCCAAAGTAGCGTAATCCTAAAAGGGCCCCAGCGTTTGTTTCTTTATCAAAAATACTCATGCCTTTTTCAAAACCATCAACAAAGAAATCAGGATCTGAATATAAATAAATATCGCCTTCACTAATCTGTGCAGATTCTTTATACATAAGACGTGTTTCTTCATCTAATACTTGAAAATTTAACATCCATGAATATAGTGTATTTTCAAAGCCTTCGGGGATTAATAAATGCGCTTTTACACTAAAATCTTTATCAAGACCAATAACACATGTTGCATGATACATTGTCCGATAACGATTCTCATACGTTGCATCACGTAATATGTTTGCATAGTGATCTAGTGTATCTTTAGTTACTAGACGTCTAGCTTGGGCTTGTCTTCCTGTAATAACACCATCGTTAAACATTAAGACTTTAGCATCTTCAGGAAGCCCTAAGTCTAAGGGTCTATATATTTCTAAATCAGAAATAATGGTACCAGGAGAATTTTTTGCAAGGTAATAGGCTTCTTCTAAAGTATTCACTTTAATAACATTATTTTTATAAAAAGCTGTTTCTATAATCGTGCGGAATCGACTATACATATTTGGGGTTTTTAGACCAATATCTTTTCGAGATAAATGACTTTTCGTTGCCATAAGCGCGCTCCTTTTATGATAAAAAAGCAGAAAGCTGCTTTTTTATTCTATATTCCATTTGAATTTTTGTCTTGCGTTAACATAATCACTTTGAACACGCATCATTTTTTCAATACGGCGCTCAGCGAGAATGTTTGCAGCTTTATAGGTTGGGATTTTTTCTTCTTTTGCAATATGGAAAATTTGCATTAAGCGGTCATATATTCCTTCAGTTGTTTGAATAGCACTAGGTTCATGATAGCCAATCATTTCATGATATACATTAATAACGCCACCAGCATTAATGACAAAGTCAGGTGCATATAAAATCCCTAACTCTTCAAGCATGTCGCCATGACGTTCCTCTTTTAATACATTATTTGCTGCACCAGCGATGATTGAGGTGCGTAGTTGAGGAATGGTATCATCATTTAAAATAGCCCCGATTGCGTTTGGTGAGAAGATGTCGCATTTTTTTCCATAAATTTCATCTGGTTCAACATAAATTGCAAGAGGATATAGTTTTTTAAATTTAGCAATTTTTTCTTGATCAATATCCGTAAAATAAATACGTCTTAAATGATTCTCTTGTAAATATTGAACCATCTCTTGTACAACTGCACCAACCCCTTGGAAAGCGATGGTTAAATCATCCAAATTATCTTTACCTAGTTTTTCTTTTACAGCTGCAAGCATCCCAACATAAACACCACGTGCGGTTAAAATAGTTGTGCTACCAGCACCTTTTCTTAAAACACCAGATACATAATCTGTTTCCATGTCCATATATTCACAATCTTTTAACGTGATATTCATATCTTGTCCTGTATACACACGACCATTTAAGCTTTGAATATAACGTCCATATGAACGGAAGAACTCTTCGCTTTTAACTTTTTTAGGGTCACCGATAATAACGGTTTTACATCCACCGATATTTAACCCAGCAGCGGCGTTTTTGTAAGTCATCCCTTTCGCTAAACGAGTAACATCGTAAAGCGCTTCTTCCTCACAAGAATAATTATATAAACGTGTCCCACCACACGCTGGCCCTAAACGGGTATCATGAATACAAGTAATGCCTTTTAACCCTGTTTCTTTGTTGTGAAAGTAAATGATTTGTTCAAAGCCTTCATTTGAATAATTGAATACATCGCTTGTTAAATCTGATTTCTTTTTCATTCATGGTCTCCTTATAAAATATTATTTTAAATCTGCGATTAATGCAGATAGTGCAATCGAGTTAAATTTTGATAAAGTTGAATCCGCACGGCTTGTTAAAACGATGGGTTTACTTGCCCCAGCAATGACACTTGCGCTTTTAGCATTGGCTAAGAACATCATGCTTTTATAAAATACATTACCAGACTCAATTTGAGGCATTAATACCATATCAACATCTCCAGCAATAGGGTCAGTAATGCCTTTATATTCAGCAGCTTCTTTGTTAATCGCGTTATCTAGCGCAAACGGTCCGCCTATAATACAATCTGTGATAAGGTTTTTTTGACATCTTGTAACAAGTTCACTGGCATCAAGGGTCGCTTGCATTTTAGGATTAATTTTTTCAATGGCTGCAATGACACCAACCTTTAAAGGCTCAATCCCTAAAGATTTCCCAATCACGAGTGCATTTTCAATGATTTCTTGTTTAACATTAACATCAGGGTCAATATTCATCGCACCATCACTCATTAAGAGTAGTTTATGATAATTAGCAATTTCCATAACACTGACATGAGATAAACGATTTTTAGTTCTTAACCCATAATCTTTATCAAGGGCAGCTCTTAAGATAACTGCAGTATCAACATACCCTTTCATCAAAATAGCGCCTTCAGTTTGACTAACAATTTTTACAGCTTCTTCACAAGCTTGAACAGGATCAATAATATGCAATATATCATAGCCATCATGCTCAATGCCCAAATCTTCTAGGGTTTCAAAAATAGCGTTTTGATCACCCACTAAAATTGGTTTGACAATATTTTTTTCTTTTGCCATATGCACTGCTTCAAGGACATGATGATCATTAGCAACTGCGACTACTAATGTCTTTGTTTCAATACTTACAGCCTTATCGATAATTTCTTGAATTGTTTTAATCATGTTATCCCCCTTATTTATAGGTTTTAGCATCTTCCTCATTGCGTAAAACACGTAACGCACCTAATGCTAAAGCCTCCATTTCATCTTCACCTGGATACACCATTATTGGTGCAATAAAGCTGATGCGTTCTTTAATTAAATCAACAGCAAGTTGATCATAAGCTAAGCCACCAGTTAAAATAATCGCATCTACTTGACCCTTTAATACGGTGGCTAAACTACCGATTTCTTTTGCGATTTGATAACACATCACACTAAAAATAAACTCAGCTTGTGTGTCACCTTCTTTAATACGTTTTTCAATTTCATAGCCATCATTAGTCCCTAAGTAAGCGACCAATCCACCTTGACCATAATTTTTTCTTTGAATATCTTTTAACGTATAATCTCCTTTAAAAATCATTTTATATAACGGACCAAGCGGGACAGATCCACTTCGTTCAGGAGACATTGGACCATCGCCATCAAGGGCATTATTGACATCAATAACGCGTCCTAATTGATGGGCACCAACACTAATGCCACCCCCTAAATGGGCTACAATTAAGTTTAGCGATTTATAAGGTTTCTTTAAATCCCTTGATGCTTTTAAAGCTACCGCTTTTTGGTTTAGTGCATGAAATAAACTATCACGTTTAATCTCAGGCATACCGGTATAACGAGCAATATCTTCCATTTCATCAACTGCAACAGGGTCAACAATAAAGCTTGGAATATTGACCTTATCCCCAAGTTCTTTTGCGAGTACACAACCTAAATTAGATGCGTGTTCGCCACGAGGTGCTTTTTTGATATAGTCAATCATCGCATCATTAACGTAATATGTTCCGCTTTCAATTGGTTTAAGCATGCCACCACGCCCAACAATCGCCGCTAAATCACTTAGTTTAATATCTGCTTTATCTAAAGCGTTTAAAATTGCTTCTTTTCTAAAATTATATTGATCAATGATACGTTCAAAAGATTGAATCTCTTTTGTATCATGTCGTACACTTAATTTAAAAATACAATTCTCATTTTCATAAACCGCAAGTTTAGTACTAGTAGAACCTGGGTTTATGGCTAAAATCTTATGTCCCATGCGTTCCTCCTCAAAAATCTTTTTTACAACACGATACATTATAACATGTTAGCGTTTTCACTACAACACCCAATAAAAGGATTTTTATATTTTTATTTAAAAATCTTATATTGGCTTTAATAAGCAAAAAAAACGCCTTTGCGTTTTTTTATTCGACGGGTTTTAAAATAGAAGTAAAATGTCTTAAAACAGGACTTTCATACTCAAACGTTAACCCTTTAAGGGTTTCTCTTTTTTTATAAACATTGATAACTCCTTCAGCTACTACATCTAAATGACTATAAGTATATAAACGTCTAGGAATGGTAAGACGCATAAATTCTAAAGGACTTTCTAAATTCTTTTTAGTGTCTGGGTCTCTACCAAGTAAAAATGAACCAATTTCAACAGCTCTAACGCCCGCTTCAATGTAGAGTGCATTCGTAACACTTTGAGCTGGGAACTGATCAAAGGGAATATGAGGGACAAAAGCTTTACAGTCAACAAAGACTGCGTGACCCCCAGTTGGATACTGTATAGGAACATTTGCTTCTCTTAGTTTATCGCCCAAATAACGTACTTGATCAATTCTATGGGTTAAATAGTCTTCATCTAACGCTTCCATAAGTCCAACAGCTAATGCTTCCATATCACGACCACTCATCCCCCCATAAGTTGGGAAACCTTCCATTGGTACTAAGTGGGTTCGTGTCATTTCATATAAGTCTTTATCGTCTTTAATTGCAATGATTCCCCCCATATTAACAAGACCATCTTTTTTAGCGCTCATTAAAAATATATCGGCTAAACTAAATGCTTCTTGAGCAATGCTTAGTATCGATTTAGCTTCATAGCCTTTTTCACGTTTTTTAACAAAATAAGCATTTTCTGCATAACGCGCCCCATCAATTATAGTTTTAATGCCATATTTTTTGGCAATCGCATGAACCGCTCTTAAATTTTCCATGCTTACAGGTTGTCCACCCGCTGAATTATTAGTAATGGTCATAATTATCCCAGCAACATGATCTGCGCCTTTTTCTTGAATCACTGTTTCTAATTTTTCTAAATCAAAATTTCCTTTAAAAGGATGATAACTCCTAGTATCAAAACAAGCATCAATTACACAATCAACCGCTCTAGCATTAGCAATTTCAACATGCGCACGCGTAGTGTCAAAATGCATATTCGAAATAAAAATCATGCCTTCTTTGTTGACTAGACGTGGTAATAAAACTTGTTCAGCACCACGGCCTTGATGGGCAGGAATAAAATACTTATAGTTAGTGATATGTTTAACGACACCTTCTAAGCGATAAAAACTTTGGCTTCCTGCATATGCTTCATCCCCACGCATCATCGCAGCCCATTGTTCTTGACTCATCGCGCCAGTTCCAGAGTCGGTTAATAAATCAATATAAACATCTTCACTTCGCAAAGAAAAAGGGTTATACCCTGCGTTTTTAAGGTAAGTCAAACGATCAGCCTTGCTCGTTTTTTTAATCGGCTCAACCATCTTAATTCTGTATGGTTCTGCCATATAATTATTTTTCATATTAGGACTCCTTATAGCTTGATAAACTCATTATACACAATCCATTCATAAAAATAAACCCTAAAATGAAAACGCTTTTATTCTATCTTTTTTTTATGAGTATTAAATCTTATTTGAGGGCTACGTTATGCTATAATGGCTTTAGGAGTGTGATATCATGAAAACAGTCGAACCTTACACATTTAAAAATGGTATGACGATGAGAAACCGTTTAGTCATGGCACCAATGACAACCTATAGTTCAAATGAAGATTTTACGGTTTCAGATGAAGAATTAAATTATTATAACCTTAGAAGTAAAACCTTAGGCATGGTTATTACTGCCGCAACGAGTGTTAATGATCAAGCCCAAGCGTTTGACTTACAAATATCTTTAAAGGAAGATACATTTATTCCTTCTATGGCAAACCTTGCCAAAGCGATTAAAGAAGAAGGCGCATTAGCGGTAGTTCAGCTTCATCACGGCGGACGCATGAACTTACCTAGTTTATTCAATGACCCAAAGGACATTGTAAGTGCAAGTGCTGTAAAAGCACCACGGGAAGGATTAGTTACCCCAAGAGCTTTAAGTAATGAAGAAGTGTATCAAACCATTGATGATTTTGCTAAAGCCTCAAAAAGAGCACTTGAAGCTGGGTTTGATGGCGTTGAGTTACATGGCGCAAATACGTATTTAATCCAACAGTTTTTCTCGCCACATTCTAACCGAAGAACCGATGAATTTGGCGGCTCTCTTAAGAAGCGCATGACGTTTATTAAAATGCTTATTTTAAAATCCCATGAAGCCATGAAATCAACCAATAAACCATTTATTTTAGGGTATCGCTTTTCACCAGAAGAAATAGAAAATCCAGGCATTAAGCTTTCAGATACTTTAGAACTCATAAAACTCTTAAAAACCTTACCACTAGATTATCTTCATATAAGTCTTGGACGCTATGACCAAACCCCAATGCGTGATCCAAACGATCAAACGATGATTGTTTCTCATATTCAAAAGATTTTAAATCATGACATACCGCTTATTGGTGTAGGGGGTATTGAGAGAGCTTCTGATGCAGAAGATGCCTTAAAAAAAGGGTATGATTTATTAGCCGGTGGAACTGTTTTATTAAGTGATCCCTTATGGGGAGATGCGATTAAACATAAACAAGAACCGGATAGAACCTTTAAAAAAGCGACCTTACCAACCCCTTTATACAATCGCTTATTAAAAAATAAAGCCTACTTTACTCAAAAAGGTTATCAATACGAATCTTGATGGTGTTTCGCTTTTAAGGTATAATAATTAAAAAGTACTAGGAGGTAAAGTGATGTATGCATTAGATGTCATTAAAAAAACGTCTTTAGCTAAAAAACTAGGCGGTCCGCCAATCTTTCATGATGGCTATTTAAAAAGCATCGAGATTGAACCAACACGCATTACGCTAAATATAGAAATCTTATCTCAAGTGAACCCTCTTTTATCGCATGATACCTTAGTTACATTAAGACTTAAAAACATTCATGCCTTTAATATTGTATCAAGCCATGTAAAAGATCATTTATTAATCATCCATGATTTAGATATAAGAAATGAAGGCGATAGACTTCATTTAATGATTGAATCAAACTTAAAAGAAGTCATAGAAATATATTTTGAAAGCATAGAATTAACCGACTAAAAAAGATGTTAGCAAAATTGCTAACATCTTATTCATTTATATAAGTATTAAATCCACCCTTAAGATAATAAACATGAGTGAACCCTTTTTTTGTTAATTGTTTTCCAACCTTATTGCTTAAAGCATCTTTATTGCCAACTAAAAATAAAGCTTGATCTTTTCTTACTTGGGTTTGATGTTTACGTTTTAAGTAAGAAGGGCTAAAATTTCTTGAGCCTTTTATATGATTTACTTCAAATGCTTTTTGTTTTCTAATATCAATGAGTTGACCTTTACGCATGTTTTTCTTAAAGGTTTCTAAGTCTAAGGCTTCAACTTTTAATGCACTTAACTTACGGTCTTTTCTTGTTGAAAGCCACCATCCAATTAAAAGCCCTAAAACAATGGGTATAAAATATTGTAAAAATGTTTCCATCATATGCCTCCATTCAACGTTATTATAAAGATATAAACCATCTTTGTCAACGGATATAAAATCAATAAAATCATTAGAAAGACTAACGTTTCATAGTGTTTGTGATATAATATAAGCATCGATTAAACATTTACGATTTAGGGCAACTAATTGATCATATTTATTGGGGTGAATCCATGAAACAAGTAGAGGCATTATATTTTAGTATATTTAAAAAACCATTAGCACATTACAAACATTTTAAAGTTATTAAACCGATAAATAAACAAGCGTATATTTTACTTGGATTATTTGTGTTAATTTTGACTGTGTTTATATTAGAATTATTCAATGTTTTAGAAACCAATTCAGTACCTATAGCCTTTATGATTGTGGTCACTTTACTATGCTTATTCTTGCCGATTTATTACATCATTTATTATAAGCGACAAAATGTATATTTCACAGACAAAGCAATGATTAAACAAACCTTAAAAAATCAATATATTGCGATGCCTTTTGATAAAGTTAAACGCGTATTAACCGATCATGAAAAGCGTTTAATGCTTTTTACTAATGAAGATAAAATGACGATTAAATTTAATCTTTATGAAGAAGATATTAAAACCATTCTAACCTTATTTAAATATAAAGGATTTTTTAAAGATGCGATTGTTGATTATGAAATTAGTTTTGAAAACAATCGTGTCAACATTACTGAACTTGAAGAAATTATGGATGAAGATACGTCGCATTTATATGAAAAATATATCAACAAGTATAATTTCTTAACCCCAGGCTTTTTTGATGAAATTATTTTTTATAATAATCAAATATCACGCATTCAATTAACTGAAGCTAAACATGTTGTTTTTTACTTATCACATGTTGATGTTAAGCCAAATCATCCTGAAAACACAAAGTTTAAAGCACAAAAATCTGATGAAGCGATTGTCATATTTGAAAATGTTGCCGATGTAGAAATTTTAAATATTGGTGAGGGTGAAGAAAAAGATAGCCTTCTTGGGATTAATATTCAAACCTTAAGAGAAACCACAAAAAATGCAATTATTTTTGAAGCGGATGTTAAAGCACATGACCATGGTCAACATATTGAATTTATCATGTCTCATGGGGTAAAAAAACAACGCGTACGTTTTGTTTTTACTGAGGTCATTGTGGGATGGAACAAACTTGTTAATGACTCTTGGTTTGAAAAATAATTAAAATAAATTGCATAAAGCTCGTTATTTTTATATAATATCTTCTAGATTAGGAGTGAAAGTATGATTACAACAAACGATTTTAAGACAGGATTAACCATTCAACACGAAGGTAATTTATTTGTCGTGTTAGAATTTTTACATGTAAAACCAGGTAAAGGTAGTGCATTTGTTCGCAGTAAACTGCGTAACTTACGTACAGGCGCTGTGATTGAAAAAACATGGCGTGCTGGTGAAAAAGTAGAAACAGCCATGATTGAAAAAAATAAAATGCAATATCTTTATGCTAATGGAGATATGCATGTATTTATGAATAACGAAACGTATGATCAAATCGAAATCCCACAAGAAAATATTACTGAACAACTGAATTTCTTAAAAGAAATGATGGAAGTTAATGTCATTACGTTTGATAAAGAAATCTTAGGCGTTGATTTACCTGAAAAGGTAGCTTTAAAAGTCGTAGAAGCTGCACCAGGAGTAAAAGGTAATACCGTGACAAATGCGACTAAAGATGCTATATTAGAAACAGGTTACAAATTACAAGTACCACTATTCATCGAAGTCGATGATGAAATTATTGTTAATACACAAACTGGTAAGTACAGCACCAAAGCATAAAAGGAGTGCATGAAAATTGGAAATTCCCGCCGCCAGGCTATTTTTAGCCGTCGAAGATATTTCATTAGTTAGTATTGGATTAATTGTTTTATTTTTAATGATATCCGCGTTTTTCTCTATGAGTGAAACGGTTTATTCTAGCTTGAATATCATCCGAATAAGAAATTATATTGAAGAACACGTAAAAGGCAGCAAAAAAGCATACTGGATTCACGAACATTTTGATTTAACATTATCGACAATTTTAGTTGGTAATAATCTAGCAAATATTGCCCTCGCAAGTATTAGTGTGGGTGTTTTTTCCCGTATATTTGAAAATCAAGAAACCTTAGTAACAATCTCTAATACCTTTATCATGACTACCATTATCTTAATATTTGGTGAGATTGTACCAAAAAGTACCGCGAAAAAACACGCCGATACTTTAGCTATTAAAATAAGTGGCATATTATTTTTAGTCATAAAAATTCTTAAACCCATCACAATTATCTTCTTATATATTAAAACTTTATTCGTTAAACCAGACAACCGAGTAACGATTAGTGTAACGGAAGATGAACTTGAAACCATTATTGATACAATGGAAGAAGAAGGATCGATTGACGAAGATGAAGCAGAAATGCTTCAAAGCGTGCTTGACTTAGGAGAACGAAAAGTCTATGAAATTATGACGCCACGCGTTGATATGGTTGCGATTGAAGTGAATGATTCTATTGAAGAAATCAAAGATGTTTTCTTTGAACATCAGTTTTCACGATTACCGGTTTATGAAGAATACCGAGACCATGTCATTGGTATCTTAACTGAACGTGACTTTTTTACTTCGCTTATTAAAAAAGAAGACATTCATATTCGTTCTATGATGAAATCACCGATATTTGTATCAAAATCGATGCGTGTTGATACCCTTATTGAAACCCTGCAACGTGAAAACTCACATTTAGCAATAGTTAGTGATGAGTTTGGAGGCACAAGTGGGATTGTCACAATGGAAGACGCTTTAGAAGAACTCGTCGGTGAAATTTATGATGAACATGATGATGTAGGCGATGAGCTATTAAAACAAATTAAAGAGAATGAATATGGTGTTAATGCAGAGATTTACTTAGCCGATTTATTTGATGAATTACATATTGGTAACCCACCTTCATCAGATAAAACCTTAGGTGCATGGCTTTATGACATTTTTGAAGATATTCCTGAAGTTGATATGTCTCATACCATCAATCAACGCATTGTAAGTTTCCACCATGAAGAAGAACCAACCATTAAACAAGTTAGTTTTGTTGTGAAACAAATTAAAAACCGTCGTATAAAATACGTTCATGTTCGCATTAAAGAATTAGAAGACATGGATGAAGACCCAGTCGCAGAGGGTGTTGCTTAATGGATCGTTTACAAAAAGTAATTGCCCAAAGCGGTCTTTGTTCAAGAAGAAAAGCTGAAACGCTGATCACCGAAGGCAAAGTTAAGGTTAATGGTGTCATCGTCACAGAACTTGGGTCAAAAGTATCAAAAAAAGATTCGATTGAAGTAAATGGTGAAGTCTTAAGTAAAGAAAATCTTGTTTATTATGTTTTATATAAACCAGTTGGCTATGTAAGCACTACAAACGATGAACTCAACAGAAAAACAGTATTAGATTTAATGCCAACTGATACAAGAGTATATCCTGTAGGCCGCTTGGATTACGATACAAGTGGGGTTCTAATCTTAACCAATGATGGGGACTTTACCAATTTAATGATTCACCCTAAAAGTGGTATCGAAAAAGAATATGAAGTTACGATAAAAGGATTTTTACGCAAAGAAACTAGTAAAAAACTTGAAAGAGGCATTAAACTTGATGGTAAAACCACTAAACGTGCACGCATTAAAAATGTTAGTTATATCAAAGAAAAAGAACAAACTAAACTTACTATCATCATTACTGAAGGTAAATATCATCAAGTAAAAAGAATGTTTGAAACCTTTGGACATGAGGTTTTAAAGTTAAAGCGCGTTCGCTTCGGCATCATTACCTTAAAAGATTTAGCTAAGGGTGATGTTAGGTTACTTAAACCCCATGAATATAAAACATTAGTGCATCTAGCCAATCGTTTTAAACAATAACTTTGTTAAGAATCGGTTAATTACAAACGCAACTTAAGCCCATATGATACAATATTCTTGACGTATAATGAGGTGAATTATGAAAAAATTAAACCATTATCAAAAAGACATTGCCTTTTTGGTTTTACTAATTGTGCTGCAAGTTGTTTTTTCAGGATACAATCCATTTCGGTTACCTGAAGCGGCATCTAGTGTTAATATTTCTAGTGATTTTTTGCTTATTCGCTTTGACTTCATTGATATTGGGCAAACGCAAACGTATTTTCCTTACTTAACGCTTATTTATGCCGCATTACTTATTTACTTAATGTTACAAAAACAAAGACGATTTGCCTTAATTTATGGCTTTGCGGTTGTCTTAGTCGCAAAACTTTATTACTTAAATGAACTTTACAGTATTAATGGTACCTATACAACGATTGAAAAAAGAGGGTACTTCTTAAAACAAATTATTGCAGATGGCGAAATTGTTGCACAAGATGTTACCTTAAGCTTACTACTAATCCTTACCGGCATTAAAATCATGATTTATATTCACGATTTTTACATCGTCAATAAAAAAGTAAAAGAACCTATAAAAAAACATTTTCCTAAAGAGTTGCCTTAAAAAGCAACTTTTTTTATTTTTTAGATAGAACTTGTTCATTCCATATTATAATAAAACGTATAAAGATATAGGAGTGATCTAATGAATCTGCTTGCCCCTTGGTTAATTGTTCTTGGTGTTATCGTTGTCGTTTTTGTATTAGCTCAATCGATTTATTTCATGAGAATGGCTCAACGAAGAGCCTTAGAGTTAGGATTCAGCAAAAAAAGTTTGCAAAAAACCGTTATTGAATCGATGATTTTTAGTTTAGCCCCTAGTATTGCTATATTATTAGGACTTTTAATCTTATCCAAAACGTTAGGGGTAATCATCCCTTGGATACGTTTAAGTGTGTTAGGTGCGGTTACTTATGAACTACCAGCAACCATTAATGTTGTGACTCAAGTATTTGATGCAAGCATGGGAGAAACTATTACGAACCCAAGAATGTTTGTAACCGTTGTATGGGTTATGACCTTTGGGGTGATGCCACCGATGATTATTATTCCTTTATTTTTAAAAAAGATTCAAGGCAAAGTTTTAGCAATGAATTCTAAAGATCACAGGTGGGGTGAGCTTTTCATGCAAGCTATGTTTATTGGGATGATTGCATCATTTTTAGGCTTTGTTATCGCGCCAAGAGTAGATGAAAGAACTCAAGAAACCTATTTTTCATTTTTATCCATTTTAACTTTTTTAACTAGTGCAGTCTTTATTTTAGGTATTGGTGTGATTATTAAAAAAACCAAGATTAATTGGTTAAAAAATTATGCAATTCCCATTAGTATGATTGGGGCAATGCTTTTAGCCATTGTTTATGCAAGTTTGGGGGTAAGTCGATGAAAAATTATCAAGATAAAGTTCATCACGTTGGAAGAATTTGGATGCTTAGCGCATTAGGCTTAACCTTGTTAGTACCAATTACGGTAAGCATTGGCTTTAATACATGGCCAAAGCTTGATGAATTTTTATATGGATTTTATTTAACTGCGATTATTTTTTGGTTTGTCACAACGATTGAAGTTTTTACATTTTCACCCATGTTAGGTAGCGGTGGGACATACTTAGGATTTGTAACAGGAAACCTAACCAATTTGAAAGTACCGGTTGCTATGCAAGCAATGCTCAATCAAAATGTGAAAATGGCTAGTGAAGAAGGTGAAGTTATTTCCACCATCGCAATTGCTGCAAGTTCAATCATCACAACCCTTATTATCATGTCGGGTGCTTTACTGATTATCCCATTAACCCCTATTTTAGAATCAGAAACGTTAAAACCGGCTTTTGATAATACCATACCTGCTTTATTTGGCGCTTTGGGAATGATCTATATGATTCAAAATATTAAATTAGCGCTCCCTTCCATGATTACTATGATTATTTTATTCTTAGTTATCCCAAATTCAGCGAGTTTAGTTGGAATATTTATTCCAGTTAGTTGTGTAATCGCCATCATCACCGCTAGAATACTTTATAAAAAAGGAGACCTATCATGACAGAATTAATCATCATTGCCATTATACTTATTTTTGTGCTTATGAGTATAAACACAATCCGTTTTAAAAAAACGTTTGTTGATCAAGCTAAAAACCACCCAACCTTTGATCAAGACCATGCCATTGAATCATTGAAAAGCATGATTAAGTTTAAAACCATTTCAAACCCTAATATTAACTTAATAGATCACGCAGTTTTTAACGATTTCAAAAATTATTTAAAAACACGATATCCTCTTATCAACAAACATGCGACTTTAATTCCAATAGAACCCTTAGGGATTATTTATAAACTTAAAGGCGCATCAAGCGATGCCCCTTCAGTATTGATGTCTCACTATGATGTTGTACCCGAAAACGGAGTATGGGAAGATAATCCATTTTTAGGGGAAATAAAAGATGACGCGATTTATGGTCGTGGAACATTAGATACTAAAGGCACCTTGTGTGCCATCATGGAAAGTGTTGAACACCATTTAAAAGAAGGCTTAGACTTTAAAAATGATTTGTATTTATGTTTTGGTGGGGATGAAGAAGTTTATGGTGCAAGTGCTAAAAACATTGTAAGTTATTTTGAAGAACAAGGTATAAAAATGGCCTTTGTATTAGATGAAGGCGGTGCAGTAATAGAAAAACCATTCCCAGGTGTTCATGAATCAGTTGCGATGATTGGAACCACGGAAAAAGGTGTATTAAGTTTAGAACTTAGCGTGTCTACCAGTGGTGGTCACGCGGCCATTCCCCCTAAAGAAACAGCCATCACTTTATTAAGTAAAGCCGTCAATAAACTTAATAAACCCCGTAACTTTCCTTTAGTGATGGGTGAGGTCCCATTAACAATGTTTCAAACCTTAGCGTCGCATTCAAGACATTTATTAATCCGCTTTATCTTTGCGAATATGTGGCTATTTGAACCACTCATTAAGTTAATGGCTAAAAAAGAAGGTAAAGAGATGTTATCGTTTCTAAAAACTACTCAAGCTTTTACAATGATGAAAGGGAGTGAAGCCATTAACGTGCTGCCTACGCGGGCTAGTGTTGGGATAAATTATCGCTTACTTCCAGGACAAACCACCGATAAAATCATTTCAAAAGTGAAGAAAATCATTAATGACCCTCAAATTGAAGTTATAACACAATATGCGATGAATCCACCAAGCATCAGCAAGATGGATGAAGCTTATGAAAAAATCACAGCAACCATTTTAGAAATATTTCCTAATACTATCCCTTCACCTTACTTAATGATGGCTACTACCGATTCAAGACATTATGACCGTATTAGTGACAATGTTTATCGTTTTAGTCCAATCCGTATGAACAAAACTGCCCGTGCAAGCATTCATAGTGTAAATGAAGCAATCAAGCAAGACCATTTTATAGAGTGCGTTGCCTTTTATATTAATTTGCTTAAACGCTTATAAAAAAACCCGAAATTTTCGGGTTTATTTTTTTAAATAATGCCACTACCAAATAATGTAGCAAAGACTAAACTAATAATAGTCATTAATTTAATTAAGATATTGATACTTGGTCCACTGGTATCCTTAAATGGATCACCAACCGTATCACCTGTGACACTCGCTTTATGGGCAAAACTACCTTTATTCCCGTGATTACCCTCTTCAATAAATTTTTTCGCATTATCCCAAGCACCACCACTATTTGCCATAAAGATTGCCATACTAATTCCACTAGCTAATGCCCCAGCAAGCAGGCCGCCTAAAGCTTCACTACCTAATAAAAAGCCAACTAGTAAAGGTGAAGCAACTGCTAGCATACCAGGAATAATCATTTCTTTTAAGGCAGCTTTAGTAGAAATATCAACACAACGAGCATAATCAGGTTTTTGTTCACCGCTCATAATCCCTGGCATTTCAACAAATTGTCTTCTAACTTCTTCAATCATTTTACTTGCGGCACGCCCAACACTAGACATCGTTAGAGAACTGAATAAAAACGGAAGCATCGCACCAACTAAAATACCGACAATCACTTTTGGTGAGGCAATATCAATAACCGCTAAGTTAGCCGCTTGAATAAATGAACTAAATAAGGCTAGTGAAGTTAACGCGGCACTCCCAATCGCAAAGCCTTTACCAATCGCTGCAGTCGTATTTCCAACACTATCTAACTTATCCGTAATTTCACGAACACTAGGGTCCATATTACACATTTCAGCAATCCCACCAGCATTATCAGCAATAGGACCATAAGCATCAATAGCAATCGTCATTCCAGTTGTCGCAAGCATGCCTACAGCACTAAGCGCAATCCCGTATAATCCTGCCACTGAATAAGCTAAAATAATGACAATACTCAATAAGATAATTGGAATCGCAGTTGATTCCATACCAATTGACAATCCACCAATAATATTGGTTGCATGGCCAGTTTCTGATTGTTTGGCTATTTCTTTAACTTTCTTATAGTCACTTGATGTATACATTTCTGTAATAAAGCCAATAATGATACCTACCGCTAAGCCTAAAATAATCGCAAAAAATGCGCCGAAATTTTCAAACCAACCTTGATTAACATAATACCAAGTTAACCCTAAAGTAAAAACAAAAAATACAAAGCCAGCATAATAGGTACCCTTTTTAAGTACTTTATGTGGCGAATCGGCTTGTTTAGTACGTACAGTAATCGTTCCAACAATGGCACTAATAATGCCTACTGCAGATAAGAAAATAGGGAATAATGCCCATTCTAAATTATATTCACTACCAAGTAATGCCCCAAGGGTAATCGCAGCAATAATTGAACCAATGTAAGATTCAAATAAATCAGCACCCATCCCTGCCACATCGCCAACGTTATCCCCAACATTATCTGCAATAACCGCAGGATTTCTTGGGTCATCTTCTGGAATACCTTGTTCAATTTTACCCACTAAATCGGCACCAACATCAGCAGCTTTTGTATAAATACCTCCACCAACACGCGCAAATAACGCAATACTTGATGCCCCTAAACCAAAGCCTGTAATGTATTGAATAAAGGCTTTTATATTAACATCACTTGCTTGATCAATTAAATAACCAAAGCCGTTAATTCCAACAATGTAAGCAACAATTAATCCAGCAAGACCTAAACCAACAACTGCCATACCCATAACTGCGCCACCGCTAAACGCGATATCTAAAGCTTTGTTCATGCCCTCATCACGTGCACTCGTAGCTGTTCGAGAGTTTGCCGCTAGCGCACCGCGCATTCCTAAATATCCAGCCAACCCACTAAGACTAGCCCCAAGGACAAAGGCTAAGGCTGTATAAAGATTAATCGCTAACCAAATAATAATAAATAAACTTAAGACAAACATTGATAAAATCGTATATTCACGTTTTAAAAAAGCCATAGCCCCTTCACGAATATACCCTGAGATTTCTTCGACACGCTTATTGCCTTTAGGTACCCTTTTGATCTTTAAAAAAAGGATCACCGCGTAAGCCATCGCTAAAATACTAAATATAAGTGACAATGTTAAAAATAATGTCATACTTTCCCTCCGTGTAACCAATTTATATGTAAAGAGTATATCAAAAAGCGCTTACATTAGCAAGCATGATTTTACTTGTTCGTACTAAGCTTAAATCAAACCCCTTTATTAAGGGCACTAAATCCTGATTAACTCACTTCCTAAAAACTAATCGAATTTAGGTTATTGAATAAGCCCTATCTATGATATAATATTTATGATTTTAAAGAGGTGATTCAATGAAGACCATTCAGATTGCAATCGACGGTCCTGCTGGAAGCGGAAAAAGCACGATTGCTAAACTCGTCGCAAAAGCATTTAACTTCACCCACATCGATACAGGGGCTATGTATAGAGCGATAACCTTAAAGGCAATGCGCTTAAACATAGATCTTACTAATGAAGACGCTTTTGATTTCATTGATCAAACGCGTTTTGATTATAAAGATGATCACTTATATATGGATGGCGTTGATGTTAGCCAAGAAATAAGATCTAGAGAAGTCTCTAATCAAGTTTCTTTAGTCTCTTCTCATCTTTGTGTAAGAGAAAAAACCGTCAAACGACAACAAGAAATTGCCGATGGATTAAATGTCGTGATGGATGGAAGAGATATTGGCTATAATGTTTTACCAAATGCTGATTATAAGTTCTTTTTAACAGCTAACGTTGAAACAAGAGCAAGAAGACGCTACAAAGAAAATATCGAACGTGGTATTCACAGTACATTAGACGAGTTACAAAAAGAAATAGCAGCAAGAGATGACTTTGACTCATCAAGAGTTCACAGTCCACTAAAACCAGCAGACGATGCAACCATTATTGATACTTCAGATATGTCAATCGAAGAGGTCATTGAAGCGATAAAAGCAAAAGTTAGAGAGGATGAAACCATATGGAATTTAAAATCGGAAAAGTAAAAGAAGGGGCTAAAATTACTGGGACAGTTTACAAAGTTACCAATAATGAAGTTACCTTAGACATTAACTACACCACAGAAGGAACCATTTACAAAAATGAATTAACAAAAAAACCTATTGATTCATGTAAAGAGATGGTTAAAGAAGGGGACACTTTAGACGTTATTGTCAAGAAAGTTGACGATGAAAAAGGGATTGTCTTACTATCACGTATTGAGATTGAAGAAAAAGAAGCTTTTGATTTATTACAACAATATTTTAATGATGAAGTAGCGTTTGATGCTAAAGTCATTAATGCAAACAAAGGAGGACTCATCCTTAGTGCACTTGGCTTTGAAAGAATTTTCATGCCTATGGCAGAAATCGATGTTACTTTTATTGACAATCCAGAAAAATACATTGGGAAAACTCTCTCAGTTAAAGTTATAGAAATTAAACGCAATAAAGTTGTTGTTTCTCACAAAATCGTCGCAAAAGATGCTCTTAAAGAAGAAAAGAAAAAAGAACTTGAAACCATTAATGTTGGCGATGTTTTAGAAGGCGAAGTTTCACAAATTAAACCTTATGGAGCGTTTGTTCGCTTTGGTCAAGTTGAAGGATTACTTCACATTTCAGAAATTTCACATCATAATATTAAAGACGTCAATGATGTTTTAAACATTGGCGATAAAGTTACCGTAAAAGTAATCGAAGCAAAAAATAATAAACGCTCATTATCGATGAAAGCTTTAGAAGAAACCCCTTGGGAAGCTTTTGCGAAAAACCATAAACCAGGTGAAACGGTTACTGGTAAAGTTGTTAAAAAAATGCAGTTTGGTATGTTAGTTGAAGTTGAAAAAGATGTTGTTGGTATGATTAATCGTTATGACTACTCTTGGGATCCTCGCTATAATCTAGCAGGTGAAGTAGAAGTAGGTAGTGAGTTGACTTTAAGAATACTAAACATCGATGTAAAAGCTAAAAAAATGACCTTATCTAAAAAACATTTAGAATATAACCCTTGGGAAGATATTAATGTTAAAGTTGGAGAAACCGTTTCAGGACAAGTAAAAAGTTTCCAATCTAATGGGGCAATCGTAGAAGTCTTTGGAGTTGAAGCGTTCTTACCTATTGGTGAGGTCGTAGAAAAACGAATCGGTAGTGTTGAAGAAGTATTAAAAACCGATGATGTCATTAAAGCCATTGTGAAAAAATTTGACAAACGTCAGTGGCAAATGGTTATTAGTAAAAAAGCTTACGATGAAAAACAATTAAGAGACGAATTTAATAAATACGGAAAAGAAAGTAAAGAAGATCAATCTCAAACCTTAGGAGAACTCTTCGCAGAGAAACTTAAATCATTTAAGTAGGTGTTAGTATGCTTCCAAAAATAGCCATAGTAGGTAGACCTAATGTTGGCAAAAGTATGCTATTTAATCGGATTATCGGTGAACGTTTATCTATCACTGATGAAACCCCAGGATTAACTAGAGACCGCTTGTATGCAAAAGCTGAGTGGTTAGGCAAACATTTTAATCTCATAGATACAGGCGGCATCGATTTTGACGATGCGCCTTTTATCCATGAAATCAAAGCTCAAACAGAAATCGCTATTCATGAAGCCGATGTTATTTTGTTTGTTGTTGATAGTCATGCAGGCATTACAGAAGCTGATTCAACGATTGCTAAATTACTTTATAAAGCCAATAAACCCGTTGTTTTAGCTGTAAACAAAGTTGATGATCTACACTTTTCAGATACCTTATATGAATTTTATGCTTTAGGATTAGGTGAACCGATTCCAATAAGTAGTATTCACGGCGTAGGGATAGGGAATTTGCTTGATCAAGTCATTGCCTTAATGCCAGAAGAATTTGAAGATCCATACGAAGAAGATCGCATAAAACTATGTCTTATTGGTAGACCAAATGTTGGAAAAAGTTCTCTAACGAATGCTTTATTAGGAGAAAACCGAGTCATTGTTAGTGAGATTGAAGGGACTACTAGAGATTCCATAGACTCCATGTTTGAACGTGATGATCAAAAATATGTTGTTATTGATACAGCGGGTCTTAGAAAACGTGGTAAGGTTTATGAGAATGCTGAAAAATATAGTGTTTTAAGAGCCTTATCAGCTATTGACAGAAGTGATATTTGTTTAATTCTTATTGATGGCGCTACTGGCATCATCGAACAAGATAAAAAAATTGCTGGGTACGCTGATGAAGCTGGAAAAGCCGTTATTATTGTCGTTAACAAATGGGATTTAGTTGAAAAAGATACGCGTACAATGAATTTATGGGAAGAGACTATACGGGCTCATTTTCAATATTTATCACATGCACCTATCGTCTTTTTATCAGCAAAAACAACTTCAAGATTACATACCTTATTTCCTATAATTAATGAAGTCTTTGCACAATATAATAAACGTGTGCAAACAAGTGTATTAAACGATGTAGTAAGTGATGCCTTTCAAATGAATCCACCTAAAACCCATAATGGGGGCATCATTAAAGCTTACTATGCAACTCAAGTGGCGCAAAAACCACCAACCTTTGTATTGTTCGTCAATAATACTGAATGGCTTCATTTTAGTTATGAACGTTATTTAAAAAATAAACTAAGAGAAGCATTTGGCTTTTCTGGAACTCCGATTAAAATCTTATTAAGAAAGCGTGATTAAATGAATATAACCATTATTGGTGGCGGTTCTTGGGGATTAGGATTATCGAAAGTACTTTCTGATAATAATCATAATGTTTTAGTTTATGATGTTAATGAAAAAATTGTTGAAAAGATTAATACCTTACATATATGTTTACAATTAAATGAATACATTCCAAAAGATATTAAAGCAACCACAGATTTAAAAAAAGCGGTCGAATTTTCTAACCTTTTATTATTTGTAGTTCCAACAAAAGTATTACGTGTAGCCATCGCTAGTACTTTACCTTATATAAAAGAAGAAAAACTTTTTGTCAATGCCGCAAAAGGGATAGAACCTGAAACCTTTAAACGTGTTTCAGAAATCTTTGAAGAAATGATTCCAAGCAAATATTTTAAAGGGTTTGTTGCTTTAAGTGGACCAAGTCATGCAGAAGAAGTTATAAGAGGGTTAATTACTGTTATAACAAGTGCTAGTAAAAATGAAGAAAACGCAAAAAGCGTTCAAGATCTTTTTCATAATACCGACTATTTTAGAGTCTATTCTAGTACCGATTTAATCGGTGCTGAACTCGGTGGCGCACTAAAAAATATCTTTGCGCTTGCATCAGGACTCTTACGTGGTCAAGGTTTAGGCGATAATGCGAGTGCTGCACTTATGACACGTGGCCTTGTAGAGATGGGAAAAATTTATGAGCACTTTGGCGCATCAAAAGAATCCCTTATGGGATTAACAGGTGTTGGCGATTTAATTGTTACTTGCACCTCGCCTCATTCAAGAAATTATCAAGCGGGATACAAAATTGGGACAGGAAAAGACTTAAATGAGACATTAAACAGCATGACAATGGTAGTTGAAGGTATAAGAACTTGTGAAGCTGCCTATCATTTAAGCCAAGAATTTAAACTAGATACGCCAATTATCCATGCGATTTACAATGTTGTATTTAATCGTGTTGAACCAAAAAAAGCGCTACAAAATCTCTTAGAAAGAACTCAAAAACCAGAATAAAAGCCTAAATTTAGGCTTTTTTTTCGCTTTTTTCATTGAAATTTCTTGCATATTGTATATTTACTTGCTATAATAAGCCTAGTTAAAACCAATAAGGAGGTAATATCGTGAACAAAACAGAATTAGTTGCTAAAATTTCAGAAGTATCAGGATTAACAAAAAAAGATGCTGAAGCAGCTTTAAATGCTACTCTTTCAACTATTCAAGAAGCATTAGCTTCAGGAGAAAAAGTTGTATTAACAGGTTTTGGAACATTTGAGGTAAGAGATCGTAAACCACGTGTTGGTCACAATCCAAGAACTGGTGAGCCAATCCATATCGACGCTCAAAAATCTCCAGCATTCAAAGCAGGTAAAGTATTAAAAGACGCAGTTAGATAATTTATAATATTTAATAAAAAAATACCATAGAAAACATGGTATTTTTTTTGTACTTATGATACCCTTTATATAGGGACGGTGAATCTATGAATAATGTCGTAATTTCAGATGCTATGATTGCAGCTATCAAAGAAAATGATTATCGTTTGCTTAAAAGTTTTGACGATGAAACCCTGATTAATGCATTAGACTCTAGAGGTCAAAACCTTGCCTTTTATGCCGTTCGACAAAAAGCGCATGATGCTTTAATTTACTTGATTGAATGTGGCATAGATATCCAATTAAAAAACTATTATCATGATACGATTTTACACATTGCTGCTTATTTAGGGGATGCATTCATGGTACGCTTATTGATGCAAAAAGGCGTCGATATTAATGCCAAAAATAAAAAACATGAAACCCCACTTATGCATGCTGCAATTAAAGGGGATCTTGATACAGTGAAAGCATTAGTATCTAAGGGTGCTTCTTTGTATGAAGTGGATTCAGAAGGACAACATGTTTTAATGCATGCTGTAAAAAGTAAAAAACTTAAAGTAGTTAATTATTTAGTCGATCATAAAGCGCCCATCCACCTATTAAACGATAAAAAAGAATCTGTAATGCATCTAGTATCAAGTCATGGCTTACCAAGCATTTTTGAGCGTTTCTTAGAACTTGGTGTCAATGCCCATCAAACCAATATTTATGGGCAAACGCCGCTTCACTATGCCATGCACACAAATATGGACCAACTCGTTGATGTGATGCTTCATATTGGACTTAATAGTTATGATAAGGATCATTTTGGCCAATCGCCTTATGATATTGCCCAACAAAAAGAATATTTTGATGCCGTAATCAAATTCACTCGTTTTAAAAATAACCCAGATATTCAGCGTAATGATCGCAATTATCCTTTGCACCGTGCCATTCGCTTTAAAGCTGTTGATGAAGCGTTAGCTTATTTGCATAAAATGGATGACATCAATCAAAAGGATATGTTTTCAAACACAGCTCTATTTTATGCATTAATGAGTAATGATACGAGTTTAATTGAAGCCTTGCTTCAAAAAAATGCAAATCTTTATAATATTGATGCAGCAAAGAAAGACGCCCTATTTTATGCGATTGTCAATAAAAACTATCCCGTAATCGACCTAATTAAAGCAAAACAAAAGGGGTTAATCATAACCCCAGAAATAGAACGCTTAATGCATCAATCACAAGATGAAACGTTACTAAAATACTTATAGCCAGTTTTCTGGCTTTTTTTATACCATAAACGATGCAAGTAAACTAAGAAGATTATACAACATATGCATAAAAATGACGATCCATATCTTTTTACCTGAATAATAATAGACAAATGCTAAAACATTCCCAAGTAAAAAATAAGGGAAAGCTGTTAATAATAGTTGACCTATTGAGCTAGCCCCAGTTAAAACGCCAGTCATTTCTCCAGTTACATGAATAACTGAAAAAATTAACGCACTACCAAGGATTGCAAAAACAGTATTTAAACGAGCGTTAATTAAGCCATAAACACCTTTTCTAAAGACAATTTCTTCAACAAATGGGGCAAATAATACTGCAAACATAAAGACTAAAGAAGCATTGACTGGACCGCTTTTTAAAAGTTCATTTATAGCATTTTGATTCGCAGGATCTATTGGACCACTCACAAGTTCTAATACCCCAGCCGCAACGAAATTTGCTGCAAAAAGTAAATACATACCGAGTCCAAATAATAAAATACTATAGGCTAAATTACGAGTAAAATAAACCCATTGATTTTTAAATAAGTAAATACGTGCGAACCATAAAAAGATAACCGTTAATCCACCATATAAAAATAGGTTCATTAATGCATTCACAAAATAAAACTGTGCTGAACTTAAAGATTCAATATCAATAAATAGACTTACGATAATTTGACTAAAGATTAATGTTATAAAAGCTAAAATATAAATTACAATGATTTGATAATTAAATACTAATGATTTTTTATTCATGATGTCCCTCCAAAATGATTATATCATAGTTTTAAAAAATCCAAACAATTCAGAACTAAAATACCCCATTCAATTGACATAAAGCGCTTTTATGATATCATTATATCAAGAATATATCTATTAGAGGGTGAAATAAATGGCTAAAAAAACCTTTGCGGTTATTGGCTTAGGGCGTTTTGGAACAAGTGTCTTTGAAGAACTGGTTAAAAGTAACTATGAAGTCTTAGTAATAGACCGTGATGAACAACGAATTAATAAAATTGCAAAAATCGCAACCCATGCGGTTGTATTAGATACATCCGATGAAGAAGCATTAAGAGAAGTAGGGATTCAAAGTATCGATCATGTCATCGTTGCAATCGGGAAAGATATTGAAGATAGCATCTTAACAACGCTTATCTTAAAAGAGCTTGGTGTGAAAAAAGTAACCGTAAAAGTTCAAAATGAATACCATGAAAAAGTTGTTAAACGTTTAGGCGCTGATGAAGTCATTCAACCAGAACAACTTACTGGTAAAAGACTTGCGCATCGTATTATGACAAACAATATTTTAGAATTTTATGATTTAAATGAGTTTTATAGTTTTATCGTTATAGAAGCAACATCAAAAATTGTTGATACAACGGTTGTAAACTTAGACTTAAGAAACCGTTATAGTATTAATATCGTTGCGATTAAACGTGGCAATGATATCATCATTCCTGGGCCTGAAGAAGCCTTTGTAGAAAAAGATCAACTTTTACTTGTGGGTAAAAACACAGACTTGCAAAAGTTCTCTTCTTGGTGTGCAAAATAAGCCTTTTTTAAGGCTTTTTTAGTAGGTGATAAAATGAAGAAAATAGTTGTTGCAACCGCAAATTTAGGTAAGCTTGAAGAGTATGAAAAAATGCTAGAACCTTTAGGGTTTGAAGTTTTTTCATTGCGGGATTTTCATATGGATGATATTGAAGAAACTGGGGATACGTTTTTAAAAAACGCACTCATCAAAGCCCATGCTTTAAAGCGTCATACGCGTGAAATGGTGATTGCCGATGATTCAGGGTTAGAAGTCGCTTACTTAAATAATAAACCTGGTGTTTATTCAAAACGCTTTTCACCTGAGGGGACTGACTTAGCCAACAACTTACTGATGCTTGAACAGATGAAATCAGCTTATCACCGAGATGCAAAATTTGTCTGCGTTATTGTTTTAATTGATAAAGAAGGCCACATGGAATCGTTTAAGGGCGAACTTCACGGTTATATTCATACAGCTTTAGAAGGCGAAGAAGGGTTTGGATATGACCCAATCTTTATTCCTGTTGGCTACACTAAAACCCTCGCAGAACTTGGTATAAATGAAAAAAATAAAATGTCTCATCGCTCTAAAGCTTTACATAAAATGATTGATTATTTAAACGACCGTTACTAAGATAAATGGGATCAATAAATACACAAGATAAAATAAAGCATTAAATCAATAGTTAAAAAAACTAGTGAGCTATTATAATAGGAAATAGGGGTGGATAGGATGGAACGATTAATTATTTTCAGTGATGTTCATAAACAAAAAAACCGATTAGAGGCTATTTTAAAAGAACACATGGATGCAACACTTTTTATTAGTTTAGGGGATACAGAATTAAAATCAAGTTTTTTAGAACAACATGACATCATTGCGATAAAAGGGAATTATCCGTTTGATGCCGGATTTACATACGAACATGAAATGACAATTGAAAACAAAAAGTTTTTATTTGTCCATGGCCATAAATATGGCATAAGACATGGCATTGAAAAACTTTATGAACGCATGTTAGAAAGTAACATTGACTTTGCGTTTTATGGGCATACCCATGTTGCCGCGTTTGATACAGTTGAAAACAGATACTTGATTAATCCAGGTGCGGTTTATAAAAGTCGTAGTGAGATTAATGATAGTTATATAGTTTTTGAGATAGATAAAGACCATATTGAAATTAAATGGCTAGATGCTATCAATCATACGTTAATTGAACATAAAGAATTTACATTGAAATGAGGCTACTATGGAGAAAAGAATGATAAAATTAGTCACCGATTCAACGTGCGATTTATCAAGTGAACTTTTAGCACAATATGATATTAGCGTTGTGCCTTTATACGTTAACTTTAATGAAGAATCTTATTTAGATGGTGTTAATATAAAGGTAAACGAAATGTATGACATGGTTAAAGAAAAAGGCATGTTACCTAAAACAGCAGCTGCAAGTCCTGGTGCCTTTTATGAAGTATTTGAACCCTTTGTAAAAGAAAATATTCCCATAATTTATTTAGGTATTGGTTCTAAATTTTCTGGGACATTAAATAGTGCATTAAACGCTAAAAATATGTTAGAGTCTGATTTGATTCATCTAATTGACTCTGAAAACTTATCGAGTGGTTCTGGGTTACTGCTTTTAAAAGCTGGAGAAGCGATTAAAGCTGGAAAAAATGTAGAAGAAGTCGTTGCGCTTATTCAAACGCTTATTCCAAAAGTTAGAAGCCAATTTGTGATTGATACGCTTGACTACTTACATAAAGGTGGGCGAATTAATGGGCTTCAAAACCTTATGGGAAGCATGTTAAAACTTAAGCCAATTATTAAAGTGGTTGATGGTGAAATGGCTGTTGGTAAAAAAGCGCGTGGCACCCTTAAAAATGGTGTTAAATTGCTAATCAAAGACCTTCTTGAAAAAAAGGATTTAGTAGATGATGAGTTTTTAATGATTACCCATTCAATGTCTAGTGATATGGCAAGTTATATCAATCAAGAGGTTAGAGAAAATATAGAGTTTAAACACATTTATGAAACCTCTGCAGGCTGCGTTATTTCTAGTCATTGTGGAAAAGGAACTATAGGAATTTTATATATAATGAAATAGTCCGTTATCGGACTATTTTTTATTAAAATGTGGTAATGGTTACAGTGAACTTACATTTGATTTATAAAGCGTTTTCATGTAGTCTATAATAGACAAATACTTGGAGGTTATATATGAAAAAATGGTGGCAAGATACAATCATTTATCAAGTCTATTTACGAAGTTTTTATGATTCGAATAATGATGGTATTGGTGATATAGTAGGTGTTATTGAAAAACTTGACTATTTAAAAGACTTAGGCGTTCAAACCGTATGGATTAGTCCACATTATGATTCACCCATGGATGATAATGGCTATGATGTTCGTGACTTTTTCAAAGTAAGTGAAGACTATGGAACCATTGAAGATTTTAAACGCTTATTAGATGAAGCCCATAAACGTGATATGAAAATTATTACGGACTTAGTTTTAAATCATACATCGGATGAACATCCTTGGTTTTTAGCCGCAAAAGATCCAAATCACCCTGATTATGAAAAATATCATGATTATTATATTTGGCATCAAGGTAAAAAAACAAATGAAGGTGAAATAAAGCGTCCAACAGAGTGGATATCTTGGTTTGGTGGTCCTGTTTGGGAATATAATGAAGCAACCAAATCTTATTATTTGCATATATTTAGTAAAAAAATGCCTGATTTAAACTGGCGTAATAAAGCCATGCGTGAAGAATTAAAAGCAATGATTAAATGGTGGGTTGATTTAGGGGTAGATGGCTTTAGAGTTGATGCTTCTAATCATCTTGAAAAAAATTGGGATTTTCCAGATGCTAAACCAGGCTATGAGCATTTTTCTAGTTTGCCTAAACACCATGAATATTTAGAAGAGTTAGGAATTGAAGTTTTTAAGCCCAATGATTTAATGGTGGTCGGTGAAGCGGGTGGTGCAACTAAAAAAGAAGCGCTAATGTATGCTGGGTTTGATTCTAATGAATTTGATATGCTAATTCAGTTTGAACATTGTTGGGTTGATTGTGATCCATACAATACCTTAACCCCTGGTAAATGGGCAAAAGGAACCATTGATGTTGCACGTATTAAACAAAGTTTTGCGCATTGGATTGAAATCTTTAAAGGCAAAGGCTGGAATACAATTTACTGGCATAATCATGACCAACCACGTATTGTTTCACACTATGGTAGTGACCACTTAACCTACCGTGAAAAAAGTGCTAAAATGTTAGCCATGACCCTTTACTTATTACCTGGGACACCTATTGTTTATTATGGTGAAGAAATCGGCATGACCAATGTTGATTATGAACGCTTAGAAGATTTTAGAGATGTTGAAGTATTTACTGAATATCAAAACTTTATTGATAATGGTGCTAGTCATGAAGTTGCGATGCAAGCTTTAAGAGATCGTGCCCGCGATAATGCGCGTAGTCCAATGCAATGGGATTCAACTTTGCATGGTGGCTTTTCTGAATTTACCCCATGGATGCCAACGAACCATAACTATGAGATTATCAATGTAAGACGTCAATTAAATGAAGAAGATTCTATATTAAATCTTTATAAAAAATTACTTAAGTTAAGAAAAGAAGAAGCTTTAGCGCATGGCGATGTTACATTTATTGAACTTGAGCATCCGCAATCATTTAATTATAAAACTAAAGCATTGCATCATACTTATATCGTACTGGCAAATTTTAAAGATGTTCCTCTAACAATGGCGTTACCAAAAGAATTATCTAGTTATACACTTTATCTAACCAATGACTTAACAAAATCAAACGCTCAAGATGACCCTAATTTCGCACCGTTTGAGGCAAGAATTTATCGAAAAAAACATCATTAGTCTTTCATGATTGAAAGACTTTTTTCTTTGTTGATAAAAACTTTAAGTTAATTTATTGACATATTAAAAATCTCATATATAATTAGGTTGCATTGTTTATTTTAAATAATCTTTGAGTTTAGTTATACTAAACAAAAACGCCTTAAATCATGGGTATTATGTCGCGCGTTTACCTGAAATAAACTTACTTGAGGAGGTAGTTATGGAAAAAAAATTAGTTACAATAAGTGGATTGAAAAAATCGTTTGATGATGACATGGTATTAAAAGATATTGACCTTTACATCAAAGAAAATGAGTTCATTACATTATTAGGTCCATCAGGCTGTGGGAAAACTACCTTGTTGCGGATCATTGCAGGTTTTGAAACCATGGATGAAGGCACTATTATTTTTGATGATAAAAACCTAAAGACCCTTGAACCTCATGAGCGTAAGATTAATACGGTTTTTCAAAAATATGCCTTGTTTCCTCATCTAAATGTTTACAATAACATTGCCTTTGGTTTAAAGATGAGTAAGCACCCAAAAGAACAAATTGAAGAAGAAGTAAAAAAAGCTTTAAAACTCGTTAAGTTAGAAGGCTTTGAAAATAGAAACATCAAAACATTAAGTGGCGGTCAACAACAACGCGTAGCAATTGCACGAGCAGTCGTTAATAAACCAAAACTTTTACTCTTAGATGAACCTTTAGCTGCACTTGATTTGAAATTACGACAAGACATGCAATATGAGCTTAAAGAGATGCAACGAGCACTTGGTATTACTTTTGTCTTTGTCACCCACGATCAAGAAGAAGCTTTAACGATGAGTGATACCGTCGTTGTCATGCGTGAAGGAGAAATCTTACAAATAGGAACACCTGAAGATATTTATAATGAACCTAAAAACCGTTTTGTCGCAAACTTTATAGGCGAATCAAATATCATCCCTGGGACGATGATTAAAGATTATCTTGTAGCGTTTGAAGGGATAACCTTTGAATGTATTGATAAAGGCTTTGGTAATAAAACTCCAATAGATGTCGTCATTCGCCCTGAAGATATTGAACTAAAATCTACAGGTAATGGCATTCACGGTGTCGTTACGGATATAACCTTTAAAGGGGTTCATTACGAAATTATTGTCTATGTTGGCGAAAAAGAATATATCATCCATTCAACTGATGCTCAACAAGTGGGAGATAATGTTTATCTTCATTTTGATAAAGAAGATATTCATGTCATGAGAAAAGATGCATAGTTTAAGAAAATTAACGACCCCCTATTTACTATGGATGATATTACTGATTTTAGTCCCAAGTTTATTTATCATTTTAGCGATGATTACAACATTTCATATATTTAATGATTATGCCTTTAGATTCACAGGAGAATATTTAACATTCTTGCAAGATGAAATCTTTATTTCTGCCTTTAGAAATAGTATTAAATATGCGGGCATTACCACCTTGATTTGTTTTTTTATTGGCTATCCTGTTGCCTACTATTTTGCACGTATGCAAAGTAATAATAAAACCTTATTTGTGGCTTTATTAATCGTACCTATTTGGAGTAATATGATTGTGCGTATCATTGCTTGGGAAAATATTTTTAAACCCATCTCGATTATCAATATGTTTGGACTAAGTTATGATTTAATTGGGACAGATTTTGCGATTATTATTGCAATGGTATCGATGTATCTTCCATTTATGATTTTCCCAATATACTCTGTTTTACAAAAAATGGATGATGCCTTAATTGAAGCCAGTAGAGATTTAGGCGCAAACAGTGCTCAAACATTTATGCGTATTACCTTACCATTATCTTTAAGTGGGATAGTCAGTGGCGTTATTATGACACTTTTACCAAGTATGACAGCATTCGCTTTACCCGCAAGACTTGGTGGCGGAAGAATCTTACTACTTGGCAATCTAATAGAAAAAGAAATTTTTAGAGGGTCATTTAATATTGCAGCGACGGTCTCGTTTGTTATTATGGTCTTTATGTTAGGACTATTTGCCTTTATCGTTCGCTTTGATAAAGAAGGTGAAACCCTCTTATGAAAAAGAATCTATATGGTTATAGCATTCAATTATTCTTAGTTGTATTTACGTTTTTAATTATTTATTTACCCATTTTCATTATTTTCTTAATTAGTATTCACGGATCACGCTTTAGTTTTGATTCGTTTGAGTTTACTTTTGAATGGTATCAAGGGATATTAGATGACCAACCCCTAATGGAAGCTATTTTTGTAACTTTAAGGATTGCCTTATTAAGTACATTAATCAGTACAATCTTAGGGACACTCTTTGCGATTGGGATCCATAGTTTACGAAAAAAAGCTCGTTTACGCTTTATGATTTTAAATAATATGCCTGTTGTAAACCCTGATATTGTGACAGGGATTATGTTATTTATGGTCTTTAGATTTTTTAGACTAACTTTTGGGTTTCCAACGATGTTAATCGCTCACATATTTTTTAGTATTCCATTTGTCATATTAAGTGTATTACCAAAACTAAAAAGTCTTGATTCAAATTTATTTGATGCCGCCCTTGATTTAGGGGCGACAAAATTTAAAGCAATTATCTATGTTATTATCCCTTCAATCAAAGTTGGTATGATCGCAGGGGCTTTAATTGCTTTTACAATGAGTATTGATGATTTTATTATTAGTTACTTTATGAAAAGTGGTGATTTTCATAATGTTAGTACCTTGATTTATTCACGCCTTGCAAGAAGACAAATATCACCAGAAGTCTTCGCTTACAATAGTTTAATCGTATTACTAACGGTTTCTATTATGATATTATTTAACCAATTAAATAAAAAAGACAAAAAAATAAAGGAGAAATAAAATGAAAAAAATTAGCTTATTTGTTGCTTTAGTTGTTGCAGTATTTACTTTAAGTGCGTGTTCTAATCAAGAGACGCTTTATGTATTAAACTGGGGTGAATATATGGACCCTGAACTTGTTGAATTATTTGAAGAAACTTATGATGTAAGAGTTGTTTATGAGACAGTAGGTTCTAATGAAGAAATGGAACTTAAAATTAAACAAAACATTACAGCCTATGATATAGTTATACCAAGTGATTACATGATAGATAAACTCAATCAAGAAGGATTATTAAATGAAATTGATTTTTCTTTGTTAAGTAATTACGATGAATCAACTATCTTCCAAGATGCTAAAGATTTATACGAAGATGAATCATTTGGAAATCATATGATTCCATATTTCTTCGGAACAATTGGGATTATGTATAATACTGAAAATGCAGCGGTTGCAGAGGCTTTAGAAGCTGATGGTATGTGTGCGTTATTTGATGAAGACAGTCCATTTAATATTGGGATGTATGATTCACCACGTGATGCGGTTGCAGCAGCACTGATTTGTTTAGGATACCCAGTTAATACAACCGATGAAACAGAACTACAAGAAGCAGAAGATCTTTTAAGAAACGCTAATATTTTACGTTTTGGAGAAGATGACTTAAAAGGGGACGTTGCGCTTGGTAGTTTAGATATGGCTTTAGTATATTCAGGAGATTATTTTGAAATGTTGTTTGTTTATGAAGAGGAAGAAGAAACCATTAACTTTGATTATTATAATCCTGTACACACCAATATTTGGATTGATGCGTTTGTTATTCCAACAACTAGTGAAAATACTGATTTAGCTCACCAATTTATCGATTTCTTTTTAGATACTGATAATGCTGTTCAAAATGCAGACTGGGTTGGGTATACACCAGTCATTGAAGCAGTATATACAATTATGGTTGAGGATTATGAATACGACTATGAACATTATTATCCACAACCTGAAGGACATACTCGCGAAGCTTACCGCTATATTAGTACCGAACATTCCAATAAATTAAATGAAATCTTAAACCGCGCCAAATTAAACGAAAATTAATCAAAAATTATAAAAAGGAAAACGTGTTTTTCCTTTTTATTTTACTCAATTTATGCTAAAATCTTTATGATATTACGATAGGTGGTAAATCATGAAATCTAGAAGAGAACAACGTGCCCAAGTGGTTGAAATATTATATAGTCTTGAAATGAATAACACTAACACATTTGAAAAGACTGAATACCCTTTTGTCAATGAAATGTTAGAAGGGATTTTACAAGCGCAAGCAAAAATTGATGCAATTATTAGTGATCATTTAGTCAACTGGACATTAAAACGTTTATCCATGGTTGATCGTGCCATCATACGTCTTGCAACGTATGAACTTTATAATACCGACACACCCGCAGAAATCATCATTAATGAAGCCTTAAACTTAACAAGAATGTTTACAGATGAAGGCGATTCTAAAGCGGTCAAGTTTAACAACCGATTACTCGATAACATTAAAAACACACTAAAAAAGTAGGGGTAGTATGGCAGAAAAGGCTTTAACAGTAACTGCGCTCACAAAATATATTAAGTATAAGTTTGATTCGGATGTTCATCTTAAGAACATTCTTTTAGAAGGCGAAATTTCAAACTTTAAACATAATGTACGTGGGCATTTTTATTTTACGTTAAAAGACGATCACGCATCAATTAGTGCGATTATGTTTAAAAATAATGCTTTAGGTGTAAACTTCACACCAAAAGATGGCATGCATGTCATTGTTAGAGGTTATTTAAGCGTATTTGAAGCTAGTGGAAGTTATCAAATCTATGTTGATAGTATGGACGAAGTAGGCTTAGGTAATTTATATCAAGCGTATTTAGCACTTAAAGAAGCTTTAGAAAAAGAAGGTTTGTTTGATCAAAAATATAAAAAACCGATTCCACGATTTCCTAAACAAGTCGCCGTTTTAACCAGTGCAACTGGCGCTGCAGTGCGTGATATTATTCACATTATTAATAGAAGATATCCTTTAACGAAGATTTTAGTTTATCCAACCACTGTACAAGGTGAAAACGCCAAACATGAAATCGTTGAAAACATAAAAAAGGCAAACAATAATCCTTTAAACGATGTGATTATTTTAGGTCGTGGTGGCGGTAGTATTGAAGATTTATGGGCTTTTAATGAAGAAATGGTGGCCCGAGCAATCTTTGAATCGACCCTACCAATCATTTCAGCCGTAGGTCATGAAACAGATTTTACCATCAGTGACTTTGTTGCCGATTTAAGGGCACCAACGCCAAGTGGCGCCGCAGAAATTGCCGTGCCTGATCAAATTGCTTTACATCGTGATATTGATCAAGCTAAAAAACGTATGGGTGATGCCTTTAAACGTCTTAACAATCAATTAGAAGATAAACTAAGTAAACTTATGAATCGTTATGTCTTAAAAGACCCAGCTAGACTTTTATTAAGCTATAGTAAATCATTTGAACATTTAGAAGAAAAACTTTCACTCTTACATCCTAAAAAACGTTTAGAAAATTCAAAGCTTACACTTATTCAACAAGAAAAATCTTTATATAGAGCCTATCAACAACTTTTAAGCAACAAACAAAAAGAGTTCGTTAAAATGATTGAACATTTAGATTATGTTAATCCCTTAAACATTATGAAAAAAGGCTATACCTTAACGAAAAAAGAAGGCACCATTATTAAAAGCATTGCCGCAATCAATGAAGGCGATACCGTAACTATAGCTTTTAGTGATGGGTTAGCAAACGCGAAAATATTATCAAAAGAAAAGGATGATAATCATGGAAAAAAAGATTAGTTTTGAAGAGGCACTTAAACAACTTGAAGCGATTGTTGAATCGTTAGAAAATGCTGATTTACCTTTAGAAGAAGCCGTTAAAAAGTATGAAGAGGGCATGGCCTTATCTAAACACTGTCACGGTTTATTAGAAGATGCTGAACAGGTATTAACTAAAGTCATGAAAAATCAAAAAGAAGAGGATTTTAGCATCAACGAATAGGAGGACATCATGAAGATAAACGACATCAATGATCCCTCATTTTTAAAATCGCTTTCAGTTAATGAATTAAAAACTTTAAGTGATTCAATCCGACAGTTTTTGATAGAACACATTAGTCAAACTGGGGGTCATCTCTCAAGTAACCTTGGCATTGTTGAGTTAACCGTTGCCATCCATAAAGTATTTGATTCGCCAAAGGATCAAATCCTTTTTGACGTGGGGCATCAGGCTTATGTTCATAAAATTTTAACCGGGCGTGCCAATCAATTTGATACATTGCGTAAGACTGATGGATTAAGTGGCTTTTTAAAACGAGAAGAATCAGAACATGATATTTTAGAAGCTGGACATTCTTCAACGAGTTTAGGCGTTGGACTTGGATTATTATACGCTAAAAATATAGACCCTTCTATTGGCCATGTGGTTATGATAATTGGTGATGGCGCTTTAGCAAATGGCGTCTCTTTAGAATCTTTAAACGTGATGGGCCATGATACAAGTAAAGCCCCGATTATCATTTTAAATGATAACGAAATGAGTATTAGTAAAAATGTTGGCTATTTAGCTAAGGTATTCACCAAGTTGCGTTTAAAACGAAGTGTACGCGTCATCAAACGATCAACAAAAAAAGTTGTTCCAAAATTTTTAAGAGGTTTTGCCTCAAAAATGGAAAAACGTCTTAGAGGTTTTATTACAGGACAAAGTTATTTTGAAGACCAAGGGTATGAATACTATGGACCCATTGATGGCCATGATTATAAAGCGTTATTAAAAGTGTTAAGTGTCGCAAAAAACGCTCATAAACCATGTATTATTCATGTTAGAACTATTAAAGGGAAAGGCTATGGACCGAGTGAATTAGATGCAGTGGGTAAATGGCATGGCGTTTGCGCCTTTGAAGTCGATAGTGGAGATTTTTTAAAAGAAGAAACAGAAAAAATTTCTTATAGTTTATCGGTTAGTCGTTATTTACAAGAAAAAGCTAAGCTAGATAAAAACTTTTACGTTATCACCCCAGCAATGATAGGGGGCAGTGAGCTTTATGAATTTTATGAAGCGTATAACGACCGCTTAATTGATGTAGGGATAGCCGAACAAACAGCGCTTCTTTTAGCTAGTGGACTTGCCTTAAAAAAGATTAAAGTCTTTGTTAGTATCTATTCAACCTTTTTACAAAGAGCTTATGATCATATTCTTCATGATATTGCCCGTATGAACTTAAATGTAATCATCGGGATTGACCGTGCAGGATTAGTCGGTGGCGATGGGGAAACCCATCAAGGGATTTATGATATCCCAATGCTTGCCCATATTCCTAATACCACCATCGCCCATCCTAAAGATGCCTTAGAACTTCAAGGGTTATTAAATTATGCGTTTTTACATGAAGGGCTCATTGCGATTCGTTATCCTAAGGATTTAGTCGATCATATTGGTTTTGATGAAACCCCAATTTACCCTTCTTGGGAGATAATTACTAAAGGCAATCAAGCGACAATTATTACCTTTGGTTCAAGAATTAATGAATTAGAAAAGCACATTAAAGAAAATAATTATCCCTATACTTTAATCAATGCCCGCTATATTAAACCCCTAGATTATAACATTTTAGATCAAGTTGATCGCAGTAAACCAATTATTACGGTTGAAGAAAGCACACTTACAGGTGGTTTAGGGTCAATGATTAGAGATTATTATAGTGATCGTGATTTACAAGTTTATAAGTTTAAGCGTCTTGGATTTCATGAAGCCTTTGTGCCTCAAGGGGATATATCAACTATGTTAAAGCGTTATAACCTTGATTCAGAAAGCATTTTAAAGGTTGTGGCATCCTTATGCGATTAGATCAAGCTTTAGTTGAAAAAAAGCGCTTTGAAAGCCGTCATCAAGCACAAATTGAAATTAAAAATGGTCGTGTTTTAGTAAATAAGCGCCCCATAAAAAAACCAAGCCATCAAGTCAGTGATACTGATGAAATTACCATACTTGATTTATTTAATCCCTATGTGAGTAAAGGGGGCTTAAAATTACAAAAAGCGTTAGATACCTTTAATATTAGTTTTGAAGGTAAAACCATTTTAGATATTGGCGCATCAACTGGTGGGTTTACTGAAGTGGCTTTAAAAGCTAAAGCTAAGCATGTTTATGCCATAGAAAAAGGTCATGGACAGTTCCATCTTAAACTCCAAAACCATCCCAATATTACGTTGCTTGAATTGACGGATTTTTTAACCATTGATCATTTTGAAAGGTTTAAAGCTATTGATTATTATACAATCGATGTTAGCTTTATTTCATCGCTTGAAATTATCAAACACTGTTTAAAAAACGTCTATGCCCCAATGATTGTACTGATTAAACCACAGTTTGAACAAACCAGTAAAAAAGGCTTAATTATTCATGAAAGCCATCATCAAAAGATACTCAAAAATTATCAAAATACTCTAAATGCTTTAGGCTTGTACTTAAATGCACTCACTTATTCGCCCATCAAAGGTGGAAAAGGCAATATTGAATTTTTAGCGTATGTTACAAAAGAAAAATCAAGCATTGATGTGAATCATTGTATCAAAGAAGCACACATTTTTTTAAAGGAGGCTTAATATGTTACAGTATTTATCCGTTAAAAACTTTGCGATTTTAGAAAACATTGAAGTCACCTTTAGTGAGGGCTTCACTGCTTTAACCGGAGAAACTGGTGCCGGTAAAAGTTTACTCATCGATGCGATTGGGCTTTTATTAGGTGATCGTGCTAACACGGATGTTGTTAGAACAGGTGAAGATGTTTGTGAAATCAAAGGGTTATTTGTCAATTTAAGTGATAAAGTCATGGAAGTATTAAATAGCCTTGATATTAGCGCACCAGATAAAGAATGCTTAATTATTAGACAAATAAGTAAAAATAGCGCAAATACAGTCAAAGTGAATAGACAAACCATCACCTTACAAGACTTAAGATTAATAACCGAACACTTAGCTGATATTCATACCCAACACGACACAAAAAGACTCATTAATCCAGAAACCTATTTATCGTTAATTGACGGCTTTGATCAAAGCACCTTACCGTTGATTCATGACTATCAAGCAAAGTTAAAAAAGTATAAAGAAGTCCTAAATAGTTATAATAGTTTATTAAACGATAAAGAATCAACCTTAGAAAAACTAGAGTTTATGCGTTTTCAATACGAAGAGCTCACACGTCATCAATTAGTTCATGGTGAAGAAGATTCGATTAAATCTCAATTAAAAGCGTTAGAAAACTTTGATGCTATTTATCAAGGGATTTCTAAAAGTATTGCACTTTTTGAAGCCAAAGAAATTTCAGAAACGCTTTATGATATACAAACATCGATTGAAAGTATTAAAGGGTATAATGAACTATATCAAGAACTAAGCAATCGATTATCTCAAGTATATTATGAACTTGATGATATTTTAAGCACCCTAGTTAAACATAGTGAAACCTTAGATTTTGATCCAATTGAACTAGAACACTATCAAAACCGTGAGCATACGCTTGAAACCTTAAAGCGTAAGTATCATAAAAATATTGATGAACTGATCGATTTTACAGAAACCTTAAGGCGCGATTTAGAAACTTATGAAAATTATGACGATGCGATAAACGCTAGTAAAAAACGCGTTATTGAAGCGTTCAATCAAGTAAAAGAAGCAGCGCTTAAACTAACAAAGAAACGAGAAAGTACTGCTAAAATTATTGAAAAAAATCTTCTTGAATTATTAAGTGATCTTGAGTTAAAACAAGCAGTATTTGAGATACGCTTTGACCAAAGTAACTTAAGTGATGCCTTTAACCATAAACCCTTTAAACATGATGGGGTAGATAGCATTGATTTTTACCTATCAACCAATAAGGGTGAAACCTTAAAACCTTTAAGTAAGGTTGCAAGTGGTGGGGAATTAAGTCGCATTATGCTAGCCTTAAAAGAAATTTTAATTAAAAACATGGGCTTATCACTCATGATTTTCGATGAAATTGATACCGGTGTTAGTGGTTATGTAGCCAACCAAGTTGCCTTAAAGATGAAAGCTATATCAAAAAGTGTTCAAGTCATAACCATTACGCACTTACCTCAAGTCGCAGCAAAAAGTGATACCCACTATTTTATTTATAAAGAAGAAAAAGATCAAAAAACCTATGCCTTTATAAAAGTACTATCTCAAGAAGAGCGCATCTTAACCATCGCTTCAATGATTTCTTCTGATAAAGTTACAGAACATGCCATTGCAAGCGCAAAAAGCTTATTAAATAAATAAAAAAAGCACACCTGTGCTTTTTCTCATTATTTCAACATTTCAAAGAGTAATAAGAATGTTCCTGCGACGGTTCCTAATAAGAAACCAAAGACTAAGATAATAATAACAATACGTCCCCATTTCTTTTTAAGAGGATTTTTATAAACAGCTTTTTCTTCCTCACGATTTTTCTTAGGACGTTTTCTACTTTCTGGCATAACCTCACCTCAAATCATATATGTTTGCTTGCTATGCATTATATCGCAAAATAAAGAAAAAGGAAAGAATTTAGATGAAAAAATATCGAATTATCTTTCATGTTGACCTAAATGCTTTTTACGCTAGCTGTGAAGAAGCGGTTGACCCTAGTTTAAAAAGTTACCCAATCGGGATTGCTAAAAATAGTGATCGCGGTATTTTAACAACGGCTAATTATGAAGCGAGAAAATTCGGTGTCAGCAGTGCCATGAATGTTTATGAGGCAAAAAAACGATGTCCTCATATAAAAATTGTACCACCAAACTTTTCTTTATATGAATCATATAGTGAACAGTTTTTTGCTTATTTAAGGACCTTTACAAATCAAATAGAACCAGCAAGTATCGATGAAGGCTATTTAGATTTAACGGATGACTTAAATGGGAAACATCCTCTTGATATCGCAAAAGAGATTCAAAAGACTTTGCTTGATGAATACAAACTGCCAGTTTCTATAGGTATTGCCCCTAATATGTTTTTAGCAAAAATGGCATCAGATATGAAAAAACCTTTAGGAATAACCATTTTAAGAAAACGTGATATAAAAGAAAAACTATGGCCACTACCTATAGAAAAAATGTTTGGGATCGGCAAAAAAACAGTTCCGAACTTAAAACTTTTGGGGATTCATACGATAAAAGATCTTGCGACTTATAGTGACACGAATACACTGAGTAAGTTTTTAGGTAATCAAACAGAAAGTTTTATTCAAAAAGCGCATGGTCACGATACAAGAAGTGTTGATCCTTCTAGTAATGAAACCATTTCAAGTATAGGTAATTCAAGAACTTACGAAGGCTATTTACATAGTTTTGAAGCCTGTGAAGAAGCCTTAACATATCTTACAAATACAGTCTATGAGCGTTTAGTAAAACATGAAAGAAGCGCAAAGACGATAGCCGTGAGTGTAAGGTATAATGATTTTGAAAACCACTCAAAACATTTCTCATTTGAGTATCATACACAATCTTTTGAACTAATTAAAGAAGTCGTTGATTATTTGTTTGATGAACTTTATAATGAAAAACCGGTTCATTTACTTGGCGTTTCGTTGTCTAACTTAAAAAAACAAACGCAATTATTCAGACAATTAACCATTTTTGAAAGTGATACACCCATTGAAAAAGAAACGCATATCGATAAACTATTAAAAAGTATCAATGAGAATTATGACAATCCGCTACTTAAAAAGGGCTTAAAAGAATAAAGTAGATTGTATTTTTTACACGATATGGTAAAATAAACGCAAGGAATAATCGTTATTATGGGGGGAACACTATGAAAAAAATCATTATCGCGAGTTTATCTATTTTACTCGCATTTATATTAACAGCCTGCGGGCCAGATGATGTTGTTACCTTAACACCACCATCTTTTTCGCATGTATTAGTAGAAGATAGAGAACCAAGAGATGAAAATGAGATGGTTCCTTATATTGTAAATAAACAAGATACAATTAAGGTTGAAGTCTTTATCGACAACCCATCAGACTTTCAAATCAATACCGTAACCATTAACCAAACGACCTATCGTACCAACCGTTTTGATGAAGAATCTACCAATCAACGTATTGTCTTATATTTATCAGTTGGACAAATCACAGGTCTTACGAATTATGCAGTCCAACGCATTGAGTATATTGATGAAAATCAATCGGTTGAAGGCATTGATGTTGAACAAAACAATGAGTATGATGTTTTTGTATTAAAAAGTTTACCAACGGCATCCATTGCATCAAGCAATCTTTCAAGCGAAAATTTAAGCTTTGAAATTAATTTAATTGATATCGATGATGTTATAGAACCTGATAGTGCCGTTGCCGTTTTAAGAGATGGGGATGAAGTCATTGAAGAAAAACCTCTTGTCGCTGGTGTAAACTCCTTAGTATTTGAAGATCTTTTAAGTAATGAAAATTATATTCTTGATGTACATGTGAGTTATGACTTAGAAGATGGACAAGGCGTTACTGAAGACTATTTCTTAATTGAAGACGCAAGTTTTTCTACTATTGAAAAAGCATCTCCAACAGCGAGTATCCATTCAATTGAAACCGCTGAAGATGCCATTACCTTTAGTGTAACGTTTAGTGATCCTCAAAACGTTTTAGTTTCATCTGGTCTTCATGCAGTTTTATTAAGAAATGGAGAAGTCGTTGATAATTTAGACCTTTCACTAGAAAACTTAGAAGACATTATTTTTGATGATTTACTCAATAATAATGACTATACCATTGAACTACGTGCAGATTATGATTTAAACGATGCTGAAGGTTTAAGAGAAGATGTCTTATTAGCAACCGCTACTGCAGAAACCTTAGCTAGAGAAATCCCTTCACTCAATGCATCAATCATTTCAGTAAGCGATTCAAATCTTGTCTTAGATATTGATGCAAGCGATTTAAGAGAAGGAGAAATTGTTGACTTATCAACTTTAGAAGCTACCCTTTATAACAATATTACCAATGAAGTCATCTCTACCGCAGTGCTTTTAGAAGGCGAACTGATATTTGAAACAGAAAATCTTCGATCTAACACTGAAATTCGTATTGAAATTGAAGCGGATTATGATTTACAAGATGGCCAAGGTGTCCAACGTGATACGATTTATTTAAATACATTTAATACAAACGCATTAAGTATACCAACCGCAAACATCACAGATATGATGCTTTCTCAAAATGAAGTTACCTTTTCAACAGCACTCAACAACCCTTCAAATACTGCAATAGAAGGTTCGTTTGTTGCGCACTTATATGAAAATGATACGTTCATCAAAGAGCTTGTTTTACCAAACCAAAGTGGAAGCTATACATTTAGTGATGTGTCTGTGATTTATGAGCATAACTATACAGTTAAACTTTATATCGATTATGATTTACGTGATGGTGAAGGTGTTATCAGTGATAACTATTTAGCAACATACAGTAAAATCAGTGCGACACCTAAAACCCCAACCTTCACAATTGATGAATTTGTTGAATCAGATAATACCTTTACCATAGACTACATCCTTTATGATAATGATGACACGTTAGTCTCTTTAAATTTACATATTGATGATAACGTTTATACCTTAGATCCTTCTCAAAATAGTTTTGAGATTCCTAGTTTTAACTATAATACTAGTTACGAAGTAACGGTTTATGCAACTTATGATTTACGCGATGGTAGTAGCGAACAAACAAGTCTACTTTATGAAACTACTTGGCAAACAAGAAGTTTAAGCACGCCAAGTATAACGCTTGATTTGTTAAACACAACTCAAGAAACCATTGAGTTTGATTTATCGCTTGATGATATCGATGAAGTTGCAACCATTGAATCTATAGAACTTTATGATGGAGAAACGTTAATTGACACGTTAAGTGATTTAAGTTTAAGACGCTTTGAAGACTTACAATCCAATACGCCATACACGATTTCTGTAACAGTAAGCTATGATTTACTTGATGGTGAAGGACAACAAACTATTACAGAAACCCTTTCAGCAACAACCTTAGAATTTGGTGCACCAACTGTTAGTGTTGATATTACCGACACTAGCCAAGAAAGTTTTGATTTTGACATTTTACTAACCGATCCAGACAATGTAGGTGCCATTACCGCGATTGAACTTTATGATGGTGATGCATTAGTTGAATCGTTAAGTGATTTAAGTGAAAGAACATTCACTAATTTATTCTCAAACTATGAATATACCCTTAAAGTCACGGTAAGTTATGATTTAAATGACGGAACATCTTTAAAAACCGTTGAAGCATTCGCTAGCACAACGACTTTAGAAAAAGAGACACCAACCCTAGATCTTTCAATTGATAATGTAAATCAAGAAGCCATTGATTTCTTAGTAACTCTTACAGATAGTGATAGTATTGGTGC
>JBKHEA010000005.1:0-109819 GCA_046541015.1 Candidatus Izemoplasmataceae bacterium
CACCAAGCGTATCTTCTTTAACGTATTCGATGGTTTTACTGATTGGTTTTCCTTTACTTCTTAATTGAAAATGAAAGGCATGTTCTTTTTTGATTTGTAAGTAAAAGCCATCAAATAGAAGTTAGGTATACTGCCCGTTTCTTAAAAGTAAAAGCGTATCATAAATCTTTTTACTTTGATTATCTTCAATGATAAGATTAGGACGCATGAATGCTCTTTGAGGAAATAAGTAACTGCCTAAAAACGCTTTTTCTTGTTTTGATGGTTTCGTCGTTGCTTTAAACGATGCCTTATTTTGATAATTATAACTTTTTAAAAACTCTTTGACTAAGATTTCATATAAAGGTTTATTGGTTTTATAAAAGATAATGGTAATAAGAATAACACTAAAAGCAATCACACTTAAGGCAATCACTAAAATAAGTAAAAATTCATAGGCTTCAAATATTTTTAAGATGAATGCCATCACGCCAAGTAAAATTACCGCAAATAGAGGAATCATAATTTTTAAGGACTGATACAAATACTGTTTTTTAACGGTTTTAAAATACTCTAGTGCATCTTTACATAAACTCGCAGTAGCCATCATATCACCTCTTACCCTTATTATATCAAAAACCGCCTTACATCGGCGGTTTTTTTCTTGGAATCGTTTCAACTTGTGTAAAGAAATAATAATATTTAATAATGATTAAAGCGATAATTAATGGTTTTACCCAAAGATATTCTAATAAAATAAAGGGAAATAGTAACATGATATCTACAAATATCATTAAGGTAATTTTTTGTTTTAAAGTCATAGCGCGGTTTGTCGCAAAGTCTTCTAAGTATAGTTTATATAACTTTGTGCTTATAAACCAATCATGAAATTTTGTTGATCCTTTTGCGTAAAAATATAGTGTTAAGAGTAAAAAGGGTGTTGTCGGTAAAATCGGTAAGGCAATGCCTAATACCCCAAGGCCTAAACTAATAGACCCTAATACAACATAAATGATTTTAATAATCGTCATCGAGTAATCGTTTTTCTCCTTCTAATGCTCTTAAAGGCTTAATGTTTTGCGTGACTTCTAGTGTCCCTAAATATTCACCCGCTTTATCTCTAATCGCAAAGTATCTAATATGGATAAAATTATTACGCATTTGGATCCAAAAATCCTCATGATCTTTTTTACCTTCTTTAAATGCATCGACGATCTTTTCAACGACATGCACACTTTGAGGTGGATGACACATATTTACATGGCGTCCTAAAATTGTAAGGGGTCTATCAAATATACGCTCTTTGCCTTGAGAAAAGTATTTAACATGGCCATCTTTATCGACAAAAGTCATATCAAGTGGTAAGGTATTTAAAATTTGATTGACTTCTTTAAAACTTAAAACCCCAGCATCAAATGGCACTTCACCTTCACTTGGTTTACTTTCTTCACTAGGCGTAGCTTCTTCTTTTTGTTGCCACCTTGTTTTTGGTGCTTCTAAGAAAAACCCAATCTCATCACTGGCTTCATCGACTTTAATGAAATTGTATAAGTTTAAAGTATCATTTAATAATGGGATTAAAATATTTTCTTCTTTAAAAATCATTTCTTTGACTTGTTCAAGCATATGTAAAATTTCTTCTTTTATATCAACAACTTTTACTGAATGATCATCTAAACGGGTGCGTACATTTTTTATCAGTGCTCTAATTTCATCATCAACCCCCCACATAACTTGAGGTGGTCCACTAACTCCTTTTTTTTCTAAATACGGGAAAAAGAGTTGTTCCTTACGAGCATAATGGCGATCGATTTCTTTTAAACGATCCATACCAACCCGTAACATGAGTAAACTCATATTACCCTCAGTTTCTAAATAAGGCATAATTTCTTCTTCAATTAACTGTTCAATGCGTCTATTTTCTTCACTTAATACTTGAAGTGGATGCCCTAAGGTTTTAACTGCATCGGTATGATGGATATCACTGATACTACCCCCAAAGACTGAGGCATGCACATCACATAAGCGCTGAACTTCTTTAACCGGTAAGCCTTCATCAATTAAGGCTTGTTCAATCGCTGAAATTTCCGCGGTTGAAACATCACTAAATGAAGCTTTAAACGCTTCTTTAACGACTTCTTTATCTTCACCGTCATGAAGTCTTTTAATTAAAGCTTTTAAAGCTTCTTGTTTTTCTATGGATTGATTATTGATAAATTCACTCATGATTTTCCTCCCAAATATAACCATGGGCTAAGAATGTTTCTTTGACCATGGTTTGATCAATTTTTCTTAATGTCATACCTTGTGATAAAGTCATCAATCGACCAACAGTTTCTATCATGCCTTTTTTCGTAATTTTATCAAAACCACATGCAACTAATATAGGAATAATCGCTGCATCTTCTTTTACTAGGGTATAAATAGTCTTTTCTGGATTAACTTTCTTCATGGTATCACCTACAATGATATTGTATAGTAATTTATTATTATTACAAATAAAACGTGTAGTTTTATAAATTCAACCTTAAGGGCTATAATTTGCTTTTTGTAAACAAAAAAATCTCCTAAGAGATTTTTAGTTTTTCTTTAAAATAAGCTTTTAAATGTTTACATTCATACATCGAAGGACTTGTTAAGGCTTCTAGGGTAAATTTGGTAATCCACTTTAACAGTTTTATATGTTCATTTGGTGTTTGTGCACCAAATAAAAATACATGATGGATGGTTTTATCAAAAAACTTTACCCCTTCTTTAATCGATAAATACGCTAGACAATCTTTTCTAACATATTCACTTGGTGCTGCGTGAAATAAAATCGTGTTTTCGTTAATCACTAAAAGCGTTTTTGCTTGATTAACGGTATCAACGACATCTTTTAAGTATAGTGCATTAATGACTTTATCATTCAGTGCATCTTTTGCGGTTTTATACAAAGCTTCTTCCCAATTTTCCACGCGATCTAATAGCTTGTAAGAAAAATATATCCCATTCATCTTATGCCTCCTAACCCACTATCATTTTACCATAATAAAATAGATTTTAAAGTTAAAATCGCATCGAAAATGTTCATGTGAAACTAAAATTTTAGCATTTCTTTATAGAGTAAATGACTAAAGTAAGTGCATTACTTTTACTTTTAAGTTAAAATGATTAGGCATAACGCGTGCTCTTTATAATTTTTCTATTCATTTTTACGTGCATTTTACCCTAATCATAAAAAAAACTATCACACACATATAATTTTCACACAATTAGTGTATAATAAGAGTGTAAGGAGTGATAAATGTGGTACAAGAAAAACGCATCCTAGATAAGGAACTACGCCAAGCAATCTCTAAGGAACAGTGCCATGAAATCATGGACTATTTAATGGTTCATTTTAGCGACAAAAAAGACTATCATTATAATTATTATTTTGATACGAAAAATAATGATTTATCTAAACGTAATGTAACCTTGCGTTTACGTACGATTGTTAAAGATGTTGATATTAGTTATCATTTAACTTTAAAAGTTCCAACCATTGATTCAGATACGTATTTAGAGTATAACGAACGCCTTGATGAAAAAGATATGCGATTACTGGCTTATAATAATAAGTTACCTGATGGTGAAATCGCAGAACTTACCAGTATTCATGGTGGTGAAGTTAAACTTGTTAATATGATTAAAGTTAACCGTACGATTGGTTTATACCAAGACATGAAGATTTTCTTTGACCGTATTTCTCATCGCGGAAAAACCCATTATGAAATTGGCGTTAGGATTGATCAGTCTAAAGGGAAAAATGCTGATGAAAGTATTAAAAAGTTTACAAGCCTTTTAGATAAATTTGGCATTACTTTTAAACAAGCTGAAAGAAGAAGTATCCGCTTTAGATAATATTGACCACTTCTTTAGTGGTCTTTTTTTTATGTGCTTTGTTTGTCAAACGAAGGATTGACTGGTATAATTTTTTTGTTTAAATGAAAGGATGGTTCGATGGAAAAAGACACAAGATTACAAAAAGAAATAGGCTTATTAGGAGGGGTTTCATTATTAACTGGGATTATGGTTGGTAGTGGTATCTTTTTTATTGGCTCATACGTATTATTAAGAACTGAATATTCTTTAGGCCTTGCCTTATTAGTATGGCTTATTGGTGGAATTATCACCTTGTTTAGTGGATTGGTGTATGCTGAACTTGGGACAAGTTTACCTTATAGTGGTGGGTATTATGTCTATTTAAAAGAGGCTTATGGAAAACCTGTTGCGTTTATGAGTGGGTTTACCAACTTTATTTTAGCTTCAAGTGGTTCAATCGCAGCTTTATCGCTAGCTTTTGGCCAAATTTTATGGAATATTATTTATACCATAAGTGGGGTCATGATGCCTTTATGGACTCAGATTGTTTTTGCGGCACTTGTGATTATTGTTTTAACTATATTAAACTTATTAGGGATTAAGTTTGGAAACTTAATTCAAAAATCATTTCTCTTTATTAAGGCTGTCCCGATTCTTATTATATTAAGTTTAGGGTTAATCTTAGGGACAAACCAAGTAGATTTTAGTTTAAATTTATCAGACACAAGCTTTATAAGTATCTTATCAACCATTGGGTTTGCGGTAATTGCGACATTTTGGGCTTATGAAGGGTGGACAAATTTAAATAACGTGACTGAAGAGATGAAAAATCCTGCAAAAGATTTACCTAAATCACTCATTATTACGATATTAAGCGTTATGGCACTTTATACGCTTTATAACTATAGTATTTTCCGTACCTTAAGCATTCAAGAGATGCAAGGACTTATAAATTCAGGAAACTTCTTCTTAGGCATTAGTAGTGCCGCAACCATATTAGGAAGTTTTGGGATGTATTTAGTGATGTTTACGATGTTAATCAGTGTCTTTGGGGCTGTCAATGGATGTATTATTGCCTTTCCTCGTGTATATTATGCGATGGGTAAAGATGGTTCATTCTTTAAATCTTTCGCAAAGATTCATCCCAAAACCCGTGTCCCTTTTGTGGCAGTCATCGCATCAAGTATTGTTGCGCTTATTTTACTAGTTTTTAGTTTAGATAACTTAGTAACCTTTGTGGCCTTTGGTGGGTTGATCTTTAATACATTAATTTTCGCGAGTATTTTTATCTTTAGAAAACGATTACCTTCTATCGATAGACCTTATAAAGTCTTTGGCTATCCGTTTGTACCGATTATAACGATTTTAGTCATGATAGCTCTTTTGATCTCAACCCTCTTAGAAAGTCCAAGAGAAGCACTGATTGGGCTTATTGTAATTACCCTTGCTTTACCGATTTATTACGTGATTAATCGCGTTGAAAAACTCAAAAACCTTTAACGAAAAAAGACCCAATCTAATGGGTCTTTTTTTCTAGGTCTTAAGGGGGGGACCAGATTTATACGTTTAAGACATTTTTTTTAACATTTTTAAGGCTTCATCAAGTGGTTTAGGTTTAGAAAATAAGTAGCCTTGGAAATAATCAGCGCCTAGGCGTCTAAAATATTCCGCTTGGCTTTTATGTTCAATGCCTTCTATGGTAATTGAACCATTTAACCCTTTAACCATAAACGCTAAACCTTGACTAAACATGTCATAGCCTACTTCTTTACTAATCTTTTCAGTAAAATAGCGGTCTAACTTCACGCCGTTAATCGCCGCGTCAATCATGTATTGAAATGAAGAATACCCTACACCAAAATCATCAAGATAGATCTTAAATCCAAGTTCTTTTAACGTTTTAACTGTTGCTAAAAAGTCGTTATAATTTTTCGCAAAGGCAGTTTCTGTAATTTCTAGATGAATCTGTGCTGGATGGTAATGATACTTTTTTACCAAAGCTTCTAAATAACTTGGAAAACTACTATCTTTTAATTGTAAGGGTGATAAATTAATACTGATAAATTGTTTATCATCAATGGCTAAAATCTTTTTAAAATCTTCAAAACTTTTTTCAATGATCCGTTTTCCTAAATGCGGGATGACACCATAGCGTTCAGCGATGGTGATGAATTTATCAGGTTCAATTGAGCCATATTCTTCAATGGTTAATCGGCTAAGCACTTCAAACCCTTGAATTTTATTCTTCCGTACATCAATAATGGGTTGATAGTGTAAGAATAAGTGATTATCAGTTGGTTGATTTGCTACAGTGATTAAGGTTTCAACAATACGGTGAACTTTCGTTTGATTGTTAGATAGGTCTTCATGATAAAATACACATTGATTTAACGCTTCATCTTGATAGATATTAGCCGCAAGATAGAGTTCTTTTAGTACTTCTTTATAGTCTTTTGATGGGCTAAGTTTGGTAAGTGATAAGCGGTATCTTAATACTTTTTGATAATATTTAATAGCCATAGAATTATCCAAATAACTAACAAAATTTTTATCGCTATAAGCTGACTTGGTTTTTTCATCAATAATGATGATAAATTTGGCATTCCCTAGATAATAGATACGATCGGTTTCAAAATAGTTTTCAAGGGCTAAGGATAACTGCTTAACAATGTCATCGTAAAAATGCATACCATATAAATGCGATATGTTATCGAGTTGATCAACTTGAGCGAAAAACATGTAATCATTCGGATATTTTTTAAGAATTTTCGGAAAGTTGTTTTTTAAAGAAAACCCATTAAGTCTTTGGGTTTTATCTTCAATTAAGCTCGTATTTTTATAAACTTTATAACTAAATATTGCAATAATCAATCCTACGATAAAGACTAAAATTAAGGGTAAAGCAATGGCTAAAACACTGAGATTTAACTCCATATTTATTCGTCCTTTTTTTGGATTTAACGTATTTATTATACCAAAAATTATTAACGAAATTATTACAGAAATCTATCTTAGTTGTTAATATTTTCTTTCCCTAATTTATAGCCAATACCCCAAACAGTTTCGATAACTTTTGGGTTTGAGGGATCATCTTCAATCTTTTCTCTTAATCTTCTAATGTGCACATTGATGGTATTACCTGTGCCATAATAGTTATCATCCCAGACATTTTCATATAACGCTTCTTTAGAGAAAACTTTACTAGGATGACTTAAAAATAGTTTCAGCAAATTATATTCAATCACCGTTAACTTAATCACTTGATTATTTTTTACGACTTCATGGGAAAATTCATCAAGCATTAAATCATTAAAACGATACACAGATTCTCTTTTTTGATTGTTCTCACTTCGTCTTAATACGGCTTTAATACGTGCAACAAGTTCAATAACTGCAACTGGCTTTGTGACGTAGTCATCTGCGCCATATTCTAAATGCATCGCCTTATCAATTTCTGTATCTTTACTAGATACAATAATTACAGGAATATCATGGGATTGACGAACCTTTTTTAAAAATGCGCCACCATCCATTGAAGGTAACATTAGGTCGAGTAATATTAAGTCAAAGCTTTTTTGACTTATTTTATACTCCGCCGTTTCAGCATCAATCGCTAAATCAACGGAGTATCCCTGTCGCTTCAAAGATTCTGCGATAGTGTTTGCGACAATCAAATTGTCTTCTACAAGTAAGAGTTTAATCATGACTTTCACTTCTTTCTTTTATCGTTTTTTTAATGGTTGGAAGTAGATTTATGTAATCATTAACAACTTTTTTTAATGCTTTATATAAAATGGACGCTTCTTCTTTGGTATCTTTAGAAAACTCCATAATTTCTTGACAAATCACAGCCCCTTTAGCTAAGCCTACGGTTGAACAAGACCCTTTAATCGTATGTGCATGATAAAGGATTTGATCATAATCTAATGTTTTAATGCTTTTATTTAAACTTTCAAGCTGACTATGAATAAGCTTTTCAAAAGTTTCAAGCGTATAAAGAATTAAATCATATTGATAATCAAAGCGTTCCATTAAAGTATCTAAGTCTTTATCCATGCTTATTTCTTTTGGCTGATAATCTAACATGCTTAAAAGTTTATCGACATGCACAGGTTTTAATAAAATATCGCTAAAAGGATTATCACTATCTAAATTTAATTGATGTTTTGTGTATGCGGTTAGGGCAATGAGTTTGATATTTTTACAGTAGTTTTTTAAAATGTGCGCAAGTTCAAGGCCACTCATGCCTGGCAAATTAATATCAATGATTCCTGTTTCAAAACCGGATAATTCTACTTCTAAAACACTTTCTGCAGAATCAAATGAAACAACATCGTAGTGATAATGTGATAAGATTTTTTCTAAGGTTTTACGGTTAATCTCATCATCTTCTACTAGTAAAATTTTCTTTTGGCTTTGAAGTGGATTATGTTTTTTATCGGATTTAGTTAGTGCCTTATGTAACGATTTTAATGCATAAGGGATTTTTATTGCTTCATTAATTAAGGTTTTATCGGTGCGGATAGTGGTTTCATATAAACTAATAATCTTATTTAAGTGGTGTCGGTCAAGGTGGGTTAACGTTTGATTGAGTGTTATCATTGCTTCATCATTAAACCATGGTTCATAAATAATAACTGGCGCAGTTTTATACGTATGCGTTAGGCGGTGTAGTTCAAGGATTTTAACAAGATATATTTCTTCTGTAAAATGGCTTAACTTATCTTTTAGTTCATGATAATTTTCATCTTGAATCACTAAGATAATTGGTGAAGCGATGCCTTCATAAGTGATATTATCTCCTAATTTTGTCCAAAATTCAAAAGAAAATGTACTTCCAACGCCTTTTTCACTATGGATTTTAAGTTCAGAATTTACTAAGGTTAAGGTTTCTTTTACAATGCTTAAACCAAGTCCAGAGCCTTCTTCTTTTAACGATTTAGAAGCTTCTGTGCGGTAATATTTTTCTTGAAGTTTTTCTTTTTCACTTTCTGTAAAACCAATGCCTTCATCCTTTACACTTACGAGTATTTTGGCATGGGTTTTATTCATTTCTAAGACTTTAGTTTCTAAAGTAATCGTCCCTTTTAGTGAATATTTAATGGCATTTGTAATTAAGTTATAAAGGACTTTATTCATTTTTTTATCATCTATATAAATTAAGTGATTAAGACTATGATCAAAATCAAAATGGAACGCTAAGCCTTTTTGGTAAGCTAAGGTGTGTTGAACATCTAAGACTTTAATCATTAAGGCTTCTAAATCTACATAGCTTCTTTTGACTTCTAAGTTTGTGGTGCTTAAAGTGATCGATTCAATGCCTTCAGTAATTAACATATTAATCGTTTCAATCGCTGCATTAGCGGTATTAGAATAGGTGATGATATCACTTTTAGGCGAAGCTTCTTTAATTAAATAAAGTAAATTAGAAATCCCGTTGAGTGGATTTTTTATTTCATGGGCTAATTCTTTTAAAAAGCTTAGTTTGTACTGATTTGCTTTTTCAACGGCTAGTTTTGATTGAATAACTAAATCATCTTTTGCTTTTTTAAGTAATAGATTAGTCAGGATTTCAGATGAAAATAGTAAAATATCCATTTCTTTTTGATTCCACTCGCGTTTACTTGATGTATCATCAAAACCTAAAAACCCTAAACAAGAATCTTCATGACTTAATGGGACAGTGATGATACTTTTAATATCTTGACTAGATAAAGTATCATAAAGCACACTTTCATGATCTAAGGCATCAACGTCTTTGATATGGACAATACGTTTTTGGGTATGAAGATCAACCCAGTTATGTAAATAATCACTAATCGGATGATATTGATGGTTCATAATTTCTTGGCTAATCCCATTTTTTACCCATTCGTACTTATACTCAACCAAGTTTTGATCGAAATGATATAAAAAGATATATGCACGATCACTATCTGTATATTCACCGATAGTTTTTAAAAACTCTATAATCGTTTCATCTTCTTTACCAAAGGGAACGTTGATATATTTTGTCGCAAGTTTTCCTAAAAGTTGTTGAAATCCTTGATAATCTTCTAAGGCTTTTCTTTGCGATTCATAATCGGTGATATCTCGGCTAATAGAAATAATCCCTAAAGGGTTATGATCGCGGTCAAAGACTGGCGTACGAATAGAATCAATCGTTAAATAGCCTTTGGGTGTATACATTTTAACTTTTTTTCGGATGGCTTTTTTCTTATCAATGACTTCTTGATCAAGTGCTTTTACAATTTTAGCATCTTTAAGCGGATAGACTTCATCAATGTGCTTCCCTTCAATTGAAGTGAGTTGTTCTTGATAGTAAAGCCGCGCTTCTTTATTGACAAGGCGGTAAACCCCGCTCATATCTTTAAAGGCAATCAAATCTGGAATCGCATCAATAAATACTTTAGTAAAGCTTTCTTCAATCCCAATCATAGAGTTTACATAATCGACTTCATTGCGTTTACTGCCCTCAAAATATAAATAAGTCGCAAACTGAATTAACTGCATAAAAAAGTCTAAATCTTGTTCAGTTAACGTATCTTTTGCCTTTAAAATAAACCCGCTTTGATTAGAGATTTTTAAAAGATATAGATGGCTATCTTGATCAAGGGTTGTAACTTTATTATCTGAAAATTCTTCATAATCTTTAAGCACCGTACGATCAAAAAAAGGCGTGACTGGATAGATGTTCATATGATCTTCTGTTTTATATAAATAACAAATATCTTCTACATATTCTGTATTTTTAAGTTCTTCTAAAAATGCATTCATCGCATCGAATACACGTTTATTATTAGAATAAAATTTTATCAGTGTCTCTAACACTTGATAGGGGAATGCTTTTTTCATAAAAACACCTCTTCGTAACATATTATTATACTAAATGTTTAAAATATTTAATACCTCTGATGCATTTATTCAATAAACCTTTATAATTTTGTAATATTTTCGTAATAAAAAACAAGCAATATTTGCTTGTTTAGTGTTTATCTAAGCTTTTCATCATCTCAATGTGTAAGGCTTCTTGAAAGTTTTCTATCTTACTTATACTTTCTAAATCGACTTTGCTATTACCACTTGTCATGATTTTCATATCACCATAGCCTAAAAAACGGGCAAGTTTTCCTCTGTTGACCTCAACTTGTACAACTTGATGAAGTAATACCATAATTCTAGTTTCGATACTACCATAACTTCTGTAAATGATTAAACGGTGATTAGTTAGATCAATTTTTTCTCGCTTAAAGCCAAATAGACGCCCTAAAAACATAAGGAAGTATAAGCCAGCTAATCCTAATCCTAAATATAACACTTCACCATATTCAGGTAAAACAAAAGGAATGATTAAGGCTAAAATCATGATAAGTAAGTAAATAAGCATTGGTTTTTTCGCTAAAAATCCAAGCGCAACCCATCTTGATGTCTTTGCGGTTAATACAGTTTCTTCTAATTTCATCAAACCGCCTCCTTAACCTTATTATACCAACTTTTTAGATAAAGTTTTAGATAAAGATAAAATAAACAATCATCGTTGCAATATAAAGCATAAATAAATAATTAGCGGATTCAAAACTAACTTTATAATTACGAATCGCTTGAACAATTTTTCCGTCTTTTTCAATTACGAGTTTATAAAAACTTAATCCGATTGTTAAAGCTGCAATGTAATCATAAAAAGCTTCTAAATTAATGGTAAATTTACTTAAATCAATCCCAAAGAATCCGTTACTAAAAGGAATATAAAAATTTCCTAATAAAACACACGCAAACGCTAGAAGCATTAAACTTAAGTTTTCAGTATAAGGTTTGACGCGAACCGTCATCGTGCGTGGACCAAAGAAGATTTGACTCATCTTTATAAAACTCGTCGCTGTCCCAATATTAACAATAAAGAGTATCCAGTATTTATACCCAGTATCACTGATACCATATTTAATGATTTGTTTGCTGATAAACCCATTAAATAGTGGCGCACCTGTAATACTAAGCATCCCAACAATCATAAAAATACTAACAACGGGCATCGCTTTAAAAACGCCGCGTATTTCTTTAACTTTCTTTGTTTTATAGATTTTGACAATAACGCCAGCCGCTAAAAAGAGTAAACTCTTAAATAAGGCATGGTTAAAGATATGCAGTAAGCCCCCATAAAAAGTGGTTGCATCTTTGCTTGCTAAGCCCATCATGACAATCCCAATTTGACTGATGGTATGGTAAGCCAAAATTTGTTTGATATCTTTTTGACTTAGCGCAAACATGACCCCTAATGTCGCGGTTGCTGCCCCAACAAAAAAGAAAAAGTCATAGTAGTTAATCTGCGCTAAACTAAACATATCATTTATTCTTATAAATAAATAAAGACCACCCTTAACCACCAACCCACTAAGCAAAGCACTCATTGCACTTTGTGCAACCCCGTGCGCTTTAGGTAACCACGTAAAAACAGGAAATAATGCTGCTTTAACACTAATGCCACCAATCATTAAAACATAGGCAAACTTAATGACAAATTCATCATCAAGTGTTTCCATTAATTCAGAAATCAAACGTATGTTAATGGTTCCAAACACATTATAAAGTAAGATAATCCCAATTAAAAACATGAGCACGCCACTCGTATTTAATAAAAGATAGTAAATCGCAGCGCGAAAAGACTCTCCAAACTTTTTAAAAGCAATCAAAATCGCCACAATAATGGTTGTTAACTCTACAAACACAAACATATTAAATAAATCATTCGTTTGTAATAACCCTAAAAAGACGCCTTCTAAAAAGAGTAAAAAGAATAAAAAATTATGGTCTGTATCCTTAGTATCAAAGGTATAAACTAATACCATCCACCAAGAAAAAATCGCTAAAAAGATAAAACTAAAACTAAGCGAATCGTTATAAAAACTAATCCCAACATCATCGCGCCAACCACCAAAGATAAAATAGGTATCCGTAAAATCCAAACGATAATGCTGATAATAAATAATCGCTAAAATGGTAATCGCTAACTGCGCAATAAGGGCTAAATAATTAATATGTTTATTTTTAAAAATATAGATAAATAAACTGGTAAAAACAGGAATAAAAATTATATAAACCGGGATAAACAGCATTATTTGCCACTCTCCCTATCTAAAACTTCAATCCATTCAAGACTGCCATAATGATGAAATACTTTAATCGCAAGCATCAAAGAAAGTGCTGTAACGGTTGAACCAATTACAATTGTTGTAATCATAAGGGCATGAGGAATAGGGTCAGCAATCGCCACTAACGTATCGCCAATGACTGGAATGGTTCCACCATCTAAATTACCTAAATTTAAAAATAGTAAAATAACCCCAGATTCAATAATCGTTACACAAAATATACTTTTAATGATATTCGAACTCGTACTAAGTCCATAAAACCCGATCAATATCACAATAAAGGTTAAAATTGGATTCATTATCTTCCCTCCTTTAAAAATGCTGTAAAGATAGTCCATAGTCCAAGGGCAACTTTAAACCCAACGAGTATATTTAAAACAACCAAATAAATCGCTTTTAAATCCGTTGATGTACTTAAATAAAACGGATTAGTAAAAAAGGCACCACGTGTAAATATACTAAATGAAGCAATCACTAAAATACTTAAATAAAGGATCTTTTCAGCAGTAACAATCAAGGCGATATTGGTTTCTTTTTCACTATCAATATAATATAAAATCAAAACCGCAGTTGCAACAATCGCTCCACCTTGAAACCCACCACCTGGTGAAATATGCCCATTAATAATGACATAAAACCCAAACGTTAACATCAAAGGATAAACGAGCCTTGCGAAGGTAATAAATAAATCTGGGGTTTTATATTTATCTAACATAAACTTAGCATTTTTTTCTTCAACATCATGCTTACTAATCCAAATAACCCCACTCACCGCAATCAGTAAAATCCCGGCTTCAAACAATGAATCAAATAAACGATAATCTAGTAAAATCGCTGTAACGATATTTCTAGAGCCCGTCTCTTGATAGGCAAACGCCGCAAAATATTCTTTTAAGGTTGTATTATATAAGCGTTCTATATCTTGCATCGAAAGAATAAAACTTACAAACATGATACTTAAAAGACCAATTAAAAATAATCGCTTACTCACCAAAATCACGATCCTTAAACTTAATGACTTCGATATTATCATAATCTTTAGCCATTTGTTCGAGTTTGGTTAATAAGACATTCGATGCTTTGCCTTTTAATTGATATTTTCCTGTTTCTTGATCTTTAGAAACGATTAAATCAACATTGGTTTGTTCACAGACAATTTGTTCACGTCCCTTACCAATTTGGCATAGACGTGCATCATTTGTGATATTTAACTCTAAATGATAATAATCACTAAAACGTTTCAATAAAATATAGCCAATCCCTGTAAAGTTTCCATCATCAATAATAAAGTTATCCATCGCTTTATCTAAAATGATAAACTCTCTTTGTCTAGAAATACTAATAACATAAATCAACGGGATAATCGCACTCCCAATCGCAACTTCAGCAATCGCAACATCCGGTGCTTTATTGATTACATATAAGCTTGCAGTAATTAAACTAAACACAGTAATCAAGATAATAATGGTACCATTATTTTTATGAGCTATAATGCTTATAGCCATAATAATTAATAGAATTTGTAACGCATAAGCGGTGAGTTCTAAAAATAAATTATCCATATAACTCATCTCGCTTTCTTTTTTCACTTTCAAGTTTATCTTTATGATAAACCCGTTTAATTTCAACCCCACTCAAATAAGCACTACGGATATTAACATGGGAGCTAATTGGACTAGTAATTAATAAAAAGCCAATTAGTAAAAGAAAGCGAATCACATAAGAATAACTCGTAATATTTAAAAGCAGTAAGGCAAGAATAATCGTTAAACTTGCCACCGTATCAATCGTTGCACTACTTAAAATACGCGCATAAACATTTTTTAATTTAAAAACCGCAACCATACCAAATATAAGAAAAATCCATGACATGATTAACATCAAAATCACTAAGATATCGATCATTTCTCTCTACCTCCTGTCATGATGTATTTAGATAACAAAGTAATCGTTAAAAACCCAACAATCCCATAAGCAATCGCTATATCTAAAATCAGTTCACTTTTTTCCCAAATCGCAAAAACAACCATAAATAAAACGGTTTTAGCACTAATTAAATTAATCATTAATAATCGGTCCCAAATCGTAGGTCCAATGATTAAACGAATAAAACTCACCAAAATCGCTAAAATGATTAAAAAGAGGGTTGTAACTAAGAAAAAATCAATGAGTGTCATAACTTATCCTCCTTTTTTTGTTTCAACAAACGTTCAAAACTTTCTCTAATGGGACGTTCTAACTCTTCAGCAGGTGTATCTGGTTTTGCGAGGGTCATGACTGTAATGACATGATTTTTTGTATCTGTATCAATGGTAATGGTTCCAGGCGTTAAGGTAATTGAATTCGAAATAATCCCTACTAAGACAGGATCATCAACATCTAATTCCATATCAAAAATGACGGGTTCATAATGGTGTCTTAATAAGTTATAGACATAATAAAAGCTTGCCTTATAAATTTCTTTAAATAAAAACCCAATATAAATAACTAAACGTCTAACTTTAATGCCCCCATATAAATACCCTTCTTCATCATATAAAACATTATAGGTTGCAATCGTCACTGCTAAACAAATAAATATACCGGCAATAATCGTTTCAATACGGAAGTTTTGAGCAAGTAAAAACCAAAAGATTAAAACGATAAAAAATAGTTTATATCGACTTATTAAATATCTCATAGTGACCTCCTAATCTAAAAACTTTTGACCCATAAGTAAAGCAATCACGGTTTTTGAATCTTTAATTGTGCCATCATAAACAGCCTTTAACGCTTCTTGATAAGGCATGATGATGACTTCAGTAAATTCATCTAAATCACCAGTAAGGGGGTTTTCTTTTAGCGTACAATCTTTTGCGAGATATAAATCAATCGCTTCATCAGAATAACCAATTGCACTATAAAACGTTGTCATATACGTGAAATTTTCACTAACATAAGCGGTTTCTTCTTCTAACTCACGGCGTGCACAAACTAAGCCGTCTTCTTCTTTAAAATCTTTTTTCCCCGCTGGAATTTCAAGGGTATAATCGTTAATCGCATAACGAAACTGTTTAACAAGGATAACTTCTTTTGTTTTCGTTAAAGCGAGCACACTACTTGCGCCAATGTGATTAACAATTAAACGTTTGCTTAATGATCCATTTTCTAAACGAATATCATCTTTATAAATTGATGCAAAGTCGCCTTCATAAATCACTTGTCGTAATTGTTTAAATTCTTTCATAATTTTCACCTTCAAGTCTTTTTATTATTGTATCATAAAGTTATAACTTTGATAATCAAAAAAAGCCATTAATGGCTTTATTCGTTTGCTTTTTTATAAAATAATGCTTTATCTTCTTCGGTAAAAAATAATCCAGACATTAAAGCGCTTATGATGAAAACAGCTAACATAGTTAGATTAATAATAAGCGAAAACTTTAAACCAATGGTCGTTATTTGATAAAACACAATCGGTAATTTTAAACTGCTCCAAACCATCAAAAAGAAAATGACATTGGTATAAGATGCCCCTTTTTTTAACATCACCATCGCTAGTGGAAACGCGCCAATGGTTGGTCCCGCACTAAAACCTCCTAAGAAAAACGCCAAAAACATGCCCTTAGCTTTAGAACCTTCACCCATTAAACGAATGACGGTCTCTTTAGGGACCCAAACATCAAAAAGTCCAATTAAAACAAATATGGGGGGGACAATAATCAACATACTTAAAATTTGATTAAAGGTATTATCTAAGGCTTTAAATGTTAAGGAGTAATCAACAAACGTCATCCCTATTAAGACAATGATTAAAGTAACTAAGAACTTGTTTTTCAAAATCCATCGTTTCATGCGTAAATCACACTCACAATCCCAATTACAATCACGGCGCCAATAAGACTGACCAAATTTCTAAATAGGGCACTTTTTTTATTAAAGTAACGACTCTCAACTTGAAAATAAACGAGCCCTACACTCATTAAGGCCACTAAAAATCCAGCAACTTGAGGGTAAGCTGCGCCACTATCTAATAAATTTTGTCCTAGTGGATAAGCTACAAATGGTGGCATAAACGTTATACTTCCTACCGTTAAACCAAAGACATATCCAAATAATCCACTATCTTCTCCTAAGATACTTGAAATAAACGCTGGGGTTACTAAAGTTAATAAAATGCCTATAAATAAAAACAAAGGCAATAAAACAGGCATGAGTCTAAAAAAACTTTTTGCGCCTTTTTTTAATCCCAATACCGTTTTTTCTTTACTTTTTATTAGTGATAACAAGGTTAAAATAATGGCAATACCATAAATAATCATACCTTCAATACTCACTTTACCACTCCTCACTCAAATTATTGTAATGAATAAAAGTTTGACTGTCAAATCAATTACATTTTACGCAACCTTATTTATAAAATGTATATGATTAGGAAAAAAGTGAAACCGTTTGCTATAATGAAGAAAAAGGTGAAAGGAGTCTTTTTATGCAAAAAAAAGTTGTTTATTGGAAAACCTTTAATCAATCCGAAACTGGGTACACCTTAGTAGAAATTTATGAAGATGGTACCTTACTCAAACGTCAGTTTCAAAAGAATCAAAAAGATCCATTTACTTACAAGGAAACAACTGCTACACCATGTGATTCAAAGGGTGAAATTTTCTTAGAAAAAATCACTTTCGATGACACCAACAAAGTCAACAAACAAAGTTTACCCGATAATTTAGAACGTTTAGAAACGTTTAAATTAGCTGATTGGAAAGACGCAAGAAAACGTGTAAGAAGTTTACAAAAAGATGTCAATGATAATTTAACGATTGATTATCACACCATTTTAAGACTAGACAAAGATAGTATTTGCGATGAAATTAAAAATGAGCTTGATCGTTTTGATTTTCCTATTGTTAAATACCGTGTTGTGAGTGATGGGGATTATTTAAAACGCAAAAAATATCCCGAACAACTCTCAGTTGAGTTCATGCCTAGTTTAAATGAAAAACTATATTTTCATCACATCCCAGAAAACAAACACTTCAATATGACTGGTGATAACTTATTTGCGCTTGATACAACGTACACCGATACCATTGAAGATGAAGAAAGTTTCTGGACTTATATTCATGAAATGCTTAATAAAGTAAGCATTAATTTAAAACATTATCAATCATTAATCACCAAACAAAGAGAACGTAGAGCAATGCTTGAAACTGACGTCCTTGGTGATTTATACCCTAGATAAAAAAAAGGCTTCGGCCTTTTTTTATTTCATGATTACACGGTTAAATTTACCGTTTAAATGTTTGATTGGGGTCATCGTAATAAAAGCTTCAGGATCAATACTCGTGACAATTTTTTTAATATCATAAACTTCATGCGTTTGTGTAACCATCCATAAAATGTCACGGTGAATCCCTGTATAAGCTCCAACGCCTTTACTCATGGTAATCCCTCTAATAAAAGCACTAATAAGGGCTGTTTTAACTTCTTCACCTTCAACAGTTACAATATCTAAGCGCACACGTTTATAAGCTGTATGAATTTGATCAACTAATAAATTAGCAACCACAAAACTAAGGAGTGTATAAAGCGCAATATTAGGTTCAAAAATAAGTAAGGCGATGCTTAAGATAAACCCATTCACAAACACGCTTATATAGCCTACACTGATTTGAAGTTTAATCGCAATATATTGACTCACAATATCCATACCACCAAGACTTGAACCACTCTTTAAAGTAATCCCTGCACCTAAACCAACAAATAACCCGCCAAAAATACTAGATGCTAAGATATCACTACCAAAGATGCTTGTTTGTGCATCAAAAATTGCAAGTAAGATCGATTGTAAGATGATCGAATATACAGAATAATAAACAAACGTTTTAGAAATCCCTTTAACACCAATAAACATGACTGGAATATTAAAAATAATCACGATAAGCCCTAAATTAACATGAAAGTTAATGCCATCTAGTGCATATTGACTCAAAACCGCTAACCCGGTAATGCCTCCAGGAATCAATGCCGCTGGGACAATAAAAAAACTAATTCCTAAAACAAATAATGTACTACCAAGCGTCACCCAAATAAATCGTTTTACTTCAAAAGCTAACTGCATACAACCACTCCTTTTTAGCATATTAACAGTACATAAAATCAAACGATTTGTCAAACAAAAAGTCAAAGATTTAATCAAATCTTTGACTGTTTTATCGCTTCAATTTTATCTAATGCTTTTTGATAAACATTAATCATTCGTTCTTCTGTAATAACCTTTAAAATATCATCAAGTTTAAACCATTTAACGCCTTTATTTTCATCAAGCTTAGGGGTTACCATCTCAGATTCATCGCCAATAAGTAAAAACGCAACATTTAAATGCAAGTGATCGCTAACGTAAGATCCTTTTTTAATATGATTTTTTACATAAATGACATCAAGCGTAAAAATATCTTCACTGTAAGGCATGATGGTTTTAATACCCGTTTCTTCTTTCGTTTCTTTAATCGCAACCTTTAAAAGATCACTATCCCCATCATTATGTCCACCAACCCATCCCCACGAATCATAAATATTATGATAGGCAAAAAGGAGTTTATCCATCGTTTTATTTAAAACAAAGGCACTTGAGGTAACGTGAGCGGCTAAATTTTCTCTAAATAAAGCATTTTTATGCGTTTTTATATAATCAAGCATGAGCGCTTGATCAACGCGCTCTTGTTCGTTAAATGGGGTGTAATTTTCAATTTGTTTGATATAATCCATAAATCCTCCAAGCTTTAACTTTGATGCATCAAATTTTTACGCTTTCACCTTCTAAATCGTTCATAAATGCTTCCCAAATAGAATTAAGCGCATTTTTATTAATATCATACTTTTTATTTTTATCACTGGATAAAATAATCATATTCGCCGTAACTAATGCATTGATATGGTAAGAAATCGTTGCGCTTGATACGTGAAGCATTTCTGCGATTTTTTTGGTGGAGGTAATCCCTCTTGCGATAAGTTTTAAAACATCATAGCGTGTTTTATCACCTAAATTTTTAAATATCTGTACACGGTGATTAATTTCATCATCAATAGACACCTTAAGCATTTCAAATCCTTCTTCCATGTAAAGCCCCCAGATGAGTACTTCTTTATGCGTGGTTTGTTGAATCATAAAAGAATAAGGGAATGCAACTGAAATATAAATCGATTGAAGGTCATGAAGTAGTGAACTATCGACTAAGTTTTTAGTTAATTTTCTAAATTGATTTTGATAGTCATCTTGAAACACAGATTCTAATTGCTTAGCGACTGCCTTTACTTTATCTAAGTGATTATCTTTAATGGTTTCATAAACTGGGGTAATTTCTTTCATTAACTGAATGAATGTATCTAAATAATTAGTTGGGGATTCAAACAATGTTAAAAGTTGCCATTTATAACTGATTTCTGTCGGTAAACTTTTTAGGTAGTTCATTAATTTTAAAGAATCATCTAAAACCTTATAATCAATACTTTCTAGGTCATCATTAACATCATTTAAACTCTTAAACAACGTTTTTCTTAAATCTTTATCCGCTTTAATATGATTTAAATAACTAAAAACATCGTCAAATGCATCCAAAGGATAGGCATGCATTAAAAGATTAAAAAAATCATAGCTCGATAAAAATTCATCTACATAAAACATTTGTATGGTCTCATAAAGTGGGGTTAACTTTTCAGTAAAATCATGAATCATTTGATTGTAAGAAGGATTAGAGACTTCTTTATCAAGTTTATCATTAAACTGTTTCCATGATTGATTGCCTTTTTGTAAATACACATAACGCGGTAACGATAAAAGATCGTAGATTTCTCCTGCCTTAAAATTTACTTTAATGTTCATAAAGCAGTGTCTCCTTTTCTAAATCCTTTTTAGACGGTGAATCTTTTAATAATGGTTTTCTAAGTAATAAAACAAGTATAAGCATTAAAGACCCACTAATCATTATAACATAACTAGGCATCAAAGTATCATACATCAAGCCAAAAGTCATCTGACCGATTGGGATAAAGACAGTAACTAGTAACTGAAGCGTTGCGCTTGTTCTACCCATCATGTTTAAAGGAATGGTTTGGGCAATAATTGCCCCAATTGTAACATTTATAACACTGGTAAATACCCCAATAACAAATCCTAAAATAAGTAATAAAGTTAATGGAACATAGATACCATTAAACTGATTTAATACAAAAGGTATTGGAATAATCGCTACAAATAAAATAAAAATACTAATCACGATAAAACTATTTACAAAGACTTTTTTAATGGCATACTTTTTAAAAACGGTCGATACTAAAACGGGTCCTACTAGCATACTTAACCCAAGCGTTGAATGAAATAACCCTAACATAAAATCCGTTCCTTCTAAAGTTCTTTTAATTAAAACAATAAAGCCAACACTATAAAAAGGACTAATTAAAAAATTAACTCCTGTTGCTAAAATAATGGTTGTAAAAATGAACGCATCACTCTTAATTAAGATTAATCCTTCCTTAATATCTTTAAAAAATGCGCGTACATTCACTTTATCTGGTTTTTTATGATAAGCGGGGATTGTTAAGAATAATTCCATGATAGCGCCAATTAAGAAACTCAGTGCATTAAACACTAAAACAACGAGTAGTCCTAATAACCCATATAAGGTAGCCGCAATTAAGGGAGAGACTAACTGGGCAATACTAAAGATAAACGATTGCAAACTTTTTGCATCAACAATATCTTCTTTACTAACAATACTTGGGACAATTGCTGAACTTGATGCCCCATAAAAAATTTCTACAATTTCTAAAACAATAACTAAAACATAAATAAGCCATAAATCTAGTCTTCCTTGACTCATAAAAATAAGTGCGAAGAATCCTAATAATATAGCATTGGTAAAATCTAAAATGATAATCATTTTCTTGCGGTCAAACCAGTCCCCCATCACGCCTGCAAAAGGTGAAAAAATAATGCGTGGTAAGATAGATATCGCAATGAGTGAAGCAAACAAGGTTGCACTTCCTGTTAAAGCAAAGACATAAAGGGAAAGCGCAAACTGTTGAATATTACTACCTAATAAACTAATCACTTTACCAATCATGAAGACAATATAATTTTTATCTTTTAGCAATCTAAAGTTCATCTCATCACTCTTTTCTTTAAACTATCTTCATTATAATTTAATATTCATTAAATGTAAAGTAATTTATTAGATATTTATCTAATTTTATTAAATATATAAAAAAACCTCTAATTTAATAGAGGTTAGGCTTCATCGTGTAAATCTTTAGCTTTAGTAAGTTTTACAAAGATATATAGTCCAATAATCATGACAATATAGCTTAAGAATAAGATGCTTGTTAATCCATAAAGTAAATAACCAATTGAGGCAATACTTGCACTGACTAAGACATAAGGCAACTGACTGATAAAGTGTGCATCCAAACTAGATTGTGCACCTGTTGCACTTAAAACAGTTGTATCAGATACAGGACTAGAGTGATCGCCAACAACTGCTCCACCTAATACTGAAGCTAATATCGCTGGCATAAATAGTGGATTTGATGCAACAGCAATTGGTACCGCGATAGGAATTAAAATCGCAAAAGCACCCCAACTTGTTCCAGTTGAAAAGGCTATAAAAGTCGCAATTAAAAATAATATAAGTGGTAAAAACGACGCCGCTAAGGCAGTACCTTCTATTAAAGTACCTACTTGTTGGCCTACTTCTAAATCTTGAATAGACCCTGATACCATCCAAGCTAAGATTAAAATAAGTGTCGCAGATTTAATCATGCCATAAAACCCTTCAAGTGATACTTTCATCATACTTTGAAATTTAACCCCTTTATCAAATAGTCCAAACACTACTGCAGTTAAATAAGCACTTACACCCGCAAAAAATAGCGGTAAGGTAATGTCTTGTTCAAGCATGATAGAAAAATTAAAATTAGCTTTATAAAGTAATCCAAAGAAAGTCATAAAAACTAACACAATCATTGGTATGATAAGCGTCCAATGCGTTGCACTAACCCCTTCAATATCGGATTCTTTAACCGCAATAGAATCTGCAACTTTACTTGTGTCATTTCCTTTTAAACTCTCTTCTTCATAGGTGCGCATCGGACCTAAATTGATGCCATATTTAATAATCAAGAATACCATAATAATCGCAACCATTGGGTAAAACTGAAATGGAATAGACGATACAAAGCCCATAAAGGCTGTTTGTCTATCATAGCCTGCACTATCAAAACTATTTCCAATAAGACCAATGATATATGCACCCCATGTTGAAATTGGCATCAAAATAACCACCGGTGCACTCGTTGAATCAATGATATATGCAAGTTTAGCACGTGAAACTTTATACTGATCTGTCACAGGCTTAGATACTTCACCGATAACTAAAGCATTAAAATAATCATCAATAAAAATAATGATTCCAAGAACCCAAGTTAATAACTTTGCGGCAACAGGATTATTAATCTTTTGAACAGCCCAATCCGCAAAAGCTTTAATACCACCTGTTAAAGAAATAACCGCGGTGATCCCACCAATTAATATAACAAATCCAATGATAGGCATGTACCACTGAAAGTCTAAAATAATTCCTGTAAAGGCATTAAAAATATAGATAACACTATCTATAAGATGAAACCCTTCATGAATCAATGCCGCTAAAATAACCCCAATAAATAAGGCAAGTAAAACCTTTCTAGTAGCAATAACAAGCGTAATCATTACTAAAGCTGGAAGTAAACTAATAAATAAATCCAATGTAATCACATCCTTTTTATTCTTAAAATAATCATACCATGATTAAAAAAAGTTTACAAATTGACAAAAAAAAGAAAACTCAAAATGAGTCTTCTTCTTTCATAACTTTTTTATGTTTATACATCTTTATATCGCAGCGTCTCATCATATCGCTAATATTTTGATCTAGCGATTTATCATACACAATCGAACCTATTGCTGAACTAAAAGGGAAAATAAACTTATGACTTTTATTAACCATTTCATTTAAAAATAAACGGCTGTAGCGATCATAAAGATTATCATCAATCGTTGTTGATAGGCACGCAAACTCATCACCACCGATTCTAAAACAGTCTGCGTGATTTAAAAATACTTTCTCAATGCATTCATAGATGGCTTTAATCGCTTCATCACCAGCTAAATGTCCGTACTCATCATTAATCGTTTTTAAATTGTTCAAATCAAAATAAATTAATCTTAACTTTTCTCTTCTTGCATCCTCTTCAAAGTACTTTTCAAACGTTTCATTAAAAGCCAAACGATTCCCTGCCTTAGTTAGCGGATCAACATAAGCTAACCTTTCATAAAACTCTTTTTCATAACTAAGTTTTAAACGGTCTAAGAAAAACTTCGCGTAATTGATAAAGATAATTATTAAAACAACTACAACCCCTATGGTTGCAAACATACCCGTTAAATCAAAAACACCTAATATAAATACAATAAGTTCTAAAAATGCAAAAACAAGTAAGGTAATCATTGTCTTTAAAATAAACTTTGTTTTCTTATTATCATATATTTTTAGTTCATAAAGTAATATACCAATTAAAGCAACAAAGGATAACGCAAATATATTTAAAGTAATAATGACAGATTCAAAGTAATCAATTAAGTTTATTTCATGGCCAACAAACACAAACAAAAAGTTTATCGCAAAAATAACAAGCATGATGTTGATAGGATTTTTCTCTTTGACAAGAATGGTATTACGAATATAGTAAAGTAAAGGCATTGGAAATAATGCTAAGGCTAAATAAGAAATAGAGCCTAAAATATAAATATTACCAATGAAAAATTGTAACGTTCTTGATTCACTAATTAACCAAAACGATAAAAGAATTGCAAATAAGCCAATAAACATATTATTAAAATTGTGTTTTCTAAAGAAGATAAAACTCACAATCATGATTGTTATTCCAATTAACAAAGTTAGTAAGCCAACGATTAATCTAAACCCATGGGTATTATAAATTTCTGAATAAAGTGAAGCAGTCTCACCATAATATACTTGATTAACTGTCCCACTCATTGCTGCATAAGGAGAAGAAAATGTTAGTTCTAGTGTTGCCCCTTCTTGGTTTGCAGGAATATCGACAACATGCCACATACTTGCGTAAGCGCCATATTCTTCATAATCGACCTCATAAAGTAAGACCCCATCTATACGGACACTTACATTTGCTAAAGACGTTCTAATAAGAAGGTGGCTAGTTTCATTAAAGCTTTCTCCTAAAGTGGTATAAATCATATAATTAGTATTTGGTTCAACAACTAAATCTACCGGTAAGTCTTCAAGCAAAATCGATTCTTGGCTATTTTTATAATAATATAAACTATCAAATGTCTTAGGCTCATCAAAAGAGAGCTTATAACGATCGTTATAAACTATCCCTAAACTGATTAAAAAAATGATGAATCCAAGTAACAAAAGATAAGGTCCTAAAAATCGATAGTGTTTCATAAAAGACTCCCTTATAGCTTTATTTATTATCATTATACATGATATTCAAACATTTAATGAAATATTTACATAAGTTTAATTTACAAATTTCTTAAATTTTGTATAATAATTTTAGGGGAAGGTGATACTGATGATTTATGTAGCATTATTTGGTGGCTTGTTGCCTGCGAGTATTGTACTTTCAGCACTTATCGTTGAATACAGAAAATCATTAAGTACAAAAATGCATCAAAAAGAAGCGTATTTTGAACCATCAAACAATCATAATCAGTAAAAAAATAAGAAGAGAAATCTTCTTTTTTTCTTACTTTTTATTGAACTTTTTCAAAATAGTGTATAATCAAGTTATGAACTTAAAAGGGGGAACATCCATGAAAAACACCGTAAGAGGTACCGCCGGTTTATTCGGGGGTATTGTTATTGTAATCATCATTTTCTTTAGTAATGCTTTATTTAGTGGCGACACATTTTCTGATATTGATGTTTATGAGTATGATGCAACAATTACCTTAGATGATGAAGGGAATATGCATGTAAGCGAAAGCTGGGATATGAATTATAGTGGCGATTATCGTGTGCGCTTTAGAGATATTGTCTATCAAAAATTTCCAGATAACTATAATTTCCCAACCAGCCCAACAAATCAAGCGAGCTTTGATACTTCAAATGTAAGTGTCGCAGTAAGTCGTAATGGCATCGATATTACCGATACACTCGATCTAGGCTATTCATGGGAAAACGATTATGATGAACTTGGTGAACCCGTGCGTTGTGAAGATAACCGTGATAACTGTGAATCAATATTCATTGATACAGGTTATGAAGGTGGCTTAAATGGCAATATCGTTTTTGACTATGACTATACTATTTTAGGGGCAGTAAGTGAATATTCTGATATTTCTGAGTTAAACTGGGTTTTACTTGAATATGCAGAATCAAAAATCGAAGAAGGTAGTGTTACCATTCATTTACCACCTAATACCTATACGACTGAAGAACTTTATGTTTTTGGTCATGGTATTAGTAATGGTACATTAGAAATTATTGATAATGAAACCATAGAAATTACCTTTAACGATATGAGTTCAGGCGAGTTTTTAGAATTTAGAGTGCTCATGCCTAAAGATTTATTCCCCAATATTTCAAACAACAATGTGTTTATTGATGAAGGTATTGATAAAGCCATCATTTTAGAATATCAAGAGAACTTAGCTAATTATAGCAATTTAGGGATAACCATAACCCAAGTTTTCTTAGGCTTATCGGTATTGATTGTCTTAGTCATGATATTTTTAATATTTAGAAACAACAAGGCATATTTTAGACCTCATCAAACGAGTTTTGAAGGCGATTATTTAAGAGAGTTACCTGATGATTTAACCCCTGCAGAAATGAGTTATGTTTATTATTTAGGTAAAAATAACGATGAAGATATCACCGCAACTTTATTAGATTTAATTAGAAGAAAAATCATAAAAATCGACTATGAAGGTGAAGAACTTACAAGCAGACAAGCTGATTTTGACTTAACCTTACGCAGTGATTATGATGAATCTATACTTGCGCCACATGAAAGTCATTTAATCAATTGGTTCTTTAATACCATTGGTGATGGATATCATGTCAGTACAAAACAAATTGAATCATATGGTAAAGGCAACCTCATGCAAGCTAAACGTTTCCAAAACGATGCCAACCGTTTTAAAACGTTTGTAAGAGCTTCAAAAAATAATGTACGCTTATTAGATCCTATGTTAGGAAGATATAAGCGTAAAGCACTAGGGTTCTTAGCCATACCTGTTTTAACCATAATCATTATCTTTATTACTAGCATCATGTTTGAATCCATTTCAACCATCCCATTAAGTAATCCAATAAGTTATATTATCTTAGCGGTTATTACGATTATTTACTTCTTATATTTTAGTATTCTTAAAACAAAGCGTAGTAAAGAAAGCATGGAAAAATATGTGCGCTGGGATGCCTTTAAAAACTTCTTAGAAGACTTTGGAAACTTCGATGATTATCCAATGCCTGGCGTTATTGTATGGGAGCATTATTTAGTTTACGCAGTAAGCTTAAAATGTGCAGACAAAGTTATGGATCAACTCCGTGTTAAACTTCCAATGGATGATTCAACAGCAAATGATGCAACCTATTTAGGACTAGGTTATGGCCGTCGCAACTACTATTTTGGCGCAGGACTTATGTCTATTAACCATACCGTTAGAAGTGCTAGAACCAATGCCGCAAGAAAAATTAATCAAGCCAAAGCCTCAAGTAGTGGCCGCGGTGGCGGATTTGGTGGTGGCTCTAGCTTTGGTGGCGGTGGTGGTGGCGGTAGAAGCCGCTAAAAATCGCTTTATATTTATAAAATTATGATATAATAAGAGTAATTAAAACCATGAAAAGGAGCTAAAAATGATACCAGTTTATACTTTAAGTGTTGGGTTATACGTAACCTTAGGCATTATCGGATTTATTGTTTTACTTGTTATAGTCTATTTGGTAAAGACTTATAACGTACTTGTTAATTTACGTAATAAAGTAAGAAATAGTTGGAGTCAAATTGATGTTCAACTAAAAAGACGCTTTGATATGATTCCAAACTTAGTTGAAACCGTAAAAGGCTATGCAAAACATGAAAAAGATATCTTTGGTGCTTTTGCAGAAGCCCGCAACATGTATAACCACGCAACCAAAACAGGTAGCGTTGGTGAGGCAGCTAAGGCTGAACAAGGCTTAGAAGGTGCCCTTAGTCGATTATTAGTTGTCCAGGAACAATACCCAGAATTAAAAGCAAATGAAAACTTCCAATCATTAATGGCTCAACTTAATGAAACCGAAGATAAAATTGCTTACAGCCGTCAATTTTATAATGATACGGTCATGAAAATCAACAACAAAATTGAAATGTTCCCAACCAATATCGTTGCTGGAATGTTTGGATTTAAACAAGAACCATTCTTTAGCGTTGATGAAACAGAAAGAGAAAACGTTAAAGTAAGTTTTAACTAAAAAAAAGACGCAACCTATTAAGGTTGCGTTTTTATTAGGCTTCTTTATAAGCTTTTACGAGGTCGTCCATAGCCTTTTTCCCATCTCCAAAAAACATTAATGTATTCTCTAAGGCAAAGAGTGGGTTTGGTAGTCCTGCAAACCCTGCAGATAGTGATCGTTTAATGACCACAACTGTTTGCGCTAAATCAACATCTAAAATTGGCATCCCGGCAATAGGACTTTTTGGATCACGCGCTAATGGGTTGACAACGTCATTGGCGCCTAAAACAATTACCACATCAGTTTTAGAAAATAATGGATTAACTGAATCTAAATCTAAAAGTTTTTCGTAAGGAATGCTTTCTTCTGCAAGTAAGACATTCATATGACCAGGCATTCTTCCTGCAACAGGATGAATCCCAAATAAAACTTCAATACCTTCTTTTTCTAAAGCTTCAGTAAGTAATCTTACTGGCGTTGAAGCACGGGCAACTGCCATACCGTATCCTGGGACAATCACCACACGTTGCGCCGTTTTTAAAATCATCGCCACTTCATCTGCGCTCGTTGATTTGATTTTGCCTTCATAAATATCATCTTTAGTGGTATTTTCTGTTTGTCCACCAAAGCCTCCAAATAAGACATTGAGTAAACTTCGGTTCATGGCTTTACACATTATAGCACTTAAAATAATCCCACTTGCCCCGACTAAAGACCCCGAAATAATTAAAACAACATTATTTAAGACAAATCCAGTTGCGGCTGCAGCTAAACCTGAATAAGAATTTAATAAACTAATAACAACCGGCATATCAGCACCACCAATGCCAATAACCAAAAAGACACCTAAGATTAATCCGCCAATGACAATAATCCAGTATAAGCTTAAAGCATCTTGCATGCTAATTAAGATGCCTCCTAAAACTAAAAAGACAAGTAAAAGGGTTAATTTTAAGATTAAATCGCCTTTAAATGTAACGGGTTTATCGGGGACAATCTTTGACCCTTGTAATTTCGCATAAGCAATAAAGCTACCACTAAGTGTTACTGCCCCAATTAGCCCTGATAAGACAGTCGCTAGTAAAAAGCTAAAACTTGTTAAGGTTGTCCCAGTTTCAACTAAGACAAACTGATAATAAACACCTGCAACTAAAAATGATGCGCCTCCACCAAAACCGTTAAATAACGCAACCATTTGTGGCATACCTGTCATCTTAACTTTAAGGGCTGAAATCACCCCTACTAAGGCACCTAATATAATAGCAATCAGGATAATATACCAATAGCCAAATAAATAGGTAATGCTTTCGTTGATAGGATCAACGATAATACCAAAATCTACAAAGGCAGTTAAGAAGGCTACCATCATCCCTAAAGCGCCTAATAGATTGCCTTTAGGGGCTGTCTTAGGATGCGCTAAGCGTTTAATCCCAAGAATAAAAAGTATAGAACTAAATAAATAAAAACTCGCTACAACAATATCTTTAACTTCCGCTAATATCATATAATCCATTATGATTTTCTCCCTTTAAATTTTTGTAACATGCGGTTAGTAACTAAAAAACCACCCACAACATTAATCGTCGCAAAGAAAATCGCAACTGCGCCTAAAATAAAAGGTAAAACCCCAACATTATCATATGCTATTTGTGTTAATAAAACCCCAACAGCTCCAACAATCGTAATCCCACTAATCGCATTAGACCCACTCATGAGTGGTGTATGTAATGTTGCTGGAACTTTCGTGATTAACTCAAAGCCTAAAAAGATTGCCATCGCAAAAATTGTAATTAAATAAATAATTGTCATGTTACTTCACTCCCATCCAAGATTTGACACGGTCTTGATAAATCTGTCCTTGATACGTCACCAAAGTATCTTTAACGATGTCATCTTCAATGCGTATTTGAGATGTTTCTTTATCAAGTAAATTATCGATAAATGTCACAATATTTTTTGAATATAATGCACTTGCGTTAAAACTAAGTGTTGATGGGACATTATTAACCCCAACAATCTTAACACCCTTATGAATAACGGTTTGTCCAAGTTTTGTAAGCGCACAGTTTCCCCCGCGTTCAGCGGCTAAATCGACAATGACACTTCCTGTACTCATCGATTCAACCATCGCTTGTGTAAGTAAAATCGGTGCTTTTTTCCCTGGAATATTAGCTGTCGTAATGACGACATCCATTTCTTTTAATACTTCTTGCATCATCATGCGCTGACGTTCATAATAAGCTTCATCCATCGCTTTAGCATATCCACCTTCACCCTCAGCACTCTCTAAATCAAATTCAACAAACTTAGCCCCAAGAGATAAGACTTGTTCTTTAACTTCACTTCTAACATCATAAGCACTAACCACTGCGCCTAAACGTTTAGCGGTTGCAATAGCCTGAAGACCAGCAACACCAACCCCAAGTACAAAGACTTTTGCCGGGACAATTGTCCCTGCTGCAGTCATCATCATAGGAAACATTTTCGCACTTTCACTTGCCCCAATTAATACAGCTTTATATCCAGCTAAGTTGGCCATAGAACTAAGCACATCCATACTTTGTGCACGGGTTGTTCTTGGAATTAACTCCATTGAAAAAGCGGTAATATTTTTATCTAAATAGACATCAAAACTTTCATCTTTTTGATAAGGTTCTAATAACCCAATCACGATTTGTCCTGGTTTTAGTAATGATGCAATACGTTTACCATCATCACTCGCATTAGCATTTCTAACACTAAGAATAAGATCACTTTGCTGAATGACTTCTTCTAAACTTGAATAAATCTTTGCACCTTTACTACTATATGCTTCATCTAAATAGCCAGCATTAAACCCTGCGTTTTTTTCAATCCCAACCTCATGGCCTTTTTTAATTAAATCACTGACATGATTAGGGATTAACGCAACACGACTTTCATCTTTAGACGTTTCTTTTATAACTCCTATTTTCATTGATTCGCCTCCTATATAATCTACCTCATTATTATAATATAGTCTTCATAAATTATCATTGAATATCCCTTAAAAATATTTTGCATTACAATCTAAAGTTCGTTAAACTATAATTAAGTTATTAAAGGAGTGTTTTATGAACCCAAAAATATTATTTATTGAAGGCAATCCTGGTAGTGGTAAAACCACATTTTCAAAGCGCTTAAGTGAAACGTTATCTAGTCAAGGGTATAGGGTTAAAAGTTATCAAGAAGGAGATTTACATCCGATTGATTTGGCTTGGATTGCTATACTTGATTCAAATACTTTTAAACGTGCACTAAAAGCGTATCCTATGTTAAAAGAAGATATTTTAAAGTATTCTAAAAAAATCGATGATTCCTATTATCTTGCCTATACAAAAGTCGATTATCAAATAGCGCCTAAAAGTTATTATGAAACGATGGCTGAATATGAAATATTTAAAGAAAACAATTTAGATATTTTCTTTAGTGCGTATAAAAAACTATATCTAGATTTTGCCCGTATGATTGAACCTAACACGATTTATATCTTTGAATGTATTTTAATTCAAAATCATATCAATCAACTCATATTGAGACACAATTTAGATAAAGAAGCGATGATACGTTATTTTAAGGATCTAATAAATCCTTTATTACCTTATCAGCCCCTTTTATTATTCATCAAGCAACTCGATGTAAGAAAAAGTATTGAAAAGGTTTCTATAGAACGAAAATCTTATGATTTATCCAAGTTCCCTGATTGGATTACGCGCGTCATCGATTATATTAAGGCAATGCCATATGGCCAGTCAATGGGCTATAAAGACTATGAATCCATTATTCAATATTTTAAAGACCGACAAACCAAGACATTAGATTTACTCAAAAAACTCCCTATAAATTATGAAGTTTTTAATCTTAATGATGATTATGATGATACATTTGAAGCCATTAAAGTAGCGGTAGATAAATCCATATCCAAACCAAATTAAAAAAGTCCCTTTTTGGGACTTTTATCGTTTTATACTTCTTGTTGCATAAAAGGTGGGAATATTTAGTTCATGCAAGTAGCCTTCACCGTTTGTGTCTTCATAAATATCACTAATCATTAATCCCGCTTTTATTTGGCCACCAATATTTTCACTTAATCCATGAGAAAACTGGATGCCATAGTCATTTTTTATCGCTTGATCATACTGTTTTTGATTTTTCAAGGGGTTATAAGGCATCGAATTAACAATTGATTTTTCATCTTCTTCGACAAGGAAATTAATCCCGTTATCAAATCCAGCTAGTAAAACTCCGTTTGGTTTTAATACTCTTGCGATTTCTTTAAATAGCCCTTCAACGGTTTCTATATAAACATTTGATACTGGATGAAAGACTAAATCAAACGATTCATCGTTAAACGGTAAAATTTTAGTCATATCATGATGAACAATGGTTATCTCATACCCCGCTTTTTTTGCGAAAATGCGTTCACTTTCAAGTTGTTTCTTACTATAATCAAGAACCGTACAGGTTGCACCAAGTGCACAAAATATTGGCATTTGTTGTGCGCCACCTGATGCTAGCCCTAAAATTTTTAAGCCTTTAAAATCTAAAAACCATGATTTAGGCACGCTTTTTGTAGGGGTAAGTAAAACGTCCCATTTGCCTTTTTTAGCTTGTCTAAAAGTTTCTTGTGAAATTGGTTTACCCCAAACCCACCCCTTACTAACCCAGCGATCAATGGTTGCTTGATTGATATCTTGATAACTCATAAGCGCCTCCAAAAAAGACTTACAACCATGGTTGTAAGTCTAATGATTTATTTCATAATAATATTAGATTGGTGATAACGTTCTCTAAACTCAATAAGTGCTTCAATTTGTTCTTTAGTATATTGGTCTTTTTCCTTCGCTACAACAACTTTAGTACCTGGTTTGTTAATACGTTCAACGATCGCCACAATAATGCCTTCATACGTTTCAAGCGGTTCAAATTCTCCAATCACATACGCTTTAATCGGTTTTTCTCTTACAAAATGATTTTTCACATAACCAAAATTTAAAGGATAAAACGTTCCATGATTCGGGCTTTTGCTACCAAGTGGGCGATCGATAATCACCTGTACTTCTGTTCCTAACAGCTCTTCCATAATTAAAAAGTCCTCCTATTATTCGCACTAGCGATATTTGATTGACACAACAATTAATTACAGTGAATCCATATATAAAATTTTAATGAACTGCTCTAGATTGAAAAAGTTAACTATATTATAACATAGTTTTATCAAAGATTAACGCTTACATTTATTAAAATTTTATTTAATACTTTTTTTATTATTTTGTGATTAAATAGACTCAAACAACTGTTAATCAAGACTTTTACACGCTTTTATAAATGAAGCGTTTTATCCAATCGTGTTTTTCTTTCTACCTATTTTCATACGTGGGTCAATAAACTGATAGGATATATCAACAATGAGGGCAAAAATCATCCCTAATCCTGAATAAAACATCGTCACAGCAACAGCCATTTTAACATCGATATTAACGTACGTTGTATCTCCTGCTGGTGCGAGTAAACTTCGATATAATAAATCTGCAGCGCCTTCGATACCATAGATTCTTTCAACAAAGAATGAACCTGCTAAAACGTATAAAAAGGTGGGTACAACGATAGGTAAAACAGGGACTAATATATGTCTAAGCATATGTTTAAATAATCGGTCTTTAAATTTAAGTCCTTTAACTTTCAACAATAAATTATAGTCTTCATCAAAGGCTTCAATAAACTCTGCACGAATAACCCTTGTTAATATAAATAAAGGTGGAAAAACGAGGGCAATCATCGGAATAACATACCCAAGTCTTTGATAAGCTATAGTATGATGAGACCCAGGAAACTGACCAGGAAAAAAGCGCCATCTGATTCCTAAAAATATAACGAGTAACAACATCAAAATAAAATGCGGAATAGACCCTAAAAGCATAATAAAAAACATCGTGATTTTACTAATGATATGATTCTTTTTAATCGCAAATACAATCCCTAAAACAAAACTTAATGGAAAATAAATCGCAAATGCCATAAGATTTAACTTAAGTGTCATTAGCGCTCTTGGTATAATAATTGGAATGATATCACGTCTATAAAACTCATTTGTCATCCCAAATTCACCACGCAAGATAACTCCTTCTATATAGGGCCAGTATTGATCAAAGGCATAACTAATTTTATCGGATAACTCTATATTTACCCTTATCATAACCACCGTAGAGGCAATAAACAAGAAGGTAATAATTGCCCAGAATAAAAAAAACATCCACAAAACGCGAATGGCAATATATTTTATCATGTCATCACCACCTTAAATCATTTATCAACATTCTACCAAATATACCCCGCTTTTGCAATGAAGTTTTGTTTCTTGCTTAATAAACCCTTAAAGCTTTGGTATAATAAAGTAAAGGAGATGATACCGTGGACACTTTATTTAAAGGTGCTCTAACAGCCAATGCTGCAAGCATGGGCTTAAACTGGATTTATAACATCGCATACTTAGAAAAACTTAAAAAAACTGAAGTCATTACATTCATAAAACCCGATCCTGCAAAGTATAAACGTGCAAGAAAAGCATACTTTGCCTACCCTAACGCAGATATTGGTGATGTTTCACTACAAGGTTCTATTGCCAAATGGCTTTATCAAGCACTAAAAGATAACCCTGAACTTACTAAAGAAGACTATAAAACTCTTATTTTAGACAATATATTACCTGGTGGTCCCTATGAAGGTTATATAGAAAGTTATGGTAAAGAACTAATCTTTAATCAACTCATTGACGATTTAAAATTAGACCATGAGAAAATAGAAATTGATGATGATCAACTGGTTGGCTTTGTCCCTTATATTGTAACAAAGTCACTAGGATTAAGTAATGCTTTAGCCAATCAACTCGCAAAACTCTTTACCTTAAGTGACGATTATTATGCTTTTTATGTGATTTTTGATCAAGTACTTGAAGATATTAAATCGATGAGCTTAAAAGAAGCTTTAACGAAATCTCTTCACGAAGCGCCTAAGCATTATGGTTTCAAACTTACTATGGCACTTAATGTAGAATCTAAAAAAGATATCTTAGAAATTGTTAATACTTCTTGTTCAATCGGATATGCTATTCCTCTTATCTACTATATCTTATCTCACACGAATTCTTACGAAGAAGCCGTTACACTAAATACTGAATTTGGTGGGGCAAGTTGTGACCGTGGTATGCTTATTGGTGCTATATATAGTCAAATCTCAGATATTCCAAGTGATTGGCTCGCTAAAATGAAATTTTAAAGAAGCATAAAATTTATGCTTCTTTTTTCATCGCCTCTATTACCATAGGTTTTACTTTTTCACCAAATAATTGGATAGATTTTTTTACTTTATCATGATCCATTGCTCCAACTGGAACATGCATCGCAAAGCGGTTTACAGGCATATTTTTTAATAAGTAGATAATTTTCTTAGCTACGTAGTTAGGATCGCCCACATACAATGCTCCATCCATACTTAAAGCATGTTGATATGTATCTTTTGTATAAGGTCCCCAACCGCGTTCACGACCGATTTTAGTCATGGCTTGTTCAATTGAAGGAAAATATTCATGGATTGTTTCTTCAAGATTATCACCAACATAGCCATGTGAATGAATGCTTATAAACATATTTTCAATTGGATGATTATGTGCAAGATAATCACGTTTATAAAGTTCTATTAATGGCTTAAACTGAAGTGGATTTCCTCCAATAATCGCTAAAAATAAGGGTAATCCTAATCTTGCTGCTCGTTTTACACTTGCAGGTGTCCCACCGACTGCAACACTAATCGGTAAAAAGTCACTAGTTCGGGGATAGACCCCTAAATTTGATATACTTTTTCTATGTGTACCTTGATGATTTACCCGCTCGTTATCTCTGATATTAACTAATAAATCTAGTTTTTCTGCAAACAAAGCATCATAGTCTTTTAAATCATAGCCAAAGAGTGGAAATGATTCAATAAAAGAACCCCTACCAGCCATAATTTCTGCACGACCATTACTTAGTGCATTAAGGGTTGCAAAGTTTTGATAGACTCTCACAGGGTCATCACTACTTAATACCGTAACAGCACTTCCTAATTTAATTTTCTTAGTTAAAGGCGCTGCGGCAGCTAAAATCATGTGAGGAGCACTTGCAGCAAAATCCTCACGATGATGTTCACCTATACCAAAATAATCTAATCCAACCTTCTCTGCTAAAACAATTTCTTCAACAACCTGACGAATTCGCTCATCATAACTAACACTTGCTTCTTTAGTAACAGGATTTGGCATGACTTCTGCGAATGTTGTTATCCCTAATTCGATTTTTTTCATTGTTTCACCTCTATTTCATTATAAAAAACTAAATCATTATTAGGGAAAATATGCAATAAAAAAAACGCTCATATGAGCGTTAAAAAGGGAAAATTAATTTAAGCAAATAAACTAAACTTGCGTTATAAGCACTGTATAAAGCGACAAACGTTATCCCAAATAGTAACCCAGTAATAAAACGTCTTGTATTATTACTACTTATATTTTTTTTCTTTTGTAAATAGCCATCAATAATCAGCGGTATCCCAAATAATAATGAAAGTAATAGTCCTAAATCAAAAATATAAAAAACAATAATACTAAAAATTACACCTAAATATATGCCTGTACATCGCGCACAAAGAGGTAAAGGATATTTAAAGAGTATAATCGTTCGTGATATAAATTGGTGACATCCAAATACCATTGCTAAATAGGGTCTTTTAAGCATGTAATCCATCATTGTAAGCAAAACTAAAATACTACTTAGTATAATACTGCCTATAAATAAATAGTTTAAAGAAAAAATGGGCGTATCATGACTTAAATAAGCATAAGTAAATGCTGGGACACTCATCAATAAAAATAAAATAAAAAATACTTCGCTTTTTTTTAGTGGGTTAGTATGTAAGCATGTACAGTTATCGTGTTGTAGTGGTCTTCCACATGCATGACATGAACTCATATACTACCTGTTAATCCCCCTAAAATAAAGACTAAGAAAAAGAATAAGATATAAATAATTACGCCACCTACCACATTAACTAAAGCACCAATACCACAAGCCTTAGCAGTCTCTGGTCGCTCATCTTTCCAAACTAAATATAAAACAAGTCCTGCAACAGGGATACAAAAGCCTAATAGACCCCACAAAAAGCCACCTTCATCATTAGGAACGTAGGTCCTATTAGTATAATTTTCGGGCTTAACATAAAACTCGTTACAGTCAGGACAACGTGTTTGAAGATCATTTAGTTCAGCACCACAATTTCGACATATTTTCATACACTCACCTCAAGTAATATTGTATAACAATTATATTAAAAAGGCTATTTCTTCTTATTGAAACCTTATATTTATTTTTCCTGTTATATCATATATGATATTTACAAAATCAAAAAAAAGGATCGTTAGATCCTTTTAATTATAGATTTGAAAGTTCTTTTAAGAACGCTTCAATTGGTTGATTACCAACAAGTTCGTGTTTATCATTTATAACGATTTTTGGTACACCTGATACATTGTATTTGTTGCTCATTTCATGGAATGTTTGTGCCTCAATCATTGAAGATTCGATATTTTCATTCAGCATAGCTAAACGGTGTGCAGTTTCAACAGCACCAGGGCAATGAGGGCAGCTTAATGTTACAAACACTTTGATATCAACTTTTTTATCGATTGCTTTAATTTTTTTAATCGTTGCTTCATCAAGACCTAAATCAACACCTGACATATGTAAAATTGCTGATAAGAATGAGTTGATTTCATGTCCTGCTGGAATCCCATTAAATTTAACACCTAAGTATTCATCATTTTCATTTAACATAACAAAACTTGGTGTCATGGTAATACCATATTTTTCTGCATCTTCTTTGTCTTCATTCATGTCTTTTTCAATTAGAGTAATTTTATCGTTGAGTGGTGTAATTTCGTTTAGTAATTGTCTTGTTTCTTTACAGGTATTACATAAACCTTTATCGGTAAATAACACCATTTTAATCGGGTTAACCATTTGATTTAAGAATTCCTTGATTTGATTTGATACTTCATCATTTAATAATCTTTCCATAATTATTCTCCTTTATAATTTTGATTTAAATATTGATTCGCTGCTAAAGCTGCTTTTGCACCTTCTGCAGCGGAAATAATAATTTGTTTGTGCGGTTGAGCTGTTACATCACCCGCTGCGTAAAGCCCTTCAACCGATGTGCTTTGATTGTGATCAACAATGATTTCTTTACTGTCATTTAGATCAACTAAGTCTTCAACTAAGTGACTATTTGGTACAGTTCCAATCTCAATAAGCAAACCATCTGCTTCAATAATTCTTTCTTCACCGGTAATCTTATCAAGTACTTTAACACCCTTCATTAATTCATCGCCAACCACTTCTAAAATTTGCGTTTGTAAATATATATCTAATTTATCAATGGTTTTTAGCTTATCAAGCAATACTTGATCAGCACGCCAATTACTACGGTGCACAACGGTAATTTTAGATGCCCAAGGAACTAAATCGATTACACCCTCAGCAGCACTATTGCCGCCACCAGCGACAATGACATGTTTATCTTTAAAAAATGGTGCATCACAAGTCGCACAATAAGTAACACCCTTATTGGCATAAGATGTTTCCCCTAAAACATTCAGTTTTCTTGGGGCTCCTCCTGTAGATATGAGAATTGTCTTTGCACTTAATACTTTACCATGTTCTAAGGTGACTTGAAAGTCATGTCCATTTTTTTCTAAATGTCTTACATGTTGATTTTTTAATATTGGTACTTCTAAATGATTGACATGATCTAAAAACGTATTGGCTAAAGCCTCACCTTCAATTAAGTTATAGCCTAAATAATTATCTACAGCGGTTGTATTATGAAGCTGTCCACCTGTTTCTTTGGTAATGATGCCTACTTCTAGCCCTTTACGTTTAGCATATAAAGCTGCATTTAAACCTGCAGGTCCACCACCTATAATAAGCATATCCCAAATATTTACTCGGTCAAACGCTTCGTTACTTGTTTTCTTTTCTACGCTGAAATTAAACACGTTTACCTCCTAACTACTTACCTTTTACAATTAAATCCACTGCATCATGAATATTTGTAAGTTTGATGTTTAAATCTTCTTCAATGGTTTGGATTAAATTTTGTGTGGTTAATATTCCAATGGTTTTATCAATGCTAGACCGAATCGCTTTTAACTGTGTTAAAATATCAACACAAGTTTTTTCTTCTTCCATCATCGATACAACCCCTTGCATTTGGCCTTGAGCACGTTTTAAGCGATTAATGAGTTTACTGTCGCATTTCATAAACATACTCCTTTCCTAAGATTAAACCAAAGTCATTATACCCTACGGGGTATTTTAAAGCAACCCTTTTGCTTAAAAATTAAAACTTAATAAATATTTAACGTATTTGAAACCTAATGAAACGCTATAATCGTGTATAATATGCTTTAAAAGGAGGGTTATTATGATATTAACCATTACAGGGATTACTGCAGTTTTCTTTTTCTTATTGGCATCACTTAATGGACTTAAGAAAAGAATTAAACACCCAACATTTAGAAAAATTGTGAGTTATCACTATTACTATGGGGCACTTGCGGCGCTATCTGCAATTATCCATATGACATTTGCGGTGAGTGATGGTGATTTAAGAATTACTGGTACCATTGCCTTACTCTTACTTTTAGCAACAACCATGCTTGGTTCAACGTTCAAACAGACAAAATCTAAAGCGCTCTTTAAGTGGCATAAACTTTTAGGGCCACTGACTCTACTGGCAATTATTATTCATATTCTTTTAAACAGTAATTATTAAAAACGTGTCTATTTGTTAGACACGTTTTTTATTTTGTTCTTCAATAAACCCTTCAATCTTTTTAGCGAGAGCTGGAGGTAAGAAAACAATATAGATTATTACACTAAAGGTCCATTTAAGATAAACTGGTATGTTAAAGGGTGTAAAATAATTGATACTAATCACTAAGATACTAAGTGCTAAAACGGCATATTGTAAAGGGAATTTTTTAGGTTTTAACATAAGTGAACCTAATGGTACTAAGAAAAATAAAAGCGTCCCCTCATGCCATGATGATGTTTCAAGTCCATATAAGAGATAAACAATGAACATAGTAATCGGTAAAGCATTTAATACCCGATTAATAAAAGAACCCATCATTAAGAAAAACGTAAGTGGTAAAAACATCCAAATGATTATACTTGCAAAGTATGCATGTACCGAAAATAAAACAGCGCTCGTTACAAATATAAATATGGGAAACAAGATAAAAACTAACATCTTATGAACCATTGAATCCCCTTGTTTTTTAATAAATTGTTTGGTTTTTAATGCAGCTTTATTTGGATTATATACTCTTTTCCAAGATTCATTTTTTCTTGCCATAATCTTACTCCTTTTACTTGTGATTAATACTTATTATATTAAGCTTGATAAATTTAATTTATTATACCTCAATATTTAACATAGTCAATTTCCTTAAGGCGACATGCATCCATTTAAAGATATAATTCAAAGGTTTTCGAAATAAAAACCAGCTTATTTGCTGGTCTAAAAACCTTGTGGTGCCGAAAACAGGAATCGAACCTGCGACCTACTGATTACGAGACAGTTGCTCTACCGACTGAGCTATTTCGGCAAGACTCAATCATTATAAAATAGCTTTAAGTTAAAATCTAGTGATATGTTTAATAATTTAATTATCCTGTATTTCAAATATATTGAAAAATAAGTTAAAAAATAATTCTTAAAGTAATTTGTTATAATATTCATAAGGAGGTTATACAATGAATATAGTTGATCAAACTTATACATTAAGTAACGGGGTTAAAATTCCAAAAATTGGTTTAGGTACTTGGCAGAGTAAACCAGGCACTGAAACTTATGATGCAGTAATGTATGCTTTAAAACATGGGTATCACTTAATTGATACCGCCGCAGGCTATAAGAATGAAGAAAGTGTTGGACGTGCATTAAAAGATTCTAAAGTAAAGCGTGAAGATATTTTTATCACTACTAAGTTAGAAAGCCATATAAAAACTTATGAAGGTGCATTAAAAGCTTTTAATGCTAGTTTAAAAGCGCTAGATTTAGACTATATTGACTTATACTTAATTCATGCCCCATGGCCATGGAGTGACATGGGCAAAAACTGTGATGAAGGTAATGTCCAAGCCTATAAAGCAATGGAAAAAATGTATAAGGAAGGTAAAGTAAGAGCCATTGGGGTATCAAACTTTGATCCTAAGCATTTAGATAATATCATCACGCATTGCGATATTACCCCTCATGTCAATCAAATTGGCTATTTCATAGGGCTTGATCAAAGTAAAACTATTGAATATTGCCAAGATAAAAACATTTTTATTGAAGCGTATTCACCACTTGGTATTGGCTACTTACTTGATAATGAGACCATTCAAAAAGTCGCAAAAGATTATAAAGTAAGTCCAGCACAAATTTGTATCCGCTACTTACTTCAAAAGAATGTTACACCTATCCCTAAATCCGTTAATGAAGACCGTATTGTTCAAAATATTCAAGTGGATTTTGAAATTAAAGACGATGATATGGCGTTGCTTGACACCATCAAAGGTGACCCAAGAAGATGGGACTAAAAGCTTGAATTTTCAAGCTTTTTTTTATGTTTTGATGATTTTATAGGTTTTTTATATAGGTTAGATAAAATCTAGACTTACTTATTTATTTATCATGAACTTGATTAAATGCTTGGTAAGCTAAATGACGAAGATATAAATCAGTTAAGACAATTGCTAAAGCATTTTCTAAGACAATACCTGCGCGTCTTACAATCGCTACATCATGGCGCCCTTTAACTTCAAGCGTTTCAATTTTTTCTTCACTAAAGCTATAGCTAGATTGAGCTTTTCCAATTGATGAGGTTGGTTTCACAAAAACATCTACGACAAGTGGATTCCCATTACTGATGCCACCACTTACACCACCAGAATGATTGGTTAGTGTTTTTCCTTCTTCGTTGACGATGGTATCATTAAACTCACTACCTAACATCGTTACGCCATCAAAGCCTGTACCAAACTGAACACCTTTTACAGCAGGAATTGAAAATAACATTTGGCTCACTAAAGCTTCTAACTTATCAAAATGTGGTTCTCCTAATCCAACGGGTAAATCTTTAACTTTTAACGTGATGATCCCACCAACACTATCTTTTTGCGCTTTAATATCTTCTAAATAAGCGTCAAGTTTATCCATGTCTTTAAGGGTACCAATTTGTTTTAACTCATGGCTAAACTTAAAAGGTAAAATCATCTTAGCGATTGCACCAGCAATGACTAAAGGCGCTGTTAATCTTCCCGAAAAACGCCCACCACCACGGTAATCATTAAAGCCAAAATATTTTTTATTCGCTACAAAATCACTGTGTCCTGGTCTAGGGTGCTTTTTTAAATGGCTATAATCTTTACTTAAAACATCTTCATTATATATAATCACATGAAGTGGTGAAGCTGTAGTAACCCCATTAAATAACCCCGATGTGATTTTAAAGGCATCTTTTTCTTTTCTTGGGGTTGTCCCAACTAGTGGTGGATTTCTTTTTAATAGATCTTCTTTAATCTTTGTTTCATCAATCTTCACCCCTGCTGGGATACCATCAATAATAATTCCAATAGCTTCTTGATGAGACTCTCCATAAAGGGTTACTTTAAATAATGTTCCAAATGTATTCATACACTTACCTCACTTTAATAATAGCCCCAAGTTTTAGCCACTCATCGAAAAATGTAGGATACGATTTATTGATGGCTTCTGCGTGGGTTATTTCTATGGTTTGATTTGCTTTAATGGATGCGACCATCAAACTCATCACAATACGGTGGTCATGAAAACTATCAAAAGGGTTTGAAACTTTAAATGATTTAATTCCTCTCACATGCATTGAGTCTTTAAAGGTTTTAAAAGGCACCCCTAGTTTTTTTAATGTCTCTTCCATCGCTAAGATGCGGTCACTTTCTTTAATTCTTAAACGGTTAATATCTTTAAAAATCGTTGTCCCTTTACTAAGCGCTGCTAAAATCATTAAGATTGGCCCTAAATCAGGAATGTTTTTTAAACTAATGGTGGTTGAATGAGTTAAGGATGGGTATACCGTTAAATCTCCTTGATTAAAATTAAATGAGCCACCCATTGCTTTAACGATTTCTAATATGGCTTTATCGCCTTGTAAAGAATGTTCGTTTAAACCTTTAATTACTAAAGGATGTTCACCGATTAAAGCTGCTACAATAAAAAATGCTGCTTGAGAATAATCGCCCTCAATGGTTTTTCTAACTGGTTTAAATGTTTGATTGCCTTTGATGGTATAACGGAGTGGTTCTTCAGTTATTGATATATTAAAATCTTTAAGCGTTTCTACGGTTAAATCAACATAAGGCTTTGATTCAAAGGGTGGAATAATTTCTATTGATGTATCATTTTTTAAACAACTCGCTGCAAATAATAAACCACTAATAAACTGCGATGATACATCTCCTTTGATTTTAAAGTGAGAAGCATTTAGTGGTCCTTTGATTTTTAAAGGTAATTCATCATGACTTAATTTTTCATAAAGCAAGCCTTCTTGTTTAAAAAGTGTTTCATAAACTTTAAGACTGCGTTTTGGTAAACGATCTCTTCCTATAAACGTCACAAATTGATTAAATAAATAAGCAATCGGAATTAAAAATCTTAAGGTAGACCCTGATGCATAGGCATCAATCGTAATAGCCTCTTTTAAATTTAATGGTCCCTTAATCAATGGTTCATCAATCTTAGCACCAAGTTGCCTTAAGGCAGCTTTGGTTGCAAAAATATCATCACTTACCATTAAGTTATCAATTTCTGAGGCACCACTGGTTAAACTAGCAGCAATTAAATATCGATGCGATAACGATTTTGAGGCAATGATTTTTACTGTGCCTTTTAAACTATTAGGCGTTATATAAAGTTTCATGATAATGCCTCAATTGGGATAACTTTCATTAATGGTTCTTGGGCAGCTTTTAAGAAGATAAAATTAATCCCGTTTGACTGGTTTTTTTTATCAAGTACGATATCATTTAAATAATCGTGATAATCAAAAAGAGGTTCTTTAATGAGGGCTTTTGATAAAAATAGCGTTTTAATGGATTCGTAAAATTCTGGTGGTGTAATATGTAATTTAACGCCAATTTCTAAGGCAATAATCATACCATAAGCAACACACTCACCATGACTTAAAGTCTTATAATGTTTTTTTTCTATAGCATGGCCAAACGTATGCCCAAAGTTTAATAAGTTTCTCACATTTTTATCTAAATAATCCGCTTCAACAATTGTTTTTTTAATTAAAATAGCTTTTTCAATGATGGTTTCATCAATTGGGTGATCTTTAATAAGTAAAGTTAAAAGGGCTTCATCTTTTAATAAAGCAGCTTTATAAATTTCTGCAAGTCCACTTTTTATTTCTTTTGAAGGTAAAGTATCAATGAATGAAGGGTCAATAATCACCATTTGCGGTTCATAAAAAGCACCAATTAAGTTTTTACCTAAAGCTAAATTAACCGCGGTTTTTCCACCGATAGAACTATCAACCATGCTTAGTAGTGTTGTTGGTATTTGTATGTAATCAATACCTCTATAAATAGTAGCAGCAATAAAACCCGTTAAATCACCAATGACACCCCCACCAAATGCAACTAAAAGGTCATCTTTATGGATAGCCTCATGTAATAATTCATGAATGACTTTTTCATAAACGCTTAACTGTTTACTTTCTTCACCAGCTTTTAAAACTATGAGATGATAATTGAATGATTTAAACGCTTCCTTGACTAAGTTATTATAAAGTTTATGAACGTTTTCATCGGTGATTATAAAGATTTTCTTATCTTGATAAGCTTTAATCAATTCATGCAAATCATCTAGCGCCTTTGATTTGATTAAAATGGGATAATGCTTAGTTTGAATCCTTTTCATACCTATCTCTTCTTTCTTTTGCCTTTTGCATATAGGCTTTAAGTCCATCTTGATTATTGGTATTTATTAGGTTTTTAATATAATTTAAGTGTTCAATCATATGATCAAGTTCATGCGTTAATGCGGTTTTATTTTCCATAAATAAACTAGACCATAACATTTTATTGATGCTTGCAATGCGGGTTAAATCTTTAAAGGAATTTCCTGCATAACTTAATATATCATCACTTGGTGTCATATGCATCAAGGCTATAGCAAGGGCATGAGGGAGTTGTGAAGTAAAAGCAATTCGCGCATCATGAACTGTCTTCGTTGTTTTAACGATGGTTTTAAATGCTAAATCGTTTAAAACCACGGTAAGTTTTTTAATCGCTTCTTCATGGTGAGATTCATCGATGATAATCGCACTTGCGTTTTTAAACAGATCTTTATCATGTTGGTCAAATCCCCCTAATTCTTTACCTGCCATAGGGTGATGAGAAATATATGTGAATGTTTTTGGTAAAATCGTGGCTATAGCATCGATTAAGTTTTGTTTGGTTCCTGAAACATCGGTTATGATTTGACGATCGTTAAATAAAGCTAAGTGATCTTTTAAAAATTGAATGATATCTTTAGGATATAGCGCTAAGATAACAACTTCACTTTTTGTTATAGCCTCTAAGGATGCTGAAACTATAATTTTTTTATCTAATGCTTTTTGTAAGGTTAGTTGATTGATATCAAAGCCATGCACTTCATGCTTTTCACTTAGTTTAGCTGCATAACTTGCGCCAATAAGTCCTAATCCTACGATGAAGATTTTCATGATATTTGCCTAGATAATACTTTTGCTAAAGGATTCAGTGCATGCATTAACGAGTCAAATTTATCAAGTTTAAGTGATTGTGCTCCATCGCTTAATGCGTTTTCTGGGTCATGATGCACTTCTACCATAAGCCCATGTGCACCAACTGCTAAGCTAGCAAGTGATAATTTTTCAATCATATTCCAACGACCACTAGCATGAGATGGATCAATAATAACCGGTAAATGGGATAGTTCTTTAACCGCTAATACCGCACTTATATCTAAAGTGTTTCTTGTATAAGTTTCAAAGGTTCTAATCCCACGTTCAATAAGAATAACATTTGGATTACCACTACTAATAATATATTCAGCACTCATTAACCATTCTTCAATAGTTGCAGAAAGCCCACGTTTTAATAAAATCGGTTTTGTGGTTTTTCCTAATGCTTTTAATAAATCAAAGTTTTGCATATTACGGGCACCTACTTGAATTAAATCGACTTTTTCTTCAAACAAATCGACATAATCACGACTTGGAATCTCCGTTGCGACCATCATTTGGTTCTCATCAGCAACTTTTCTAAGTAAATCTAACCCATCTTCTTGCATCCCTTGAAAAGCGTAAGGACTTGTGCGTGGTTTAAACGCGCCTCCTCTTAATATTTTAACACCTTTTTTAGCTAAAAACGATGCAATAATACGTAATTGTTCTTCACTTTCAACACTACATGGCCCAGCAATCATCGTGAAATCGCTATTTCCAAAACTTGCGCCGTTTGGCAAAGTAATCACAGTATCGGTCTCTTTAAACGTTCTAGATGCTTGTTTAAATGGCGTTTGAATCCTAATGGCTTGTTCAACGCCTTCAAAGGCTTTAACATCATTGATTTCAAGTGATGCCGTATCGCCTATTACACCAAAAATTCTAACAACTTCACTGCTTACATCTTTAATGCTAAACCCTTTTTTCTTTAGTGCACTTACTAAATTATCATAGTCTTCCTTTGTTGCTGTGTGCTTCATTTTTACAATCATGTCATATTCTCCTTTTTTTAATAAAAAAAACCTACGGGAAATTCCCATAGGTTATTGATCGTTGGCTTTTTCCCTTTTTATGGTGAAAAAGGCTTGCCTTAGCATTCCTTTCTTTTCACTATAGGGTAATAATAAGAACTAGTTAAGAGTCTCATATAATCAACGCCTTTTTTTTGATTAGTTAAAGATTAGCATATTTTATTTTATTATGCAAGACATTAAGCGTGATTTTTAAACCAATTTGTAATTTCACTTAAACGCTTTAATCTTGCTTGGGGTTTTCCACTTCTAGAAAGTTCATGATTTTCATCTTTAATCCAAACTAATTTCGTATCAACATGGTTTGTTTTTAAGATGGCATAAAGTTGTTGAGCTTGTTCTATTGGACAGCGATGATCTTTATCTGAATGAATAAAAAGTAATGGGGTTTTAATATTCATCGCATATTTAATTGGAGATTGTTCGTAAAGTTTTTCTAAATCAAATATTGGATGTCCTGCGGTTTGATCTGAGGCAAAGTAGTATCCAATATCACTCGTTCCATAAAAAGACAGCCAATTAGATATAGACCTTTGAGTCGCTGCAGCTTTAAAACGGTTGGTATGCCCAACAATCCAGTTAGTCATGAAGCCACCATAGGACCCACCTGTTACATATAGACTTTCTTGATTAATTGATGGCGTTTTTTCAATACATGCATCCACAAAATCCATTAAGTCTTCATAATCAACGGTTCCATATTTACCTCTAATATCGGCAAACTCATCCCCTTTACCATCGCTTCCTTTAGGATTGGCGAATAAGACAAAATAACCTTCACTAGCCCAAAACTGCATTTCATGATAAAAAATCTGTCCATAAACAGTTTTAGGTCCACCGTGAATATTTAATATAGCTGGGTATTGCTTAGTTGCATCATAGTCTTTAGGATAAAGCATAAACCCTTTTACTTCATGTGTAACTTTATCAACAGTTACAACCTCAGGTTTGGCAACATAAGTATCTTTAAGTATTTCATCATTAAATGTCGTTAGTTTCTCAAGACTTTTTTTGTTAAAATCATAGGCATATAAGGCTTGTAAGCTTTGACCTTTTAAGCCTACCATAATCGCATGATCTTGATATTTAACGATTCCATCAATTGCGCCATCCATCGTATAAATACTTTTAAGGTCGCCTTTACTATTAAGCGCAAATAATTCAGAGTGGTCATCAATCGTTGAAACAAAATAAAACGTATCCTCTTTAATGAAACTACTTTCAGTACCTATCAATCTAACATCAGTTCCTGTGGTATTTCCAAATGCTTGTTTAAACGGTGCAAAAAGTATAAGTTGTTGATTATCTAAGCTAAAGAAATCAATATTTTGATTTAATCCAAATGTTTGCATATCTTTTGCGGCACAAATGATTTTATCTTGAAGCAGTATAATCTTAACGATGTTATAATCACGTTTATCATAAAGCGTTTCTAGATTTTGTGTTTTAAAAGTATAGCGGTAAACATTGCTTGTCATGTTCATAAGTGATTCTTTTTCTTTACCCGCAAAAATCATCGCATCTTTAGATGGCGTTAATGTATAGTGATTAACAGTAAAATCTTTATTAAATAAACGTGTTACTTGATTTGAGGCAATATCATAAAGAAAATACTGTTTGACTAAGTTATTGATAAAATCTCTTCCGTTAAAGATAAACGGTAATTCTTCAATATCTTCATAAAGCTTATCTTTTTTCTTTTGTTTTATATAGGCTTTACGATTTTCTTCATCCGCTTCATAAAGCGCATGATCATCCTTAGTCATAGATGCGCTTATGAGTAATGTGTTTTCATCTAAAACGTCCTCAACACTTGCAGGAAAAGGCAGGACAAAAGCTTTTTCAAGGCGTTTTTCTTTAAGGTGATAAGTATAATAAGTCTGTTTAAATGATTCTTTAAGTAATTTTTGTTCAGCTTTATTTTTTTGATAATTTAGTAAAATTGTATCGTCATTTAAAAATAGGTAGGCGTTATTTTTTTTCAGTTCTCTTACTTTTTTTATTTTTCCTTCATCTTGAACATAAAGGGTATGATCATAGTGGTTTTTATCAAGATTCGCTTTAGCTTTTAAAAAAGCAAAACAACTTTCACTCGGATTTGTCTTTACATTTCCTAAGAAATTAAACTGTAAAATACTATCAAGTTTTATCGGTTTCATAATCTAAATCCTTTCGTTTGATATCTTCATTGTACCTTAAAAGCCTAAATAAATAAACCTATTTCATCGACCAAATTTATGACAAAACGGCTTAGTTATGTCATTTAATTGTCTGAAAACGCTTTATTCAATAAAAGAGTAGAAAAAGATTTTATCTAATGCTATAATGCAATAAATCGATGCGTGGGAAAAGTAATGACAATTCTTTTTGTAGAGACTTTGTGGCTGGTGAAAACAAAGATTAGATGACTCATGAAATGGACCCACAAGAGCTATCTTGAAATTTATAGTATGGATGGCCGGTTCCTACCGTTAACAAGGTAAAGATATGATTGTATCTGAAGGAATAAATTGAGGTGGCACCGCGTATATTACGCCCTCTACGTGTAAACGTAGTGGGCTTTTTTTATTTTAAGGAGGCGTTTTTATGACCTGAAGTATTGCGTTTGGAAGTGGTAAACAAAAAATATAATAAAAAAAAGGAGAAGAACATGGAAGAAAAATTACAATATGGAACGTTTGGAGGCAGCTTCGTTCCTGAACCATTAAAAGTTGCTTTAAATGAAGTACAAGAAGCATTTGAACATTATAAAAATGATAGAGATTTTTTAGAAGAACTCAATCACTATTTAACGACTTATGTAGGTAGAGAAAATCCGATATATTATGCAAAACGTCTAAGTGAAACCTTAGGTGGGGCAAAGATTTACTTTAAACGTGAAGATTTAAATCACACTGGAGCGCATAAGATTAACAATACCATTGGGCAAATATTACTAGCAAAACGCATGGGTAAAACCCGTATTATTGCAGAAACTGGTGCAGGACAACATGGTGTAGCAACCGCAACAGCCGCAGCATTATTTGGAATGGAATGCGTTATTTATCAAGGTGAAATTGATATGGAGCGTACAAAATTAAATGTCTTTAGAATGGAACTTTTAGGCGCAAAAGTCGTTGGGGTAAAAGATGGAACACGTGTCTTAAAAGATGCCGTTGATGCTGCGATTATGGACTGGGTTACACATTTAGATGATACATTTTACTGTTTAGGCAGTGCGGTTGGTCCCCATCCATATCCTGAAATCGTAAGACATTTTCAAAGTGTCATAGGGAAAGAAGCTAAAAGACAATTTTTAGCAATAGAAAATAAATTACCAGATCATGTGATTGCTTGTGTAGGTGGTGGAAGCAATGCGATTGGATTATTTAGTGCGTTTTTAGATGATGATGTCAACATCATTGGCGTTGAAGCGGCTGGTAAAGGCATCAGCACAAAAGAACATGCCGCTACGATTACGCTTGGTAAAGAAGGCATTATTCACGGGATGAAAACTATTTGTTTATTTGAAGATGATGGTGAAATCAGTCCAGTTCATTCTATTTCTGCAGGTCTTGATTATCCTGGTGTTGGTCCTGAACATGCCTTTTTACATAAAACCAAACGTGTCCACTATACATCAGCAACTGATGATGAAGCCGTCAACGCTTTCTTAACGCTTTCTAAATACGAAGGCATCACACCAGCAATCGAAACTGCACATGCGATTCATGAAGCAATAAGACTCGCTCAAACCTTATCCAATGATCAAACTATTTTAGTTAATTTATCAGGTCGTGGAGATAAAGATGTTGAAGCAATTGCTCAGTACTTAAATAAAGAAATTAACTAAAAAAAAGTCTCCATTAGGAGACTTTTTTATTGCCAAGCAAGTTCATAAATTTTTCTTGCATCATCTAAAGTTAAAGCGGTAAAATTACCAAATTTTTCACCCATATTAATTTTTACAAGATTAATTAGTTTATCTAAATCTTCTTTTTTAGCATCGGTTTCTTTTAAACTAACTGGCATGCCAATCGATTGATAAAATGCTTTTAAGCGATTGATTCCTTCAACTGCAACTTCACGTTTAGCATAGTGATTCGGAGCTACTTTAAAGACTTCCGTAGCTAAGCGATAAAAGCGCTCAACATCAACATCTAAATTGTAAAGCATATATGCTGGAAACATAATCGCAAGACCTGCGCCATGCGTCATATCGTATAAAGCACTTAACTGATGTTCTAAACCATGTGTAATCCAATCTTCATTTCTGCCAACACCTAAAATCCCGTTGTGGGCAATTGTCCCTGCCCAACAAATCGTAGCGCGAGCTTCATAGTCATTTGGATTTTCAACAATCTTATTAGCCGCTTCAATAATTGAAATAAGTGTTGCTTCACTTAAACGATCTGTTAAAATCACATCTTTAGTTTGAGTTAAATAGCGTTCAAAAATATGACTCATCATATCAACAATTCCTGCAGCTGTGTGCCACATGGGCAATGTAAAGGTAAGTTCTGGATTAATTATAGAAAATTTTGGTCTTAATAACGCTGAACCCATGCCGCGTTTTAGTAAACCATCTTCTTTGGTAATAACCGTTGCGCTAGACCCTTCACTTCCTGCGGCTGGGATGGTTAAGACCACACCCACTGGCAAAGCTTTTTCAACGCTGGCTTTACGGTCAAAGAAGTCCCAAAAATCACCCTTATATAAAACACCTGCAGCAATAGCCTTAGCCGAATCAATTGCACTTCCGCCACCAACAGCCAAAATGAAATCAACGTTTTCATTTCTGCATAACTCTATCCCTTCATAAACCAAAGCATCAACAGGGTTAGGTTTAACCCCACCAAGTTCAACAAAATCAATGTTTTCTTCTTTTAATGCTTTAACAACAGTAGCATACAAACCACTTTTTTTAATTGAACCGCCACCATAATGAAGTAAAACTTTCTTAGCGCCATACTTTTTAACTAACTTTCCACTATCTAATTGTGTATCTTTTCCAAACACAAACTCTGTTGGACTATAAAAATTAAAATTATTCATCATAACACCTCTTTCTTTATTATTATAACCTATATTTTAGCAGTTTCAACTTTAAGCCGTTTCAATGATAAAACTTTAAGAAGTAACAAGCCACTAATAATTCCACTAACATGAGAAAGTATATAATACCCTATATGGTTTGTGCCAATAACACCTAACAACGACGTTATTAATAAAGTATTTTCAAGCGCTAATAAGGCAGCGACAATACTAGCGACAACACTACTAAAAACAACGACACCTAGCATTATTTTAGGTCGGTAAATCACATAAGGAATAGCGCCTTCTGTAATGCCTAAACTCGCATAAACTAATGTTCTTTTTTTATGGTGGTTTAATTCTTCACTAAAAAGCTTTGGCATCAAAAGACTCGCAAAAAACATCACAAAAGGTGGCATACTTACTGCAACTAAATTTGGTCCTACGATATGATAAGCGCCTTCTAAATAAAAAGTTAAAGTAAATGCATAAGCAATTTTATTTAAAGGACCACCTAAGTCAATACTTGAAAAAATTGCCAAAACCCCTACAAATAACACAACATTTGTATTAGAAAGTGATTTTAAAAGGATTTCTAAACCATTTAAAAGTACGAGTAATGGCCACGAGACCACCCATAAGACAATCAGTGTAATGATTATAATGATTACGCCTTTTAATATTTTAAAAAGCATCCTATCTTCATTAAACGTTAATACATAATCTTTAAGTAAAATTACGATAAATATAGCAATAAATACTCCAAAAAAACTAATATCTAAGACTGTAATTAGTAACCCGATTCCTAACCCAATGAATAAATAGATGTTCCCATATAACTTATGAAGCAGTAAAGCGGTTAATAATGGCATTAAAAAGAAATATGTTATTTTATTTAGTTGATTAAAAATATAAATGTCATATCGCAGCAAAAAAACTGTGATTGAATAAAATAAGATCACAGGGATAAATTGGATAAATCCTTTTGAAATTTTTTCTTTCATAGATTATTCATTCTCCTTGAGTTATTATACCCTAAATATAAGAAGCAGACAATCTATCATTGTCTGCTTCTTATGGCTATATCTATCTAGGAAGTATTAGCTACTTGATGTTAGATTGTCTAAATAATCTAAAACTGGTATCGATCCTAATATAGATTCAATTAATATGCCATTTTCAAAAATAAATAAAGAGGGAATCCGTGTTTCAAAAGGTTGTTCACCTTGTTCATAAATTTCACCATCATCAATTAAATAAATTGTGTAGGTGTCTTCAAGTTTAACTAGTTGACTTGTAACTTCACTCTCAATACCAATACAAACTTCACAATAAGGTGAATAATAATATATTAGCGTTAAGCCATCTCCTAAATCATTTAGCTGATCCCAATGATCAATATGGTTAAACTTGTCATATGATTTAGGTTCTTCACTCTCACTGCATCCTGCTAATATCAATATAGTACTAAGTAAAAGTGATATAAATAGCTTTTTCATAAGAACTAAGTCCTTAATCTATGTATTTTTCGTTATGGTAATCTAGTAATGTTTTAACAACACGAATGATATTGTTGGTTGAAACACTACTTCCTGCGTAAGCATCAATCATTTCTGGTTCATTGATAGGTTTAGTGTTTGCATATTCAGAATATACTTCAGGGGTATCATCATAGAATATGTTAATACCATCTAAATCTTCTGCAGTTTTGCCTACAATCCAAGGTAAGAAGTCTCCTTTGAAATCTTCATAAGTAACTTCCGTTACAGGAATTGGATCACTATCTCCCCAAACACCTGCGTTATAATGTCCTGAGCTATCTACATCAAATGAAATGTAGAGTATCTCACCAGTATTTTTATCTATATCAACGTAAGCAACACTCCAGAAATTATCCTTAGGGGCGCGACATGTACAAGCTACAAATGCAACTTGATATTTAATATAATCACGCATCTCATATTCAAATAATATTGGCATATCTCGTAACCCCTCATGGCCATGACCATCTAAATGAGGAAATTGTAAAACGGTTAAATCTGTTGTATTTAAATCTGAATCAACACTTTCTTCTTCACTACATGCAACTAGTGTTAATGAAAATATGCTAAGCAAAAAGAATAAAACAAGTTTCTTCATCTAGCATCCCCCATTATCATCGTTTGTTTCTTCGTCGCATGCACCTTCTGGATCAATAATTAAACTTCCAGAGTAATCGCTCCATGAACCAGCATTCCATACATTTTCATAACCTAAATGCTCTAATGCTTCTTTAACAAACTCAGCTCTAGTTCCACTAGCACAGAATAAAATTATATTTGATTCTTCATCAAAAATATTTCTTAAAGCTTCTTCATCAACGATAGCTTCTTCTGTAAACGTCCATCCATCAACACGCACTAAAATATTTTCTTGTTCTAAATATTCAAAGAATGGAATTACATTTGATTCTTTATGTAGCCCTAATGTCATACCATCGATTAAGTTTCTTAAATCAACAAACATTACATCCTCACGCTTAGCGTAGTAATCAATGAACTCATCGCCCATATCAATAGTTTCAGGAAGTGCATCTACCATCGCACGATGTGGTAACTCAATAGAGAAGCTTCCATCACCAAATACACGGTTATCGCCTTCATAATCACTTAAACCACCAACATTATATACATGTTCGTATCCTAAATGCTCTAAAGCTTCCTTAACATAACCTGCTCTAGTTCCTCCAGCACAAATTAAAACAATGTACTTGTCTTCATCAAATAAAGCTCTAAGTGCGCCTTCGTCTAATATTTGGCTTTCATCAAAGCTCCAACCATCTGAACGAACTAAAATGTTTTCATATTCAAGATATTGGAAGAATGGTATGATTTCAAATCCACGAATCCAACCATCAGACATTTGATCATCGAAATTTCTTAAATCAACAAATTGGAACTCTTCATTAAATAAGTACTCATCAACTTCAGAAATCTCTAGCGTTTCTGGTGCTTCAATTGTTTCGGTAGTGGCTTCAGTTTCACCACAACCCGTTAAGATTAGTGCTAAAAACAAAAGTGTAAAAAAACTAAATAATTTTTTCATAAAAAATATCCTCCTAGATTTATAATGTTTTTTACATGTGTATTATAAATCCCTAAAGAACATATGTCAATAAAAAGTTATAATACAATTTAATAAATTGTATTATAACTCATAACGTAATGATGTGATAGATAAAATAGACTCCCATAATCAAGAAAAAGCATGCAGTTATAAATTTTGTAATGTATAAATGTTCTCGCATAAAATTTGAGATTCCTATTATACTATTCGACTTTAGCGCCAAAAAGGCAATCACAATTAATGGTATAACAAACATTAAATTAAAAACTAAAATATAAAAGATTTCTATCATACCTATACCCATAGGATTATTCGCATGGAGGCTAGCAAGTACAGTTACATAAATTTGTCCAGTACAGGCAGCTTCAGTAATACCGATTAGAATTCCTATGATTACCGGTACAAAAATAATCCAAAAAAGCGCAAATCTTTGGTCTTGTTTTTCATCTAATACAAGACTTAAACGATAAATGATCTTTTCATTAAACTTACGTATAAATTTCGGTAATTGATTCTTCACTTTACCATACTCATCGTTTTTTGTTACAAAAAAATCATAAAGTGTAATCACAAATAATATTAGGGTAATTGTCGCAAAGACACCATATAAATATGGGGCAATGACATGAAAGGAATTTCTTGATAACCCTAAAATACTTAAGAACCCAAAACCTATTAGTGTATATGTAAAAAATATTGAAATGATATACGATAAACTAACTATTACAGCTATTTTTTTATTCTTTGTTAAACCAATCATTGATATAAAAACTAACAACATCGCAATAGCACATGGATTTATGCCATCAAGTAATCCAGCTCCAATGATTAAGAGTAATCCTGTAAGAAATGAAAAGTCTCTTGCTTGATAACTATCTAAATCCTTCAAAGGATTAAAAGCATTTGTATAAATTTCACCGCTATCATAAGCATTTATTATGTCAGATGCGCCACGATAATAGTGATCGCCAGCAAAGATAATGGGCGCTGCTTTGCCGCCTTCAATACCATAGACCTCCGCGTATTGATCAGCCATCAATGGATCTCTTAAGACATCATAAACAATGACCTGTACACCTTGACTTTCAAGTCCTGTTAAAACACCATAATCTTTTACTTCTTGACATACTTCGCATCCTGCTAAATCCAAATAGACTATTTTAGGGTAAGATTCATCAGTTTCAGCATGAATGACTTGATTAGTTTTAGTTATACTTATTAAACTGAGTACTAAAATAAGCATATAACGAATTTTCACCGTATCACCTCTTTATATTTCACTTGATATTATAGGCGATTAAAAATTTATGTCAATAAAATCTGTATTATAACTTTTATTAAATTTAAAAGTCCTCTAAACTAATAGAGGACTTTTTTATTATTCCATTAAATCATCATAATGGCTAAGTGCTGCGGAAGCTGCATCTACTAATGCCTCAGCGGTTGTTCCAGCAGTCGCACTGCCTTCAGCATCAATATTATCATAATCATTTACATCAATTTCGCTAACCGATGAAGATCCGATAATAGCGTTAGTTAATGCTTCTTCATCAATAATAATTTTTCCCCAATCTTCACTTTCACTATGGTCTGTGACAGTGAACGCTGTAATTTCACCATTAGTAACGGTTACATCAATGGTAATATCACCAGCAAAACCTCCAGATACAATAACCATATCCACAGTATCACCATCAATGGTTGCTGAAGTGATTGAAGCGTTAAAGTATTCATCAACTGGATATTCAACACCTGGTTCTTCAGTTCCACATGCTGTTAACAAGAATACCATAAAAACACTAATGAAAAGTATTTTTTTCATAGGAATCTCCTTTCATTTAAATTTATAATTTGTAGTTCAAAATTAGTATAATGCTTTACTGCTAAGAATGCAACCTGTATTTTTAACTTATGTCAATTATAATATGCTTTTAGCACGAGGTGGTTTATAATCACGAACATCTTTATTAAAGGTATCTAAGGGGCTATCCCATCCTTTTTGAAGTGGTTGGTTAAAATTTAAATTATCTTTTAAATGCTCAAGTGTACTAGCTTTAACAATTGGAAAGACGCCCTTTTCATAAACATATTTAATCGCTAGCTGGGCCGCACTTAATCCATAATGAGATGATAGTTCATTAAGCAAATCAATGTTAAATATACGACCGCGTGCTAAGGGTGAATGGCCTAAAATGATGATGTTATGATTCTCACAATACGCTCTTAAATCATCTAATGTGTGTCCAATAAAAATACCAAGTTGGTTAATATGTGGCTTAATGGTTACATAAGGTAAAAGCTTTTCTAAATCAGAAATATCAAAGTTAGAAACACCAATTGCTCCAACACGCTCTTCTTTATAAAGTGTTTCTAGCGCACGATATACTTCAAGATTTTCTTTAGAAAAATCTTCACCTTCTTTTCCCCAAGGCACAGGATTATTGATAAGTAACGCATCTAAATAATCAACCCCTAAGTTTGACATGATTTTTTCTGCAATCTTTAGGGTACTATCATAATTTTTAATGTGTGGTGGGATTTTTGAGGTGATAAAAAGTTCATCACGATCAATATTAGAAGCTTTTATAGCTTCAGCTATTTCTTTTTCATTTAAATAAATAGGGGCTGATTCTATATGGCGATAGCCTAAATTTATCGCATTTAAAACAACCTCTTTAGTTTCCTCTTTTTTTAAGCCATAAGTTCCTAATGCTATCTTTGGCATTTTGTAGCCATTAGATAAAATAACCATATAATCACATCCTAACTATATTTTACTGTTAAACAGATAGCTTCATACTTTAAATTAATATAAGTTCACTTTGATAAAATTGTTCCTGAAAATGAATAGCTTTTTTAACCATATCTTGATCAACTTTTTGTCCAACGGGTACCATAATGAGTTTATTTTCAATATCATTAAGTCTTCTAACATAACCAATGATTTCACCATAAAAATGATCTACCTTATTGTTAACTTCTAATAAATATACATCAAGTTCTTCATTGTCTTGTGCAAATTCACCTTCAATATAGCCATAATTGATTGGATAGATAATTTCTGGATGTTTTGGATGCATACTTCCTATGGGGCGATCAATTTTTATAGTAAGTTTTTTCCCTAAAAAATAATCACACTGGGCATCTTTTATGGTGTCTAGTATAAATGTAGCTTTTTTTAAGGTATAAGTAACGCGATCGTTTTGATGGGTTGCCATCAATTTTTCTTTTAAGGCTTCATAACGTTTGGCGACGGATAAATACTTTCTTAAGTAATCGCGAAAATATATATGATTTTTCCATGCTTGACTATAATTTTCAAAGACATGCAAATGAAAGTATGAAATCTGATCTTTTGTTAGATTAAAATAAAGCGCATCCGGTAATACGGCATTCGCTTTATAAATGAAACCTAAAGCTTTAAAGGCATCGAGTTGATCGATAACTGATTTAAATGATTTAACATGCAGTGCTAAATCAATGATCGGTTTTGCTTTAATAGAAGGAATTGAAGTACTACCAATGTGATCAATGTTTAGATAGTCATCACTTAAAATAGCTTTAATTGATGTTATCATATCACTTGCGGCTTGATCCATCCATTCATCATGCTTTAATAATTCTATAGTACCTTGTTTTAATCCTCTCATAATGCCTCCTAAATAGTCTTGATAAGTTGATTGAATCTTGCAAAGATGCAGGGTTAATAAACAGCGATTAATAGGTAAAGACTTAAAAGTTTAGCGTGATAATCTAAATGCATCTATCAAAACATTCTAAACCATTTATTATTATTATAATTGATTTTTCTATTAATCCTTCAAATTTGTCTCGTTTAGGTTTGTAATAATTGTGTGTTATACTATATTTATACCCCTGTATAGAAAGTTGGTGTACGATGATTCAAGCCAATCTACAAAAAGCAATTTACTTTTTAAAAAACCTGAGTTATAAACAGCGTATCATTACAATTATAGTCTTATTTTTACTTCAAATTTTTATCACGATCATTGTTTATATTACTGGAGGTATTCAATATGTATACAGCCATTCTATGTATATTCCAATTATTATTGCAGCGCTAATTTTTGGTTATAAAAGCGGATTGGTTTTTGCCGTAATTGGTGGATTATTACTTGGGCCACTTATGCCAATTGACACGTTAAATGGCGTTATGCAACAACCGTTAAACTGGATATACCGTATGCTTTTTTTCATGATAATCGCTTTTATTACAGGTCAATTTTCTAGTCAAACAAATAAGTTTTATTTGGAAAAACTAAGACAAGCAACTTATGTTAATGGCACAAGCATCTATAAAATTGATGTCTTAAAAGATGATTTAGCCCACATTCCCAAAGAGCAAATACGTCGTTTCTTAATTCTTAAATTACGTATTATTAACCGTGTTGACTTACAAGACTTTTTTGGTATTTCAACATATTATACTTTGCTTGAAACCATTAAAAACAAATTAGATACTAAACTGCCTAAAAAAATAGGGATTTATGCTAGGAGTTTAGAAGGTTTAATCTTGTGCTTTCATGAAGATGAGGTAGACAACTATTTATCCATAATTCAAAACACGATGAATGAACCCTGTGTAATCGATAATGTCCCAATCTTGGTTCAGACTGTTATAGGACTTGCTTATTTAAATCCTAACGATTTTGAAGAAACCTTCACCCGGGCTTCATTAGCCTCTTCATTCGCAGATGATGCTCAACGCTCATTTGTCTTTTACAGTGAAACAATAGGCAATAAGCAAAAAGAACTCCATCTACTTGGAAGAATTAGTGAAGCGATTAAAAACGATGAATTTTATCTACTTTATCAACCAAAGATTGATTTAAAAACCAATAAGGTTGTTGGCGCTGAATGTTTAATTAGGTGGGATCATCCAGAATTTGGATTAGTAGCTCCTAATACATTTATTCCTCTAGTAGAAAAAACGAGTTTAATTAATAGTTTAACCGAATGGATTGTTATTAATGTGCTAAAACACATCCATAAACATAAAGATCAGTTTAACTCAAGTGAACACCCTATTGCGATTAATATTTCTACTGCAAACTTATCCGAAAAAAGTGCTCTTACAGAAAATATTTTAGGGGCAATTGATTCTTATGAGCTAAATGAATATGCGTTTCAATTTGAAATCACTGAATCATTATTAATGGCAAATCCTGAAGAAAGTATTGAAGTCATTAATTATCTAAGTAAATCAGGGATTCATTTTTCCATTGATGACTTTGGAACCGGGTATTCGTCTTTAAGTTATTTAACCCGTTTAAATGTTCATGAACTTAAAATTGATCGCGCTTTCGTTAGTAATATGTTTAACACCACTAGTGATTATAACGTAGTAAAATCTACAATAGAATTGGCTCAATCTTTAGGTATAATTACGGTTGCAGAAGGTGTTGAAACTGAAAAACAAGCACAAAGTTTGTTAGCGTTAGGCTGTAATATTGCCCAAGGGTATTATTATGCTAAACCGATGACTTTTGCTAAACTTATTGATTATATCAATCAAAAAACCAATCAAACGAAAGTTTGATTGGTTTTTATTAATTAATCATATCTTTCGTTATTTCATTCAATCGAATCATTACATTCGTGTAATAAATTGATGTTGTCCCTTCAAAACCTGAATCGGTACCAAAAACAATCCATAGTTCACCGAACTCATTAGTGGTTGCCATTAAAGTATGCGTAAAAGATTTTAATTCCCAAGAATCATCTGTCGAATGTTCTTTTGCGATATTGCCAATAGTTTTAAAATCGACCTCATCGCCACCTTGATTATTCTGAAAAAAGTTTACATCCACAAACTGATTAGCATTTGTTAAATGATTACTTGGCAAACGATTGGTTGCACCTGCTTTAACAAAAAGTCCTTCTCCTGGAGCCCCACCTACACCTACTTGATTGGCTGCTACATTGGTATAAATATCGAAATTCACTTGAATCTGATAAGTAGTATTTGGGTGTAGTCCATTAGTAGTATCAAGTTTTTTATGCAATATCATTAAGACATCATCGCTGGTATTCAAACTACTTAAAAATAAACCATGTTCATCACTATCTGGTAAGATGGTTCTATAAAAAATTGGGTTATACTCGTCATAAAAATTATAATTATTAACTAAATAATAATGTGAAAACAAAGCATTAAATCCATCATAATCTTCTGAAAAATCATACATTAATTCAATCGTACTGTCGCTAAATGTATGATTGAATGATTTTGTTGTAAAAATAATAGATTTTGAAAAGCCCAATAATGACTCATTAAGTTTTAAGGTATACATGTGAGAATCAATGTAAGCAGTTTTAGGTGTAATGACAAATGTATCCTCATTAGGTTTTGTGAGTGTAAAAGGAAAAGGATTTTCTTCTTCACCATTGATTCTACTTACCAATTCAATTCCTTTAAAATCGATAAAATCCATTTGACTAAAGCAAGTTGAGGTTAAGGAAAAGGAATCAAATAAGTCTAAATCAACAAACGTTTCATCAGTAATTTCATTTAACTTAATTTGATTAATTGATGTGTTTTCAGAATTAATGACGCAGTTTTCTTCTAAATCTTTTGTTCTTAATAAGACAACTAAACCTATAAGTAGTAAAAGAGGGATAATAAACAATGACTTTTTCATGATGGCTCCTTCACATATATTTGTTTAGTTATAGCATATTAAAAACCAATATTTAAATCAATATCAACTTACCATTATACAAAATAGAAGGGGTATAATACTTAAAAACCGAGCTTTCACTCGGTTTAAAAATAATTTAATAATTCTTCAATTGATTTAATCTGTAAGTCAGATTCTTTTAACTCATCTTGATTTCCAAAACCATAGGAACATCCTATGGTATAAAGATTATTGGCCTTTCCTGCTTCAATATCGTGAAATCGATCGCCAATCATAACCATTGGACTTAAAAGATTGTGCTTGACCTTAGTTAAAATATCTTTTTTGGGTAAATAATCATACATTTCAGCATTAATCATCACATCGAATAATGAATTTAGGGTAAATAATCTAGTGTGGTTTTCCATGTAGCGCTGAGTACAATTACTTAAAAAGACTAAGTGATATCCTTGTTTTTTTAAATAGTTTAGCGTCTTAAGTGCATTTGGGTATAAGCTTGCTTTTCCTTGAAGTAAAAGTTCACCCATTAATTGTCCAATCTTTTTACTGGATTCTTTTTTAACATCTTCAGGTAAACCTTCTCCAAAATCGTTCCACATTTCTAAAGGATTCATTCCCAAATAGGACTTAATTACTTCATCATTTGGTGCTGGATAATTTTTGAGTCCTTTTTCGACTAATTCATCAAAAACCATAAGCAAAGCGTTTTTATATAGTTCAAAACTATTATGAATTGTGCCATCATAGTCGAATATTATTGTTTTAGTATCACTTAGGTTCATCTTTAGATTTGTTTTAATAAGTTGGCCATTTCAATTGCAGTCATTGCTGCTTCAAAGCCTTTATTTCCAGCTTTAGTACCAGCACGTTCAATCGCTTGTTCAATAGAGTCAGTCGTTAATACCCCAAAGATAATAGGCACTTCTAAGTCAATGCTTACATTAGCAATCCCTTTAGATACTTCACTAGAAACATAATCAAAGTGTGGTGTATTCCCTCTAATTACAGCCCCTAAACAAATAACTGCATCGTAATCACTAGTTTTAGCAACTTTTTTTGCGACTAGTGGAATTTCAAAGGCACCTGGTGCATATGTAATAGCTATATCACTAGATTTTGCGCCATGTCTAATGAGTGCATCTTTTGCACCTTCTAAGAGTTTGTTGCCAATAAATTCGTTAAATCTTCCAACTACGATATTAAATTTTAATCCCTCAGCCAGTAAATTTCCTTCAAATGTTTTCATTATTTTTCCTCCTTATAATTGAGCATATGGCCCATTTTATCTTTTTTTGTTAATAAATATTCTTTGTTTCTTTCATTGTGGTTCATTTGAATAGGTACGCGTTTAACCACCTTTAAACCATACCCTGATAATCCAGCCATTTTTGCAGGATTATTGGTAATCAATTTAATCTTTCTTACATTGAGTGATTCTAATATTTGTGCTCCGATACCATAATCTCTTAAGTCATCTGGGAAGCCTAAAGCAATATTTGCCTCAACCGTATCAAGACCTTGATCTTGTAGTGCATAGGCTTTGATTTTATTAATTAAGCCAATCCCTCTTCCTTCTTGGCGCATATAAAGCAAGATGCCTTTACCTTCTTCATTAATCATATCTAAGGCATGATCTAGTTGTTCGCCACAGTCACAACGTTTAGAACCAAAAGCATCTCCTGTTAGACATTCTGAATGGACTCTAACTAAGACTTCATCATCTTTACTAATAGTCCCTTTAACTAAAGCGACATGATGTTCACCATTTAAAGTGTTTTCAAAGCCAACCATGGTAAAATCTCCATGTTTCGTTGGCATCTTTGATTCTGCGGCACGCTTAATATAGGTATCTTCTTCTCTACGGTAGCGGATAAGATCAGCAATGCTTACAAGTTTTAATTGATGTTTTTGAGCGTAAACTTCTAAATCAGGAAGTCTTGCCATAGTACCATCTTCATTCATGATTTCACAAATAACGCCAGCAGCTTTAAATCCAGCAAGGCGTGCAAAGTCCACTGCAGCTTCTGTATGCCCAGCGCGTTTTAAGACGCCACCATTTTTAGCAATAAGAGGGAATACATGCCCTGGTTTTTTAAAATCTGAAGGTTTTGCGTCCTCTTTAATAGCCATTGCAATCGTCATACTACGTTCATACGCTGAAATACCTGTAGTAGTTTGTAAGGCATCAATCGATTCAGTAAATGCAGTTTGATAAGAATCGGTGTTGCTTTCAACCATATAGTTTAATCCAATTTTTCTAGCTTGATCGATTTCAAGTGGCATGCATATTAAACCTTTTCCATGAGTAGCCATAAAGTTAATGACTTCAGGAGTTGCTTTTTCTGCTGGTATTAGTAAATCCCCTTCATTTTCTCTATCTTCATCATCGACAACGATGATCATTTTTCCTTGTTTTAAATCTTCAAGTGCTTCTTTAATTGTATGCATAGTTATCACCTTTAATATCCATATTGTTTTAATGTTTCATAAGTTAATGACTTTGATTCTTTGTTTCTAACAAATTTTTCAACATATTTTCCGATTAAATCGACTTCAATGTTAACTAAATCACCAGGTTTAATTTGATTCCATGTTGTCCCTTGCATGGTATGAGGAATAATTGAAACTTTGAATGCATTTTTTGATACCTCAATCAAGGTTAAACTTATCCCATCAAGCGCTATACTTCCTTTTTCAATCATGTAGTTTGTGAGTGATTCTTTAGTTTCAATCGTATAAATATGGGCAATATCTTCTTTAACGATTGATTTAACGGTACCAACCCCATCGATATGGCCACTTACCATATGCCCACCTAATCTTGTATTAAGGGTTAGTGCACGCTCTAAATTAACGTTTGAGCCAATTTTTAATTGATGCATGGTTGAACGGTTTAAGGTTTCAAACATGACATCAACCGTGAAAGTATCGTTTGTTAATTCTGTGACCGTTAAGCAAACACCGTTTGTCGCAATAGAATCTCCTAAAGCAGTATCGTTTAAAACTTTACTTGCATGCACGGTTAATGCGATACTTTTTGGACCTTTCTTAATCGCTTTAATAGTCCCTGTTTCTTCTATAATTCCAGTAAACATTATTTCACCTCTTCTACTCGATACGTTACCATTAAATCCCCCTCTATTACTTTCGTATTCATTAGGGTTAAGGTTAAAGCATCACTTAACTTATCGATGCCTTTACCTTCAACAGGGGTTAATGCATCTTTTCCACCAATAATTTTTGGTGCTATAAAAGCAACCACTTCGTCTACTAAACCACTTTTTAACATCGCTTCATTTAATGTGCCGCCACCTTCAAGCAAAATGCTGTTGATACCAATTTCTGCAAGTTTTTTCAGTGCTTTTTTTAAATCAATGAGCTTATTAGAACTAGTGATGGTTAAAACTTTTACACCGAGTTTTTCTAATGCTTTTTGCTTAGTTTCATCTTGATTAATGCTTGAAAGAATAATCGTTTCATAAGTCGATGCACTTTGAACAATTCTAGATTCAAGCGGTATTTTAAGGGTTGAATCAACAATAATTCTAATTGGATGAAATTTGGGGTTTTGCGTTCTTGTATTCAGTAATGGATCATCTTTTAATACAGTATTAATGCCTACCATAATGGCTTTATGTTCTTCACGCATCTCATGAACAATCATTCGAGATGATGGATTAGTAATCCATTTAGAATCATGCGTATGGGTTGCTATTTTACCATCAAGACTCATGGCCGTTTTAAGCGTAACATAAGGCATTTTTTTGGTCATATATTTGTAAAACACTTTATTAAGGGCACGATTTTCTTCATCTAATAAACCAATTTCTACTTCAATGCCTGCATCTTGTAATTTTTTAATCCCACGTCCTGCAACTAGTGGGTTAGGATCAAGACTTGCGACAATGACCTTTTTTAGTTTATGTTCGATGATATAGTCTGCACAGGGTGGTGTTTTCCCATGATGAGAACATGGTTCAAGGGTTACATACATCGTTGATCCTTCAAGGGGTTTAGTGGCATGATTAATTGCATTTCTTTCAGCATGGGCACAACCAAATCGTTCATGGTAACCCTTCCCTATAACTAACCCATCTTTAACTATGACTGAACCAACCATAGGATTTAAATCAACTGACCTTTTTCCTTTTTCTGCAAGTGCTAAGGCTTCTTTCATATAGGATGCTTTCATCATAAATAACCCTCCAAACAAATAAAAATGCCCTAAGAATATACTTAGGGCATGAAAAAACAACAGAAAAAAAGCGTTCTTCTTTCATCTAGACTATACTATCGGTTTTGGAATTACACCAAATCATGCTTTCGCTCGCGGACTTTACCGCCGGTCGGGAATTTCGCCCTGCCCTGAAGAATATTCGATTACTTATGTATTGTATCAAACCCTTGCATTCCATGCAAGTAATATATAAATTTATGCATATGTTATAATAAACTAAAGGACTGGTAATATGGAAAAAGATTATAAAAAGAATAGTATTTCATTATTAGGCGCAATCTTTTTAGGTACTGGCGTAATGATTAGTGCGGGTATTTTTGCGCTTACTGGACAAATTGCTGAACTTTCAAGTAAGTATTTTCCTATAATTTTAATTATCGGGAGTATTGTCACCTATTTTAGTGCCTATTCCTATATAAAATTTAGCCAGCACTATCCTAGTGCTGGGGGGATTGGCATGTATTTAGTTGAAGCGTATGGAAAAGGTGTTATCGCAAGTACAGCGAGTTTAATGATGATTGTATCGATGATTATTAACCAAAGTTTAGTAGCTAGAACATTTGGTTCTTATCTAATGACTTTGTTTAATCAAGAAAACAACATGATCATCATCCCAGCCCTAGGTGTAGGACTACTAATATTTTCACTAATCATTAATCTTAGTGGTAATGCCTTTATACAGGGCTTTACTGGTATAATGTCGATTGTTAAAATTGTAGGTATTATCTTATTTTCATTAGGTGCATTGTATGCGAGTGGTTTTGTTATTAGCTTTTCACAAACAAGTAGTGCAACAGCAAATCCTTCACTCATTGATGCCTTCGCAAGTATCGCGCTTGCGATCTTAGCGTTTAAGGGATTTACTACCATTACGAATAATGGAAAAGAGATTGTCAAACCTAAAAAAAACGTGGCGAAAGCAATTATCTTTTCAATTTTAATTAGCTTAATTGTCTATTTATCGGTTGCATTTGGTGTATCTGGCAACTTAACGGTGAGTGAAATTATTGAATCAAAAGATTATGCGCTTGCTGAAGCCGCAAGACCATTATTTAGTGGATTTGGCTTATATTTTACTGTAAGTTTAGCAATTATTGCAACCATCACTGCGATTATTGCTAGTGTCTTTGCAGTTTCAAGACTGATTGCAATGCTTGCTGATATGGGCATGATTCCTCATAAACAAATCAATGAAAACGTTAGAACACAAAAACAAACATTATTTTATACCGTAATCCTTGCCATCATCTTGACGATTTTCTTTGATTTAAGTCGTATTGCATCCCTTGGGGCTATATTATATATTGCGATGGATATCGTTATACACGTTGGCTTAGCCTTTAAAAAACGAAAGGATATTAACGCAAAGCAATGGATTGTGCTAAGTGCAATTATCCTTGATGCTTTAGTCTTAAGTGCGTTTATTTATGTGAAATTATTAAGTGACCCTTTCATTGTATTGATTGCTATAGGCATGATTCTTGCACTTATAGTAATGGAAATCTTCTTCTTTAAATCTAAAGATAAAAGTGAATCAAATGCTTGATTCACTTTTTTTACGTGTCCACCTTAAATAACCAGTTATGAACCGAATCATCTATTATGTGGTAAAATATTGTAGGATAACTTTTTTAAATACCATACATTTGTAACGAATGGAGTCGTCGATGAAAACTTATTATTTAAATGACCATACGATAACCTTTGATGAAAGTCATCATCAATACTACCTTGATGGCATCAAGATTGCTAGCATTTCTCAAATTACTAATGCTTTTTTTACTAATAATCAAATAAAGAAAGTTGATGCTAAAATCTTAGAAGAGGCAGCGTTAAAAGGCAACCTATTAAAAGAAAAGATACACGCTTATGAAAATGATAAGATTAAAACTTTTGATGCTGAAATGCAAAGTTATATCGCACTTAAAAACCAACATCAATTTGAAATGATTGATTATAATCCTTTAGTCTTATTAAGACATCAAGGAACCATCATTGCCGCAGGACGCTTTGATATGGTGGTTCAATCGCCTTATATGAAAGGCATGGGTCTTGTTTCTATTAAGCGAACCAGTCACCTTAGAATGGATTATTTAACCTTTCAACTAAATTTATATAAACTCGCTTATGAACAAAGTTATAAAACAAAAATCAATTACCTTAAATGTATCCATATAAGAAATAGACATCAAGATTATCTAGATATCGTTCTTGATCAAAATAAAACCAAACTCATGTTAGATGATTACCTTGCGAAAAACCCATTAGATTATCGACTATATTTATAAAAAAAGCCCATAATTGGGCTTTTTTAATCGTTTAAAGATACAGTTGTAAAACTTTGTGCAGTAACTTCTATACTAATTTCACCCTCTGGGGTATTAAAGATAATTTCCTCAGTTTCACTACTAGCATTCCAAATCATTGCATGTATAACCCCATCATCATCTATATAAATAGAACTTGCGACACGCTCATGGACTTGCATGGTATACTCAGTAGTTCTTCTTCCATAGGTATTTAAACTATGGATTAAGTAATAGGTTTGTGATAAATCACTTGGATAATCATCATTTAATATTTTATCAGCATCAAACTGATTAACCGCTACGCTAGGGTCAAGCAAGGCTTGAATACTCCACATATTCGCATACCATGTGTCAATGGTATTACTTTTTGATGCTAAGTATGCTTCATAAACTGTCTCTAATCTAGAATACTCTTCATCATTTAATGCATAACTCGACAAATATTCCCCATTTGGTAACCACTGAATGCCATAGATAAAGGTTGGATTTGCTCCAAACCAGGTGGCGTAATCGTATTTACCGCCCCAAATCATTCCCGCTACTTTTGCATAAGCACTATAGTTATCTGGAAAAATGGTTTCACTGTAATCAAACATATACGTTTTTGCATGACTCACTTCATGCACAAACCCATAAATAGCCGCATCCATCAAGGCTTGATCATTGGTCTTAAGTGCCCATAAATAACCACCAACCCAACTGTTGATTGCTTCGCTTGAGGATTCCATGTTATTGCCTTCTGCGAAGGTTCCAAAACCATGAGCCCAAGTGTGTCCTGCCCAAGGGTCAAAATTTCTTAGATAGGCAAAGGTATCACTATCTTTGGTTGGATGCATATAATCATGCAGTAATAAATCAACCATGCCCTCATAATCTTCTGAAAAGGATGGGTCATACATAGCTAAAACGCTTGATGCATAGATTAAATACCCATGCGTAAAACTGTGGTCACTTAATTCAGTAGCTGTATTAAAATCATTATTGGAGTAATAGACACTACCCCACGCATCATTATAAAATAAATAGCGTTCATCACTTGAATCTGTGTAAGTATACCAATCTTTTAATAAGTAGCCAAGTTTTTCAATAAATGCTTCTTTTAGCACTTCTTCATTTAGTTGGTCCGCAATAATAATAGCTTGTGCGAGTGGATACAGCGCTTTACTATTCCAATAAGGACCTTCATCATTTAAGAAATTTTCTGTATCATCAATTTGTGTTCTTAAAGATAAGTCCTCTAAATAACTTACCATCGTCGCTTCATTAAATGAACTGTCTACTGGTTTAGTCATCGCTGGAATCACACCATGAAAACTAAGTTCTGTATCAAATCGATTACCTTCTAAAAGTTTTAATGTCCCGCGAACTGATGGCATTGTATAATCAGATAATGATGCCGTACTATTTTGATAATGATGCGGCATCAACCACTGAATTAGTGATGAATCGCTTCTTTTATCAAGCGTTTGATAAGCAGTTTGATAGGTTGTTTGAACCATGCTTTCATCATAATCAACATGATAACTTACATGACTATTAAGCGGTTTATGCATCGCGCGTTCGTGAAAATATGAGGCTTCACTAATGGCGTTAATACTTGCAACACTAAAATAATTGCCACTTTCTAAGTCAATATCGATATGATTATTTAGCCCAAATGGATGATTTTTACTTGAGAATGTGAATGTCGTTTCAGCAGGGGTACTAATTAAATAGTAGCGATCCCCATAAGTAGGTTGTCCAACATTTGCAGGACGTGAGGTTTGATATCCAATGTGTTTTCCAATTAGCTTAATGATAACCCCACTACCTGTATGTGTGTTTGAATTGATTAAATTCCCATCAAGATTAAAATATTCATAATTATTAACGCCATTTGATGCAAGCGTTATATAGGGACTTTCTTTGCTTGCACTTTCAACAAAGACAAAAGGCGACCCTTGGGTTAATGTCATAACTAAGTGATCGGTTAAATCATTGTTATTTCTCATCGCAACACTTACTTGTGCATCACTATAATCAATGACTTCAGTTACATAATCATGATTTAAATCACTACTTTTAATATGAAAATCAGGTAAGGCTAAACTATAGTTTGCCATAGTATTATACCCATCAGGTGCCCAGTACTGGATGAACCCTTCCCCATTACTCGTTACTTCCATCCCTAAATTTGAAAAAGAAGTTCTAAAAGGATTGGTATAAATCCCATTACCACCACCATAATTTTGCACAAGTAGTGATGTCCACCAGCCATTTGAAGGCACAGGTTTCATTAATAAATCATTTGAAATGTAATTTGGATTAATCGGATGATCGATTGAACTATCTGAAACCGCTCGATAAGACCCATCACCTAAAAAGTTAATCGGTTCTAACAACTGATTATCATCAATTGGTGTTTTTGTGATGGTGCCCTCGATGACTGAAATCATCCTTGTTTTCTCATAGGTATCTTCACCATATTCAATACGATAATCAAGTTCGTATGAACCCACATTACCATAGTCTACAAAACCACTAACATGGATATATTCGTTGATTAATTCTTGATCTTGATTAAGAATTTCAACCCCTTTTAAGGGATTAAAATATTCACCTTGAATGATTGTTTCATCATCTAAACCATTCACTTGATTAATTTCTAAAACTGTCGGTGTTGGTTCATCGTCTTCTTCATTTTGATTGTTATCATCTTGTGGATCATTTGAGCGGTTACATGCAGTAAGGGTAAATAAAAGCGATAGTACAGTTAATAAAATCCATATTTTTTTGTTCATTTTTTTCTCCATCCAAACCGTTACGAAAACGATTTCGTAATTATTATACCACGCTTTTTTAAAAAAACCAATACTATTTAAAAACCCTTACATAGATTTCTTATGGGTCAATGAAATAGTTGCCCATGATACTAAAAGATATACCAATCAAGAAACTAATACGATTAATGATTATGAGAATTTTCTTAAGTTTAAGCAAGTGCGCTTCAAAAAAAAAATAAAACACATTAACCATAACTCGTTAATGTGTTTTAATAAATGACCTTGTCTTTTTTATTTAGATGATTCGGTTTTTTATAAAAGCTTTAGAAAAAAACTTGATATCACACAATAATATTCTTCGTTTATCGTTTTAAGTATGCTTTAATGGTTTCATCATATAAACGCTCATACTCATTACTAATTAATTGTAGTTCAGGATGATTTTTATAGTAGTTTATAACATCATCTATGACATCTTCATAACGAATCGTAGAAGTATATTCTTTACTAATTGCTTTAATTTTTGTGTTATCAAAAATAGCACTCCACGATTTATCCCCAAGTAATGGCCCCTCCATTTCAGGCATGTGCTTAATGATAAAATCTGAAGGGATATGAATGATATTAGCTTTAACATTTAAAGCTTTAGCCATAATATTAGTGAGTTGTTCCCAGGTGTATAAGATTTCTCCTGTAATATGGAAAGTATCATTATACGCTTTTTCATTCCCCATTAAGTAAACAAAACTATTCGCAAAGTCTTTAGCATGCGTAATTGTCCATACACTCGTCCCATCACCTGGTATAATAATTGGTTTACCTTCTATTAAACGTTTTACATGGGCATATTCATGTTGCCAACGTGTCATCACTGCCATAATCATTTTATTATTATAAGTATGTGATGGCCTTACAATGGTTACGTTCATATCGTTTACAGTCTTTAAATACTCTTCACATAAGATTTTATTGTGACTATAATCCCAGTAAGGATTATGTAATGGTGTCGTTTCTTTGATTGGGTAATCCTCAACTGGTTTATGATAAGCACTTGCACTACTTATAAAGATATATTGTTTTGTTTTACCTTTAAATAGTTTTATATCCCGTTTTACTTGATCTGGCGTGAAGGCTACAAACTCAATAACACTATCGTAGCGTTTATCTTTCAGTAATGCACTTGCTTCATCAAAATTATTGATATCTCCTTGAATAATAGAAACCCCATCAGGTAATGCTTCATTACTCGACCCGCGATTAAATACGGTAACATCATATCCCATCGAGCGTGCTTTTTTTACTACATAAGTACTAATAATACCTGTACCACCAATAATTAAAACGTTCATTTTAATCTCCTCTATAAAGTGTCTTAGGGTAAACTCATATTTTTTTATTGCCTAATTAAAGTCTTAAAAGAACTAACTACTAAATAAAATAACATGCTAATAAGTTTCTAATAATCAAACTAAGTAAATTTATTTTCATTATAATCTTTTACTCTATTATACCTTAAAACGTTTCTAATGAACAAAAAATCCAAAATGATGGACATTTTGGATTTTATTCATTATTTATTGATTTTGATTGTTTATACTCTCTTAACTCATCATAGATTTTTTTAAGTTTTCGCTCTAACCTTACAGAAAAGTATGATCTTGTATCTTGATCTACCGCTCCATAGCGTATAAATATTAAAATTTCTTCTAAAAACCCTATGACAAAGATAACTAGTATGATACTAAGTAATAGTGATGTATTCATAACAAAGGATAGTAACATCATAAAATAAACTAAAACTGCATTGCTTCTTAAAATTCTAGTGTGTAATGTGTAGACCTTTTTAAACATAATAAGTGGCACTAAAAAACTAAGTCCATAAACACTAAATGCTAAAATCAAAAAGTACCGATTAGAAACGATGGCTTGTGGGTATAAATAAAATAGAAAATAAGCGACTGAAATATAAAAAAACATATCAGCAATCGTATCTAAAGCTTTCCCAAGTTTTGTCACTTGATTCCATTTTCTAGCTAAGTACCCATCGAAAAAATCTGTTGAACCAAGCACAGTAAACGCCACAAAAAATAAAGCTAACTCACCACGCCATAAAAAAACATATAAAAGTGGTAAAAAGATTAATCGAGACAAACTTAAATTATTAGGAACTGTAAATATCTTTTTCATGTCAACCTCATTATTACTCTATATGATAGAGTTATTTTATGATAGTTTACACAAAAACTTAACGAATGTCAATCAAGGTTATCAATTAATGATATCTTCTCCTACTTCAAGCGCTTTACCATCGTGTAAGCATCAAAGCCTTTAGGATGATTTTTACGTGTATAAGCAACTTCAAACCCCAACTTTTCATAAAAAGGACGGGCATGAAATGAGGTCGTCGATAACATGACAAAGGGTAAGTCTAATGTTTTAGCATGGTCAATTACCATCCCCATTAAAGTTGACCCAATGTGTTTATTGCGGTATTTTTTGTCTACGCTAATTTTATTAACATAAATCATATTATGATATATCGTACTATTTAAACCGCCAATACACTCTTGATTCATTACAACCGCTAAATCAAAATCAATGCCTTCTTCATCTTGTCCGATAGCTTGTTGAACCGTTTTTATCCAAGGTTTAATGGTTGCATCATATTGTATTAGTGGTTCTTCACTAACTAATAGTTCAATATTAGAATCATAAGTATCCTCAAAATCAAAAAAACTCATATAATAATAATGCTTTTCTTCACTTAAAGTGACACTACCATCAAGTAAATACCCTGCGTTTAAATAATCGCTATATCGTTTCTTATCCTCTGTAAAACATTTTATACCTACCGCTTTATCTTTATAAAGTGACATAACTTTATAAGTTAACGCTTTAAGCGCATTAAGATTTTCATAAACGAAGGTATTAATATTTACCCAGTCCCAAAAAAAGTTACTATGCATATACCCTATAAGTTTTCCATTTTGTAAGGCGTAAAGATTTAAATTTTCTTCCAAATCACTATTAGTATAAGAATTATTGTGACTTCTTAAAATGGTCTTCACTGTCTTTGAATAGGTTTTGTCTTTATCGATAATATACTCAATCATAAGGCACCTCTTTTCATTAAATCCTTGAGTCTATAGCCTAAAATACACTCTATTTTAACACAATATACATAAATAATTCATGCCTATTTAAAAAGAAATCGCTTATAATAGACTTAATACACACTAAGGAGCACCTAATGAATAATAACAAAGAACTAGAGCCATCTTTCTGGCTACTTAGAATACTAACGTTTATCATAAAAATTTTTGTTTACCCATTTGTCTTTTTATACGTAATTGGTTTAGAATTCACCAAATGGGTGGGCAACAAAATATTTAAGGTGATTGATTACTTAATCCGTAAGATGATTAATTTTTTTCACTATCTATATCATTTGTTTAAACCTATTCTTATCATCCTTAAACGCTTTATTCAATGGCTATCTAAGAAAGTATACCGTTTCTTAAAATTTATACTTCGTCCTTTTTGGATACTTATAAAGCAAATTTACCGATTTGTAAGCACTGTGATTCAGATTATTTATGATTTACTTTATGCGTTAGTAAATCTCTTATTAAAAGGATTAAAAAAGCTTTTTAACCCAATCATAAAGTTCATTAGAAAGATTACTTTAGTTTTATATAACTGCTTAAGCGTCATTTATAATAATGTCAAAGCCTTCTTATCTATGATTTTTAAGCCACTTTTAAACTATCTTAAAAGGATAATCAAAAAAATGGCATCCTTATTAAAAGCTATAATGCTTAAAATCTATAGATTTTTTTACTTTATCTTTAACCGTGTTTATGTGTTTTTTAAATGGATTATGCTAAAAATTAGTTATCCAATAACTTTAATGGTTAAGCGCGTAGTGATTATCTTAAAGAAAATCTTATCATTTATTAAACATCTTCTCATTTATCTATTTCACCCACTGATTGTTGTCTTTAAATGGTTTTATAAAACCATTTTGTTTCCCTTACTACTAACGACTTATAAAGGGATCAAAAACCTTAAAAAGGCAATAGTTAAACTAAAGAATGATGTTTTAAAATTTATCAAAGACATAATCGCTTTATTTAAGAAAAATAGTTCATAAAAAAAGGAAATTTCTTTCCTTTTTTTTATAAATCGTCTTGTGTACTTGGTGATAATCTTCCAAAGTAAAATAATCCTAAAATTAAAAAGAACAACATGAAAAATAAAGCAACAAAAAATAATGGCCATGGTCCAAAGTTGTAAATTAACGGAACACTAATTGCCGTAATTAATCCACCACCAATGAAGGGTTCAAATAATAATTGCATATAACCAAAGGCTTCTAAAGATGGGGTTTTATTTTCACTATCCGCTATGCGAATGAGTATGAGTCCAACCGCTGTCATCCCCATGGATTGACCATAATCACCAAGCCCTCGTTCAAACCAATATTTTGGAATCATGCGTTTTGCCAAAACCATAAACACAAATAAATTCCAAAGTATTCCTGCAAAGGCTAGTATTAAAAAGACTTCAATATTACGACCAATCACATCCAAAGATAAGCTAGCTAAAGCACTGACGATGAGTAAATCAAGGGCCAAACCTTGAATACGGTTAATTATATTGCGATCAAACAATGCTTGTTTATCTAGTTTGTTGACAACAAACTGTACTAAAACCCCTCCAAGCATTGCAACTGGAAATAAGGGTACATGCGCTAGTAACTTAATGCCATCACCTTGTCCCCACGTCATTAATTCTATCCATTTTAAAGCTTCTAAAAATATTATTCCAACTACTATCGCTAAGCCATATAAGCCTAAGTGTAAGGCTAAGGGTTCAATAGACTCTGTTGAGACTGTGAGCGCTATTTCTTTTTTTCTTGAATCTTTTGGAATAATACCTGTTTGATTGACTTTATCTAAGTCTTCTTTTCGTTTTAAATAAACGGTGTGATTATTCCTAACAGCCCAGTTTACTAAAAAGACACCAATAATCAAACCACCAACTACACCTACAGTTGCAAGGCCTAAAGCTAAATCAGTGCCTTCGCTAAAGCCAACTTCATCAAACGTACTTGAAAGGCCAGCAGCGGTTCCATGACCCCCTTCAAATCCAATTTCAATTAAGGCTCCCACCATCATTTGGGCATCAAACAAGGGGACTAATACTAAAACAGCAAGCAATATCCCTAATACATACTGACCCCACGCAGCGGTTTGTGCATATGCTAATTGAGGTCCTGATACTTGAAAGACATTTTTTACTTTTGGAGTTTTTTTTCCTAAAAATAACCCCGCGAATACTACAGTAATTAATAGTGTAGGCACCACTGTAAAAACTTCAATAATGGCTTCATTAAAAAGACCATATTCAAATCTTTCTAAACTAAATATTTTCCCCAATACACTCGGTCCAAGTATTAATAACAATGTCCCTGCAATAATGGAACTAGGAATATAAAATTTATAAAACAGAGGAATTTTTACCCTTAAAAACTTCCCAATTAATAATGCAATAGCTAATAAGATAAGACTTAAGCCAACAATCTCTGCATTCATCCTTATCACTCCAAACATTTACTATTAATTTTATTATAACATACAACACAATTTGAATTCTTTCCACCATGATTATATGTAGTCGCTATTTTTGATATTTTTACTTTTATCTTATATAATAAAATTATAGGAGGTAATAAAGATGAAAAAAATCGCTATGTTAATTGAAAACTTATTTGATGATTTAGAACTTATTTATCCTTACTACCGTATGCAAGAAGAAGAACACCATGTTGATTTAATTGGTAAAAAAGCAAATGAAACGTATAAGAGTAAAAATGGTGTTCCATTTAAAAGTGATTTAGCAAGCAAAGATGCCTTAGCAAAAGACTATGATGCCTTAATTATACCGGGTGGCTTCTCTCCTGATTATATGCGCAGAACAAAAGAAACCCTCGATTTTGTCAAAGCAATGCATGAAGAAGGCAAAGTAATCGCAGCTATTTGTCATGCCCCATGGGTATTAATATCTAGTATTGACTTAAAGGGTAAAAATTTAACTGGATATCATTCTATTAAAGATGATATTATCAATGCTGGTGCCAATTATTTAGACCAAGCGGTAGTTATTGATCAAAACATTATCACATCAAGAACACCTAATGATTTACCTTTCTTTATTCCAGCGATTATAAAAAAGTTAAAATAAATCAAAACAAATTGTCTTAATTAAGATTGAATCTTACTTAATATCATTTACTTTTCATTTTCTCTTTGTATATTTACAATATATAGATATATAGGTATAATAAGTGTAATATCTTATGATAAAAAGGATAGTTGAGAATGACAAGTAAACATAAAGTTATTATGACTAGTATTATTGGAGTGATATCATTACTAGCGATCATTATTTTAACTAATGATGCTTTTGACGATTTACGATATAGGGATTCAATTCTGATTTCGATAGTTATATTGCAATTATGTGTTGCAATATATAACACATTTACAAGAACTAATAAGCAATAACCTATTAAGATTAAAACTTTATACTAACTCCTTTTACAATGAGATAGTTGCAGTTTAATTCCACTACTTGTCGTTTAAAAAAAGTTGAGTAATTTTTACTCAACTTTTTTTATCAGACTGCAATTTACTATGTTTTACAATTCTATTCATTTTTGATAATTCGATTATATGTTAGATTTTACATGAGATTTTATGAATTTTCTTTACACTTTAACCCCTAATTGTCTTGTTTTATTTATGTCTATAGATAGCGGCAATAGTTTTTTTAGTAGGCATGGCTTCTTCTTCTAAAATAATCACTTCGCCACCTTGTTGTGCGATGCGTTCAGCCATATCATCTAAAACATCATCTACCGATGGATTATTTAAATTTTTTTCGATGATTGTTCCATCAACTTCATTGAGTTTACCTGGGATGGTTGCATCACTTTGAATAAAGGCGAGTTCAATGTTTTTTTCTAAGATTTTTTTACCTATTTCATGTAAGTTATCAGAAGCCAGATTTTTTTCTTTTAAACTTTCATAGCGTTCAATTAATGGTTTAAGTAAATTATCATAGTATTTTTCCATTATTGGCCATGTTTTTTCTAATACTAAGTTTTCATCAAGATTCTTAGTAGATTGATGAACCCCTTCTTCAAGCAAATAGTTATTTTTGGTCAATTTACGAAAACGTCCTTGATGCTCTGAGAGTGCCCAAAGAATTAAAGGATGCTTATTATCTTTAGAAAATACGGTTAAGATAACATGATCAATATAACTAAAGAAACGATCCAAATCTTTTTCATCAATGGCTTTAGAATCATCATGCCCATGATACATCGCATGCGAATCTGCGCCACTATATGCGCCATAAGATAAATAACCTTCAACATCAAGTTTACCAATTACCGCTTCTTTTGTTTGATCGACATCAGAAGGTAAATCAATTTTTTTACAACCATCTTTGGTACAGGTGTAAAAATCAAAATGATTTTTATCAAGGGTTAACACATTAAATACACCTCTTGATTGCATGTGTTTATAAAGCGGTTTAACATGTAAACTATCCGATACAATGGTCACTTCTTTAACTGGGTGGTTAAGACGCATGATGACTAAATCTTCACTTGATCTAAACAACGCGATAGCCTTAAGATTCTTGTGCCAAAATTGCTTATCTTCTAAAAGCTCTTTTAAAGGGTTTAGCAATGATATAGCAACTTCTTTATCATGAGCACTAAGCAATTCTTTTTCAACCGTTTTTAATGCATTTTTAAAGGCTATGATGTCTTGTTCAACTTCTGTTGATACTTGATGCGTATTTAAATAAATCGATACTTTTGGTCCATTTGACTTAGTAAATATTGGATGATTCAAATCTTGAATAAGCTTATACAAAATTATTACCTCCCATTTTTTTATCGTATAAGTTCTTCATCTTCATTATACCATTTAATCAGCGATATTAAAAACCAGCGACTTTTTAGTGTTGAAAAGCCACTTTTTTTATCATAAAAAAAGAGCTATTGCTCTTTTAAGTTATTGACCATAATTTTTCCATTAACCAAAGTCATCATTACATTAAACGCTTTATCTAAGAAAACTAAGTCTGCATGATACCCAACTTTAATTTCTCCAACGTTTTTTAAATTTAAAGATTGTGCAGGATATAAGCTTAGATTCTTTGTAAGCATACAAAGGTTTGTTTCAACATGGTCATGCATATTTTTAAGCGCTTGATTCATAAATAGCGTGCTGCCTGCTAATTTAGATTCTTTTGTGTAAGCTATCCCATCATTTAAAGTAATTTCAGTAGGTCCAAGCAAATAGGTGCCATTTTCCATGCCTTTTGCACGAATCGAATCAGTAATCATAACCATTTTATTAGGTTTTAGTTTATAAAGAAGCTTGACTGCCTCAAAATCAACATGTTTGCCATCAACAATCATTTCACAGATGACGTCTTCTTTAAGTAGGGCCATTAGAGAAAGGCCAACGTCTCTATGATGCATGGTTTTCATCGCATTAAAACAGTGCGTTACACGTTTAATCCCTAAATTGTAAGCTTTTAAAAAGTCTTCTTTGGTTGCGGCAGTATGACCCATTGAAAGGAGACAATCTTCTTTTAAGAGATACTTTAAAAATGTTTCGTCTTGGACTTCAGGGGCTAAAGTGATGAGTTTTATTTGATTATGACTAGCTTTTTTTAAACTTTCATAAAGTGGTATTGATCCTTTAATGATATAGTTCTTATCTTGTGCGCCATGATATGCTTTATTGATAAATGGCCCTTCTAAATGAATGCCTAAATATTTTGCACCAGTATAATGCGTTGTTGAGATGGTATGTAAGACACGCTTGATTTGTTCAAAATCATCAGTTAGTGTTGTTGCTAAAAAGGATGTCGTGCCTTCTTTTAATAGATGATGACTTATACGGTTTAAAGCTAATGAATCACAGTCAGTGAAATCATCACCATAAGCACCATGGACATGCATATCAATAAACCCACTCATCAGGGTGAGTCCTTTTAATGAGATGCCTTCTATAGAATCTTTACCAATGGTTTTAATTAAGCCATCTTCAATATCAATAAAACCATTTCTAATGATTTCATTTGGCGTGACAATATTTAAATCTTTATAGCGCATACCCTCACACTTTCTATTTTTGATTGACTTTTTTTATGCCATAAATAAATAAATTAATAAATAAAGAAAATGAGCTTGCTGTCCATACACTCATCGAAAAATAAAAGAATATTCTTGATATTGGCAATGTTGGGACAATTACTACAAATAAAAATAATACTAGGCTAATCCCCATTAAGAAAATAGGCGTGATAAACAAAAATATATTATGTATTTTACTTAAGGCTAAACTTATTAAAGGAATCGCAACAAATGCGCCTAAAAGGGAAAAAATTAAAATGGGATCATCATTCATAAAATGTCCTTTCATAGTACTCAACAATTTTTGTATATAATCTTAATGGATACATCCCATCGTGGCTTTCACCACGAATTGATGCACTCATTTTTGATGGTTCTTTGATACGAACAACGCCAGCTTTTTTTAATTTTAATGCAATCACATCATAACTTTTTTTACTTGCTAAAATCGATGCGGTTTGTAAGTAAGCTTTATAAGGCTTTAAAACACTAATGATTTTTTCTATCGGCAAGGGTTTGACCCATACATTTCTGTAAAGTAAGGATAATTCAAGTGTGGGTTCGTTTTTTGTAATCACGCTAACATCTTTATCTTTATAAATCCCATGATTTGTCTCATTTTTTATCATCGATTCATAATATAGCTCAACTGCATTTTTAGCATGCATGCCAAAAGGGACTGGTTTATGGGTTTTATTTACTTCTTTAAAGACTTCAAAAAAGCGTTTAGCAAATTGGTTTAACTCCTCAAAATCACTTGTATTAACATAAATGCCTTGAGCCGATGAACAAAGAAGTTGATTGGTTGTAATGATATTATAGGAAAGATCTTTTAAATCTTGATCGCTCGCATCTATAGTTGCATAGGCAAATGATAACTTGTGACCCCATTCAATAATTTTTGTGTTGGCTGTAGCCAAATTTCTTGCGGCGGTTATGGCTTCATCTCCACCCCATACGACAATCGCATCGGCGATATTTGCAAGTTGTTTTAAAGGTTTTACTTCTACACTTGAAACATCAAAAACATAAATATAAGGTTTTAATTTAGGTTCTATATCAATCAGTGCTTTTAAAAGTTTTACAGATACCCCTTGGTCGCCACTTGGCAGCTTTAAGACATTAATATTACCTACAAGCAACCCTTCAATCACAGAATAAGCGGGTAAAATATCTAAATTGCCGGCAGCGATATGAAATAAAATCCCTAAGGGTTCTAAACTTCTTTTATTGTCATTATCAAGATTGCTCAACGATTGATAATCGCTTCCTAACTCAATCTTCATTTTCTCTTCAAGGCTAGCTTTATTAAACATCGATACATACTGATTAAACTGACTTTTTGGGATATCATAAGTTTCTAGTAAGGGATTAATTAAATCATCAAAGTCACCCGCATCAATCTTTTTTGAGAGCCGATCGCATGCATCAATCACCGTAGAGCTTTTCAAAGTTTCTTCTTGATTAAGGGTATTTAAACAATCACTTTCTAAACGACTCAGTAATTCAGCTTGTAATTTATCATCATAGATTAAACCATCATATAATATCATATTTAATCCTCCAGTAAACTTTCTGCACCTTGTGCGCATGTAGCAATATCTTTAACGCCAACACGACCAATAATTTCTAAATAAGGTGCTTTTAACCCACAAGCACACCCTTGATGAAGACGCCCTAAATCATCCGTCATAACACTAACAAGTGGTGTGGCTTGATTAAGTGGTGTTAAAAGATTAATTAATCCTATTTCTCCATCTTTAACCGCTTCAAATGTATCGGGATGACGAATAATCACTCGAGAATAGATGGGAATATGTAAATGATGGTACGCACAATCAGGAAAGACTACAGGGTGCTCAACTGCCCCGAAAAACTCTACGATATGATCTTCTTTTATCCCTAAAACGTCATTGACTAAATCATAAAAGGCCGTTTTATCAACCGCTTGTTGATAAAACTCTTTCCATCCACCGCCAATCGTTACTAAAGAACCTTTTGGCATCTTAAGTTTGATGCCTTCTTCTTTCATTTCTTTTAGTAAAAAATAGGTATAAGCTGGAAAGCCAATTGTTCGAATCGGATAACGCATAGCGCTAGCTTTAATAAGGTTTTCTTTCATAGAATCTAAGTCAACTGTGTATTTATGCTTTGATTTATCCCATTTTATGGCGTAATATCGTTTTTTCGCTGGCGCAAAACGGCTAAATCCATGCGCACTTTTCATAATCACAACATCAGTGTGTTTTGTAGGTTCATACCCAAAAATAAAATAGTTCACCCGTTTTAATGAAAAAAGCTTATGATAACTAAACAAACGTTTAATCATCTTAAATCCTCGGTATAGATCTTTATAACTCATACCCACTTGACTTTTAATGCCACTAGATGTACCAGAAGACGTTGCTTTAATTGCCATTTTATCTTCTTTCATAGAAAAAAGTCGATGGTGCTTATAATATAGCGTTGGGATAAAAGGAATTTTTCCTATATCATCAATCGTTTTTACCTTGTTTAAATCTACGTTAAAATCGTTTACGATTTTCGCATATTCTTTTGAATGGTGATAGTGATACATAGCGCTAACTCTTAATGCATCCGTAAACAATTGATTAGTCTTTTCATGATTATATGGGTCTTTTTGTCTTAAAAGCTTATTCAAGTAATGATTCTTCATAAAATCGCCCCTAACTTAGGTTTATTCTATCATAGAAAGCAGTCGCTTAATATAAGAAAAAGCCCAAAAGGGCTTAAATTTTATAAACATCTAATACGTTACTTAACCACTTTAACGATAAATCAAACCATATTTGATAATCTTTCTCAATCATATAATCATGACCATTTGACACGATTTCATTGCCTAAAGAAAGTCCGTGAACACCTTTTTTGAAAATATGGCACTCAAATGGAATCGCACTTTTACTTAACATAGATGCCATAGTTAAAGTGTGCTCAACTGATACAATCGTATCTTCAAATGTGTGAAACAAAAACATTTCCGGTGTTAAGGCGTCGACTTTTGGAACAGGGTAATCCCAATTGACTTGTTTTAATATAGCTGGATAGCCTAATATAACCGCATTTGGTCTCACTACCCCTTTAGTAGCTAACATACTAGCTAAATGCCCACCCGCACTAAAGCCAATGACTGCGATTTTATCTTCATAAATATTGAGTTCTTTAGCATGCCCTTTAAGATACTTAAGCGCATCTTCTGCATCACGTAGTGGTTTAGGAAATCGTGATTCTTTTTTTAGTGAATACCTTAGTACAAAAGCATTATAGCCTGCAGCTAAATACTTAAGGGCAATTGGTTCTGCCTCACGGTCGCTACAAAACTCATAACCGCCACCAGGGAAAATTAAAATAGCTGGTCTTTTATGAACATTTTTAAGTTCATTTGATAAATCTTGTATGTAACTTGTTAAACTAACTTGTTCATGGTCATTAATCTTAATCGTTTCTACTTTCATAAGAATCATTTCTCCTTTTTGGTTAAATGGTATAAAAAATGGTCTTTATGATTCATAAATTCTTTTAAAAGGGTGAAACTTTCTACAGCATCATAATCTTTTCTTTCGATGGATTTATCTTTTATCTCATAAATAATCGCATTGGGTAAACTTGCAAGTATGGGTGAATGCGTTGCAATAATAAACTGACATCCTTTTTGACTTGCATCCATAATCATCGATAACAATGTTAATTGATTGGATGTTGATAAAGGCGTTTCTGGTTCATCAAGCAGATAAATCCCATTATCTTTGATTCTTGATGCAAAAAAGTCTAAATAACTTTCTCCATGAGACTGAGTTGATAAATCTTTAGTATATAAATGATTCAGTTCAGCAATGGTTTTATTAAATGGCCCTTTAGCCATCATTTTTGCGTAAGCTGATTTATCTTTATATTCAAGATCTACTCGATTTAACTCTTTTTTGGCATCAAGAAGTTCTTTTTTAACATATTCAACATAATTAATAAACTTTAAACTTTCAAAATAAAACCCTTTTAATCGTCCTAGACTCGGTGAGATTTTTACCCCTTTATCATATAAAATGTCATCTTTTACTTGATGAGGTAAGGCAATACTTATGAGTTTTAGTATCCCTTGAAGTCTTTTAAGGATAGATGATTTTCCTGATCCATTATCACCTAATATAATAGTAAAAGGACTATTTAACTGAAGGGTAAAGGATTGTTTAAATAGTGGCAACTGATAAGGATATGCTTGAATGTTAACCGCTTCAAATAATACGTGATCAATCATGATTTAACCCTTTTAAATTAGGCTTGCTTAAACTATCTCTTGCTAGACTTTGATACCCTTGATCAAGCATCATCATCGCAATCATAAACAATAAAATAAAGCCAACAAAAAATCCGTTTATCCTTGAGAACAAGTCATTAATTAAAGCTAGTGGTCTAAATATTTCCCATGAAAAGTATCGCATAAAGCGACCAATATAGATGCCAATACTTGTAGCGAAAATTATCATGAGAACAATCAATTCAATTTGTAGCCTTGAACGCTTCATATCTTTTAAAAATAAACGCAGTTCATGAAGTGCCCTAACCCCAGCGTAACAACCAAACATCATCGCAATGATTATATGCATAAGCATAATGTATGCATAAATATTTTCTGAATAAACTAATGGCGCATAAGGGGTTTCAAAACTATAAAACGACGCACTATTTAAATGGATAGCATCGGTAATAATATAAAAAGTATTAGGAAAAAATAAGATAAATAATACGCTTAATCCAATCACTTTGTGCTTATAAAAGCGATCATTTTGATTAAGATGCTTTATATACCAAATAAGCCATAGAGGAATGAGGGCTAAAAAGACATTAAACCCTAACATAAAACTTAAGAAATTACCGCTAAAAATCATAAAAAAGGGTGATATGATTACAAATACCATAAAACTAAGCGTTATTTTTGTGTAATTATTGGTCATTTTCAAACCTCCAGTTAATACTTACTACTCTTATTTTTACATTATAACCCGTTTTATACAAGTCTTAAATCCATTAAACTAATGGATTCATCCTAAAGGTTAACCACTTTTCTTATCTTTTTAAAATCTAAAAAAATAGACCAAACTTGGTCTATTTTAAGTTTTATACTTTAAATTATAAAACGGGATAACTAAAAGATTAACACATAAAAATACCGGGAAAAAAATCATCGTTAAAAGAGGAACAAACACTTCATTAAGTATGCATGAACCCTTAACATGTTTAAACGATAAAGTCGCTTTTAATAAGTCTAATGAAATTCCCATACCATTAGTCATGGTAATCACATGGCTTACAGCTAAGATTGCACGTGCTTTACGTATACCGTATGAATCAACGAGTTTTTGATAAAAGGTTTCATCAACGACTTCTTTATTAAAAGCATAGTTTTTCGCAAACAATATAGCGACAGATTCATTTTCAGGAACCCCATCTAAATCACCAGCGAGTAATTCTTTAATATCAGAATCACTTAAACCGGCTTTTAACGCTAGTTTTGTATGGACATAAGAACACATTGTACATCCGTTAACTTCCGTAATCGCAAGCATGATGCGTTCTTTTAATTTAAAATTCATGCCATTTTTCTTTTTGAATAACTTCAAATATAAAAAAGAAAGTGAGGCTTTATAGATGATTGGTAATTGTTCAAAGATCGTAAATTTTCTAGATTGATTCATTGTTATTCCTCCATTTAGTTTGCAATAGAAACTATAGCATAAAAGATAAGTTCAATAAACTATTTTGCATCTAATTTTTACTTGCTAAGATTTCAAGCGCTTATAAAAAAAACGAATAAACCCTCCGTGCTATAATAAGATAAAAGGACTGATGTAATCATGAATGCTTATAACTTTAATCCCTCTTATTCTTATAAAAAATTACCAAGCATTTTTTATCACGATCAAACGCCCTTAGCCTTTGACCAAGCATCCTATGTGCTTTTTAATCATGACTTAGCTAGAGCACTTAAATTGAACATAGACGCCTTAAAAAGTGAAGCGGGGATAAAATTTATATTAGGTCATCATGAAACATTAACCCCACTATCAATGGCTTATGCAGGACATCAATATGGAAATTTCACCTTACTTGGTGATGGTAGAGCCCATTTAATTATGGAACACACTATTAATGATAAGCGGTATGATATTCATCTAAAAGGCAGTGGCCCTACAGTTTATAGTCGGGGATTTGATGGGCGTGCGACACTTCGTTCTGCATTACTTGAATACATGATCTCTACTGCATTAGATGCATTAAATGTTCCAACGACTAAAGCGTTAGCGGTTATTCAAACAGGTGATAAAATTAACCGTATTGGTTTAAAGCATGCAGCGATTTTAGTTCGTGTTGCACAAAGTCATTTAAGAGTAGGGACGTTTGAATATGCTGTTTATAAAGGGAGTGATACCTACTTAAAACCTTTAGTTGATTATGCCATAAAGCGTCATGACGATGATTTACTTTCTCAGTCAAACCTTTATATTAAATGGTATAAACGTGTGATAAAACGCCAAGCAAAACTGATTGCCCTTTGGCAATCGATTGGCTTTGTCCATGGGGTCATGAATACTGATAACATGACTATCAGTGGTGAAACCATTGATTTTGGCCCTTGTGCTTTTATTGATCAGTATGATTTAAAAAGTGTCTATAGTTCAATTGATACGTTTGGCCGTTATGCTTATGGCAATCAGCCTTACATTGCCTCATGGAATCTTGCAAAACTAGGACAAATGATTTTACCTTTAGTTAGTGAAGATAAATCAGATGCCATAAAAAAAGTTCAAGATGCCTTAGAAACCTTTTCTAGTCATTTTGAAAATACTTATTACGAAATCATGGGAAAAAAATTAGGATTTCATCTAAAAAATAAAGAAGATGTTGCCTTAATTGACACGCTTTTATCCATCATGGAAAAACATCAAGCCGACTATACTGAAACCTTTGTAGGCTTAAGTTACCAAGAAGACACACTCGCTTTATTTAAACAAGACGATTTTATCAAATGGAAAGCTACTTGGCTTGCGCGCATTAAAGAAGAGAAGCTTGCTTATGAAACCATGAAAAAAACTAATCCTGTAATCATCCCAAGAAACCATATTGTAAAAAAACTTTTAGATCAAGTTAGTGAAACTTTAGATTTTACTTCATTAAAAGAATATCTTCATTACTTGAAAAATCCTTATGATATTACCGTGCCTATAGATTATAGAACAAAAAGTCCATCCAACGAAACCTTCATCACTTATTGTGGAACATAAAAAAAACCCTTCTAAACAAAAATTTAGAAGGGTTTTATCGTTTGTTAGAAAAGACTTATTGTTACTAATGATACGGTAAATGTATACTCATCTAAATCAAGTTCACCATAAGTAATGCTATCTTCTATTGCTTCTTTATCTAAATAGTTAAAGATGGTATCTAAGGTGCGCTCTGAAATCGTTCGATCAGCAATGAGCGCTTCATCTAGCGTTAATATAAAACTGGTATCCGGTATACTTACTTCAACATCAAAGATAAGATGAATCGCAGTTTTAAAACTAGGGTAAGCATCTCTTGTTAGACTTATTGTTAAGACGAGTTGATCTTCATCATTTAAGACAACATAAGCATATTCAACCCTGCCTTGATCATGAGGAAAAATATAACGACAATCATCACTATCACATTCACTTAATGGGTCATAATTTTCATTAATGTTTTCTTTAATAGAATCATAAATCATATAGTTCATAAAGAGTTCTAAGTTAGAATAATCATCTTCATCCCCAACACTAAAAAAGTCTTCTAAGGCATTTTGAGCCCCTTCATAAGTATCATTATCTTGATAAACGGTTTGTGGTAGGTCTTCTTTTACGACTTCTTCATGAATCATACTTGTAATTACTTGAATACTTATCCCAACGATTAAGACAATTGCGATAAGAAAAATCAGGAGTTTTTTCATTCTTTTGCCTCATTTCTAAAGGTTATAAGTTCTTTTATAGTCTTATTATACCACTAATCGAACTTATTTTTAAATGAGGCTCATAGCTATCATCACTTAATGTTTAAAATGTCTAATTCCTGTTTTAACCATGATGATGCCGTGTTTATTGCAAGCATCAATAATCGTTTGGTCTTTAATAGAACCTGCAGGTTGGATAATGGCTTTAATATTAAAGGTTTTCGCATGTTCAATAGAATCAGGCATTGGGAAAAAGCCATCAGAAGCCATATATGCCTCGCAAGCTTCGTTTGATGCTTGATTAAGGGCAATATGAGCGGCTAAAACACGACTCATTTGGCCGGCACCGATGCCTAAGGTTTTTTCGTTTTTAGCTATAACAATCGCATTGCTTTTTACACTTTTTACAACTTTATAGGCAAACAGTAATTGTTTAATGTCTTCTTCGCTTGGTTTTAAAGTCGTTAAAACTTCAAGGTTATAAGAATCTAATTCATCACTTTGTTGAACTAGTAAGCCATTTTCTACACTTTTATATTCATAGGTTGCTTTATTTTTTTCTAAATTTGCTTTAATTAGGCGTATATTTTTCTTTTTTGAAAGAATCATTAATGCAGCTTCACTGAAGTCTTTCGCAATGATAATTTCTAAAAATAAAGCATTTAGCAAATGCGCAAGTTCTTCATGAACGGTTTCATTTAACGCTACAATCCCACCAAAAATAGAAATAGGATCTGCCTCATGTGCTTTTTTAAATGCTGTTGTTATATCTATAGCACTTGCAACCCCACAAGGATTTGTATGTTTTAAGACGACTGCGGTTGGTTTATTAAACGTCCTTAAAAGTTTAATGGCTGCATCAATATCAATTATATTATTATATGATAAAGCTTTACCGTGTAAGGGCTCATAATGATTAAGCATTTCTACAGGGCTAAAAGGATTGATGTAAAAGGCTGCATTTTGATGCGGGTTTTCTCCGTATCTAAGTGATAGCTTTTTTTCAAAGGGTAATGAGAGTTTTTGAGGAAATTCTTCTTCATTAAAATAAGCTGCAATTAAAGCATCATAATGAGCTGTATGATTAAATGCTTTAGCGGCTAAACGTTTTTTAGTTGCTTGACTAATCGTTTGGTGCTGATTTAGTTCATTCATAATAGTTGTGTAATCATCTGGGTCTACTAAGACATCAACAAACTGAAAATTCTTCGCCGCAGAACGGATTAATGCCGTACCACCAATATCGATTTGATCTATCACTTCTTCAAATATTTTTGATTGATCCATTACGGTTTCTTTAAATGGATACAAATTAACTACAACCAAATCAATCCATGGGATATCAAGTCTTAATGCATCTTCACAATGAGACGCATTGTTTCGTTTACCAAGTATTCCACCATGAATTTTAGGATGCAGTGTCTTAACTCTTCCATCCATCATTTCTGGATACTTTGTTAAGGATTCAACTTTATGAACCGTAACTAGTTTATCCATTAAATAGGTATACGTTTTACCAGTTGCATAAATAACATAATCGTTTTTTATTAAGGTTTGGGCAAGTTCATATAAATTTCTTTTGTCTGAAACGCTAATGAGTGCATTTTTCATTTTCATCATCCTAGATATTTTTTAAAGTGTCTACTAAACTATTATTACATACTAATAGTTTTTTTAAATAAAAAACCGTTTTCTTATTCTGTGTTTTTTAACACTTCATGAATTAGAAGGCACTAGTGAACGTTTTGTTAATCTTTTTACGATAATGCCACCTAAACTAAAATTTGCATAACTAAGTAATAAAAATGGTGGAATAAAATATAAGATGCCATCCGTTATTTGATAACCGCTTACGATATAACGATTGGTTAAATCATATAAAAACCATCCTTCAAATATAAACCATATGCCATAAAATAAAATCGCGGTTTTAGGTAAATCAATAAAACGAAAAAATATAGGAATAATTAATAGTATAAGGTGCAGTGCAATTAAACTGCCGTAAGGCAAGTTACTATTTCTGATGGATTCACTATACCCTGTTTCAGGGTTTAAACCAAAGAATAAATCCCCATCAAGCGTCAATAAATATAGGTAAACTATCACTGCAATAATTTCTATGATGGTGATGATATTGAGTGGAAAATTTTTCATACTTAATAAAGTAAATTCATCTTTTTTAATCGTTAGTGCTAAAAGTAAAATATAAATATACATGAAAAAAGATGGCATAATCAGTCCTGAATTAAAAATATAAATGAGGATTGTAACAAGCAGTAAAATAATCATTAGTAAACTAAATACTGTTACAATCTTTTTTAAGCTTTCTATAGGTTTTAAAAGAACTAAACTACCTAATACCATCATTAATCCAACCACACTTTGATCAAGGGTTTCATAATAGGTAAATGCATCAATAAAGTCATCATAATACATTACATAAGCATAAGTAAAGGGTAAAACAAACGCAATGATATAACTTGATATGCCCATAATTAAATAATTCTTATGGTGTGTCAATCTTTTGAATAAGTCATTTTCAGCAATCAATAGATTTAAACCTATTGTAATTACTAAAAGTATGATGAAAATATATGTGATGAATAATCCAAGTAAGGGCTCATGAAAACTAGGATGTCCCATATAACGCCCCAAAGTTAAAACAAAATAAATCAATACAAGATTTGATAAGGCTAGCGCATAATACTTTTTTTGATCTAAAAACGATAAATAGGCAATCAGTAAAGGTGAAACAATCATAACTGCGGCCATTATAGGGTCTATCGCATTATCGACTTCAAAAATGGCTGGGAATACATACATCGAAGTCGATTCATCCAGTTCAATCACTGTAATCCATAATAATGCAAAATCAACAAATAAGGTTAAAACCCCTAGTAAAGACATCCCTAAAAGGGTTGCATATAAGGCCGTCTTAAATTTATTTTTAGTTTGATGAGGCTTCACTGTAACATCGTTTCCAGCTTGTCCTTTTAGTAAATCATCGACACTTACTTCATAAAGTTCACTTAAAGCCATAAGCATCTCTAAACTTGGTTGGCTTAAGCCATTTTCCCATTTAGATATGGTTTGTGGTGTGATGATTAAACTATCTGCGATTTCTTTTTGGGTTAGTCCCTTTTTTTGTCTTAATGCTTTTAATATTTTACCAACGTTTTTATTTTCCATGTAAAATCCTCCTAAATAACGCACTGTCACTAAGCATTATACAATATGCATGCCGTTGAATGCACTAACTAAATCGTTGAATAGCTTCATGTTTAAGTAAACAGTAGGGTTACTTATTTAAAAATAGCCATAATAAAAAAAATAGCCTTTTTATAGGCTATTTATAATGTTTATTCAACAAGCAATGTCCAGTGATCTGGGTCTTTATAATCGCCTTTTTGAATTCCAGTTAAAATATCATAAAGTTGTTTAGTCGTTTTTCCCGCATGGTCTTTAGTTGGGAAAATATGAATATTTTCTTTATAAGCGATACTTCTAATAGGTGTAATGATTGCCGCAGTTCCACATGCTCCAGCTTCAACAAACTCAGATAAATCATCAATGCGTATATCATGATCTAAAACCCTCATATTGAGTATGTTTTCTGCGATATATTTTAAAGATTTATTAGTAATACTTTTTAGTATTGATGGGGAACTAGGTGAAACATAGTCGTTGTTTTTTGTAATTCCAAAAAAGTTTGCGGCGCCAACTTCTTCTATTTTAGTATGCGTTAAAGGGTCTAAAAACAATGCATCATCATACCCTAACTCACTTGCTTTACGCTGGGCAAACATACTTGCTGCATAATTACCGCCAACTTTATATTGACCCGTGCCTAGTGGGGCGACTCGGTCATACATAGACACCCATAAATCAACTGGAGTTAAGGTCCCTTTAAATAAACTTTTAACTGGTGTGACAACAACGCCAAAGATATAACTAGGTGAAGGCGTTGGAGCGAGGGTTTCCCCTGCGCCTATCATATAAGGTCTAATGTATAAAGCCCCGCCACTATCATAATCAGGTACATACTTAAGATTTGCTTTTACGGTCTTAATAACTGCAGCTACAAAATCGTTAACGTCTACTAAAGGCATTAATAAATACTGACATGACCCTTGAAATCGTTTAGCGTTTTCAAAGGGTCTAAATATTTGTACACGTCCATCTTTTCTTTTAAAAGCCTTTAACCCTTCAAACGCTTCTTGGCCATAGTGTAATGCAGTTGCCATTGCGGGTAAACTGAGGGTATGATCTTGTTTTAATTTTCCTTCTTCCCAAACACCATTACGGTAATACTGTACATAGTGATAATCGGTATGTGTAAACTTAAAAGAAAGATAACTCATTGTATCACCTCTAACTTATTGGCTTGATTATACCATGAATATTAAATTTTTTAGTGATGAAAACGTTTGAATGATGGGCTAATTTAAGCGTTCTACATTGAATAGTTTACAATTTCTTTATGATTTTTTTTAGTTACATTGTAAATTAAATCCTAAATGCTTATAATTAAACTAAAGGTTAAAGTCTAAGTGATAAAGGAGAAATGCATGCCAGTTATAAAAGATATTCGAACCATTCTTACAGCACCAGAAGGCATTAATTTAATTGTTGTTAAAGTTATTACCGATCAAGAAGGGTTATATGGATTAGGCTGTGCAACGTTTGCATACCGAGAATTAGCTGTTAAAACCGTTATTGATAAATATTTAAAACCGTTACTTATCAATAAAGACGTTCATAAAATTGAAGATATTTGGCATTTAATGCATAATAATGCTTACTGGCGTAATGGTGGAATAACCAATAATGCCATATCTGGTGTTGATATGGCACTTTGGGATATTAAAGGGAAAATTGCAGGATTACCTGTTTATGAACTCCTTGGTGGAAAATCAAGAGAAGGTGTGCTTTTTTATCGCCATGTAAACGGAAGTTCTTTAGACGAAATTGTAGAAAAGATAAATAAATTAAAAGAACAAAAAATTCATCATGTACGTATTCAATGGGGCTTATATGGCGGGATAACTAAAGATTTAAATACACCTCCAAACTCAGAAGTTGGGATTTACATCAATCCTAAAAGGTATCTATTAGATACCATTAACATGTTTAAACATGTCCGTAAAATGTGTGGGGATGAAGTTGAACTTATTCATGATATTCATGAGCGCTTATCGTTTAGTGATACACTTTATTTAGCGAAGTCATTAGAACCCTATCGCTTATTTTATTTAGAAGATGCGCTTCCTTTAGAACAAGGTGCTTGGTATAAACAACTAAGAAATCAAACCATAACCCCTTTAGCTGTAGGTGAATTATTTAATAATCCTCAAGAATTTGAAACCCTTATAAAGGATCGTTTAATTGATTTTATTCGTGTTCATATCAGTCAAATTGGTGGGATTACTCCTGCAAAAAAACTCGCCATCTTCGCAGAACAATTTGGCGTTCGAACCGCATGGCACGGCCCAGGTGATGTTTCACCAGTAGGGCATGCGGCCAATGTTCATTTGAGTTTACATAGTCATAATTTTGGGATTTTAGAATGGTGGGATTTCCCTGAAATTATGTATGAAGTATTTCCTGGTATGCCTCGTGTTAAAGAAGGTTATATTTATGCGAATAATTTACCTGGATTTGGCATTGATATTAATGAAGAACTCGCCAAAAAATATCCAATCAAAACACGCATTACAAAATGGACACAAACAAGATTACCTGATGGCACACTAGTAAATCCTTAGGAGGGTTAATATGTCAAAAAAAGCATTTATCACCGGCGCAAGCCGTGGGATTGGACGTGGGATAGCGCTACGTTTAGCCAATGAAGGTTATGATATTGCCTTTACATACTATACTGAAGAAGATGACGCTAAAAGTTTAAAAGAAGCCATCAACGCTTTAAACCAAGAATGTTTTTACTATCAAGCTTCATTACAAGAAACAAGCATTGTTGAATCAGTTACTCATCAAGCCATCAAGGATTTAGGAGGCATTGATGTTTTAGTGTGTAATGCAGGTAAAACAAAATTTACAAGTATTAAAACCTTAGAGATTGATACAATGGATTTTTTATATCAACTGAATTTTCGTAGTTATATGATTGCAACAAAAATCGTCGCAAACACAATGATTGAAAAAAACACAAAAGGTCGCATTATATTTATTACTTCGACAAGAGGCATTAGAGCTTATGATAATGATTGTATCTATGGTGCAATTAAAGCTGCCTTAAACCGCGCTGTTGAATCTCTTGCGATAGAACTTGCGCCGAATAAAATCACTGTAAATGCTGTTGCTCCTGGGGCTACTAAAGTTAGAGGTAGTTTAGATGATGAAGCATTAAAAGAGGGTCATATTAGCCGTTTGGTTCCTTTAAAAAGAAGTGGGAGCCCCGAGGATGTTGCAAACCTTGTAAATTTCTTGGTTTCTGATGAGGCTGAATATATCACAGGTGATATCATTAAAATTGATGGTGGCCTTATTTTGTATGGCCCTAATGAAAGAAAAGAGGCTTAATATGAAACGTGTTAATGTATTAGCTGAAGGCTTAAAATTTCCTGAAGGTCCAGTTGTAACTGATAAAGGGAATATTTATTGTGTAGAGCTACTGGGCGGAGCGATTACACAGTACATTAGAGAAACTAAAACCTTACGTCGTTATGATGTTGGTGGCGCTCCAAATGGTATGATGGTAGAAGATGATAATACATTAATCTTTTGCGATTCAAAAAATCATAGTATCCGCCTACTAGACTTAAAAACTTTGAAAACTAAAACCCTGGCAGATAATATTGATGGAACCCCCTTAAATGCACCTAATGATTTAATTAAAGATCATGATGGGAATATTTTATTTACATGTCCTGGGGGTTCGCAAAAAGAACCTATTGGCTATATGGCTGTCTTAACCCCTGATGGCGCTGTAAAAAAAATTGCAAGTAACATGTATTTTCCTAATGGACTATTACTAATTAATGACGAAAAAAATATTCTAATTAATGAAACTTGGCAACACCGTATTTTAATTGGTGACTGGAATAAACAAACGTTAACCATTGAAAATATTCGAACCTTTTATACTATTGGTAAAGAGGCTGAACCTGATGGCTTAACACATTTAAAAGAAGGTTTAATTGGCGCAGCTGTATATGGTACAGGATTCGTTTGGGTCTTTGATTTAAAAGGTAACTTGATTGAACAAATCAAACTTCCAGGCAAAAACCCTACAAATTTATATCGTGATCATGTCGGTGATTTAGGGTTAATTGTCACAGAAGCTGAAAAAGGATTATTACTTTCTATCAAATAAAAAAAGCCATTAAATTGGCTTTTTAATTTATCGTTTTACTCGACCAGATTTATCGCCTTTAACTAACGCTTTTACTTCTTCAATCGTGATTATATTTTGGTCGCCACTAATGGTGTGTTTTAAAGCGCTCGCTGCGGTTGCAAATTCAAGTGAATCTTTTAAACTATACTTGTTTATAAAGCCATAAATTAGCCCTGCCGCAAAGCTATCACCACCACCTACACGATCGATAATGGGAGTAATATCATAAGTTGTGCTTTGATAGAATGATTCTCCATCATAAGCCAATGCATGCCACTTATTAAAACTCGCACTTAAGCTATTTCTTAATGTTGTAAGGGCAACTTTAAAGCCAAAATCATCAATGAGTGATTTCAACGTTTTTTTATACTCATCAAGGTCTAACTGACCGCGTTTTATATCGGATGTTTGGTGCTGATAGCCTAATACGTTTAAAGCATCTTCTTCATTACCAATACAAATATCAACATAAGCCATAAGCGGTTTCATAACCGCTTGGGCTTTTTCTTTTGTCCAAAGCTTTTTACGATAATTCAAATCAACACTTACCGTAACGTCATATTTTTTTGCTACTTGAAGTGCTTTTAACGTAATCTTAGCGGCTTTTTCACTTAGTGCTGGGGTAATCCCACTAAAATGGAACCAGTTAGCATCTTTGAAAATAGCATCAAAATCAAAATCGTCAATAGTAGCTAAACTTATCGCACTTTGTGATCGATCATAGATAACTTGGCTAGCTCTTAAACTAGTCCCATGTTCTAAATAATAAGTTCCTAAACGGTTTCCACCTAATGCTATATAATCGGTTAAAACGCCAAATCGCTTTAAATGATTAATTGCTGCAAGCCCTAATGGATTATTTGGCACTTTAGATACAAAATGAACTTCTTGATTAAACTGCGCCAAACTTACTGCAACATTGGCTTCACCACCGCCATAAGTTACATCAAAAGTACTTGCTTGTAAAAATCTTAAATGATTAGGCGTAGAAAGCCTCATCATGATTTCACCTAAAGTAATGATTTTAGCCACTATGCCACATCCTTTAATGCATTTTTATACTCTTTTGCCTTCTTTGTAACCATCAAATAATCATTTGAATTTTTTTGGTTGGTTAAGGCACTCCCTATCCCAACCATGTCAGCACCATACTTAAACCATTCCTTTAGATTATCTAAATCAACGCCACCAGTAACCATCACTTTTAACTTGGGTAAGGGTGCTTTAATGTTTTTTATAAACTTCGGCCCGAAATGATCCCCCGGGAAAAGTTTAATCACTTCAACATGATGTTTACGAGCGTTAAGCATCTCAGTAACAGTCATACAACCGGGCATATAAGGAATATTTCTTTCATAGCAATATTTAGCACAATGGTCCTCAAATCCGGGCGCAACAATAAACTTTGCGCCATTATCAATTGCGATTTTACAACTTGATAAATCAAGAACTGTGCCAGCACCTAGTAAAATTTGGTCTTTATATGTATCGTTTAAACGCTTAATGAGCTTAAAAGCATCAGGAATTGTAAAGGTAATTTCAATTGCCTTAATGCCACCTTCAATAATCGCTTTGGCTAATTCATAGCCTTCTTCCATACTATCAGCTCGAATCACAGCAACAATTTTTTCTTTCATTAATTGTTCGGTTAAAGCCATTCGTATCATCCTTATTTTTCATATTTTTAGGGTGCTTATCTACCAACATTTTATCATAGATATGGTTAATATGAAATAAAACTTAGTGCACTAAAAAACAAGACTTTATTATAATAAAGCCTTGTCTTTTACTATTTTATTGGAACTTATTATGAATTAAACCATTTATCAATCAGTGCTTGGACCGTCCCATTTTCTATTAATGTGTCTAGTGCTTCATTAAACACTTCGACATATGGACTTCCTTTAGAAAAAGCAATCGCATTACCAGCTGCATCATCTAGTTCACTTTCAAATCCTACGCTAGTTAATGTATTGTTTTCTTCTAAAATTGATTCACTAATTAAGCCTTCAACAATTAATGCATCAATTCTACCTGCCTTAATTTCTTCAACAATTTGGGTGTTATTATCACGTAAATCAACAGTTATGTTATAAGTATCTTTAATACTTTCTAAGTAGGTTGCTTGTACAGTTCCTAGTTGTGCTGATACGATTTTTCCTTGTAAATCTTCAAGTGATGTTATGGTTGAAGATTGATCACTAATAATTACATTTGTTAAACCCAAAGCACTATTATAGTAAACATTACTAAAGTCTACCATCTCTAAACGCTCAGGGGTTGGTGATATACCTGCAATCGCAATACTTGCTTGACCACTTTGTAAACTTGCAATAATACCTTCAAATGCTACATCTTTCCATTTTATTTGAATCCCAGCTTCCATAGCTAAAGCTTCCATCAGTTCAATATCAAAACCTGTTAAATTACCATCTTCATCAATCATTTCGTATGGTTCATACCCACTAGATGTTAATACAGTTACAGTATTTTTTTCCTCACATGCAGTTAATAATAAAACACTAAAGAGGGTTAGTAAACTAATTATTTTTTTCATATAATATTCTCCAATTTTTTTATATTATTTTTTCTAAAAATGCTTTGGTTCTTAATTCTTTAGGGTGGTTAAAGATCATACTTGGTGATCCACTTTCAATAATCTTACCTTCATCCATAAAGATAATTTCATCTGCAACTTCTTTGGCAAACCCTATTTCATGGGTCACGATAATATTGGTTAACCCTATTGAGGTTAACGCTTTAATGGCTTTTAAAACATCATTAACTAATTCTGGGTCAAGGGCGCTAGTCGGTTCATCAAACAACATGATTTTGGGTGATAACACCATAGCTCTAGCTAAAGCGACACGCTGTTTTTGACCTCCTGAGAGTTGATTAGGATAAACATTAACCTTGCTTTCCATGTTTACTTCTTTTAAAGCCTTCAATGCTTTTTCATAAGCTAAACTTTTATCAAGTTTTTTAACCCGTTTTAATGCATAGGTCACATTATTTATAATCGTCATATTGCTAAAGAGATTAAATTGTTGAAATACCATACCTATTTCATGCATAAGCGATTGATTTTTATATGATTCGATTGGTTTTTGGTGAACATATATCTCACCGCTATCTTTTGTTTCTAATTGGTTAATGCACCGGAGAAGCGTTGATTTTCCACTCCCACTTGCACCTAAAATCACTGTGGTTTTACCTGTTTTAAATGTATAGGATATATCATTTAAAACAAGAAGATTACCAAACGATTTACTAAGGTTTTTAACTTCTACCATAAGCTAACTTCACCTCAACTTTTCTGCCAATGATGGCTATAAGCTTAATGACTGTATAATAAATAATCCCAATAATGATTAAGGGTTCAAAATACATATACGTCTGGCTTGTAACAATTTGTTGTCGTCTCATTAAATCGTGTATACCAATTAACGATACAATCGAACTTTCCTTTATAAGTGTAATAAATTCATTGATTAATGATGGTAAACCATTCCTAAAGGCAATCGGTAAAACAATATCTTTAAAAATATATACCCGAGATATACCAAGCGCTTTAGCGGCTTCAATTTCTCCTTTATCTACGCTATTAATACCTCCACGAATGATTTCACTAATGTAAGCACCTGAATTGATACTGAATGTAATAAACGCAGCCGTTAACCCTGCGATTTGAACTCTATAATCAAGGTTTAACCCTTCGCTTAATACTCGGTTAATGATTTGAGGTACTGCAAAATAAACTAAGGATAACTGTAAAATAATCGGTGTGCCTCTTAAAATATCTACCGTTACAACTGAAAGATATTTTAATCTTTTATGTTTACCCATAAGCACAAAGATTATGCCAATAATAAATCCGAAAATTGCTGCAACTAAGGCAATAAGTAATGTTATACCTAAGCCCTTTACTAAATATGGAATCCATTCATTAATTTTTGAAAACTGAAATAAATCGTTCATAAACCTCTCCTAATAAAAAAATCGTCCTTAAAACAAGGACGATTGATCGCGGTACCACCTTAATTCACAGTGTTTAAACACTGTGCACTCAATCCTTTAACGCAGGTTAACGGTATTACCTCAACTTTCGATAATACAACTCCCAAGCACGTTCAATACCTAAACTTACTGTTTTTCACCAACCAACAGTTCTCTATAAAGTTCTTAGCATTTACTACTCTTGTTCAAAGCTTTGAGACTATTAAATCATTTTAATATATAACATGCAATATGAAAGTGTTTTCTTAAAAAATTAAATCTTTAATCGTTCATTTCCTTAACTTATTTCTTAATAAATCGGCCGTAACCATTTAAATTTACGGCATAAAGATGTAGAATAAGAATGACTGATAATTTACTTATAAATACATATTTTTAAATCAAACAAGCCTTTGATGTAATGAATTTTGGATTATACCATATCAGATTAATCTAGGAGATTCAATAAAAGATACTGAAAGGAGCTATCAATGAAAGAAGAAACTAAAAAAGAGTTAGCGAATGCAAAACTTCTGGCAAAAAAACTAAAAAAAGCTGAAAAAGATGCTCGTGTAAAAGCGATTAAAAACCGTAAGCCTTTTAAAGGATTACAAATTCGTCCTACCGTTTCATTATTTGATGAGGCCGGAAGACAAGAACCCGGTGAAACTAATTGGGAAGGATTTGGATTTGATATCCATCCACAGGTGACCATTTTTTCCGCTTTATTTTTAGTATTATTTATCTTGGGGACCATTCTTTTCCCTACTCAAGCAGAAGCGCTTTTTAGTAACGCATTAGATGGTATTTCTAAAAATGCGGGGTGGTTTTTAATCGCAGCCGCAAATGTTTTTGTGATTGCTGCTTTATATTTTGCGTTTGGACGTTTTGGAAATCTAAAAATTGGGGGTCCAGATGCCGAACCGGAATTTACTAAGTTCGGATGGTATGCCATGTTACTTAGTGCTGGAATGGGAATAGGTTTATTATTTTGGAGTGTTGCTGAGCCTATATCGCATTTAAATAACCCGTCTCCTATGTTTGGATTAATAGGTTCAGGCTCCGCAGAATCCGCTCAAGCTGCGATGGCAACTACCTTTTTCCATTGGGGAATTCATCCTTGGGCAATTTACTCTATTGTTGCTTTAGGACTAGCATTTTTTGCTTATAACCGTGGGTTACCTTTAACTATTCGCTCTGTTTTTTACCCCCTTATTGGTAATAAAATTTATGGATTTTGGGGGAATTTAATTGATATATTATCTGTATTAGCTACCCTCATTGGACTTGCGACATCCCTTGGTTTGGGGGTTGCACAAGTTAATGCTGGCCTCAACTATTTATTTGGTATTCAAATAAGCATTCCTATTCAGGTAGGATTAATTATCGGTATTACTGGATTAGCTACAACGTCTGTAGTCATGGGGCTTGATGGTGGGGTTAAACGCTTAAGTGAAATCAATATGGTTTTAGCAGGCGTATTTTTAATCTTTATATTAATCGTTGGACCAACTGTTTATATTTTGAGTGGTTTTACTCAAAATATTGGATATTATATGTCTAATATTATTGAAATGAGTTTATGGACTGAAACATTTAAAGACACCAATTGGCAGAGTGCATGGACTATATTTTATTGGGCTTGGTGGATTTCATGGTCACCTTTTGTTGGTATGTTTATTGCTAGAATATCTAAAGGACGATCAATCCGTGAGTTTATTTTGAGTGTAATGCTTATCCCCTCACTACTATCATTTTTTTGGATGTCAGTCTTTGGGGGTACAGCAATATTTTTAGAGATGAATGCCATTACAGATATTGTCTCAGCTATTAATGTAGACCCTTCACTAGCTTTATTTTCAATGGTAGATGCCTTACCACTTAGCGGACTTTTATCAATTGCAGGCGTTTTATTAGTTACTGTATTTTTTGTAACTTCCTCAGATTCTGGTTCTTTGGTTGTCGATCATCTAACTTCTGGTGGTAAACTAGATTCACCGATACCTCAACGTATATTTTGGGCTGTAATGGAAGGGGTAGTCGCAGCTACTTTACTAATTGGTGGTGGCCTAGCAGCCTTACAAACGGCATCCGTCATTACGGGCTTGCCTTTTGCTATTATACTTATATTAATGATTTATTCCTTAAATGAAGGGTTAAAACAAGAATACGAGGTAGAAGAAATAGTTAGAAAAGAAGTGCGTAAGGTACGTGAAAATCATATTATCAATGAAGTGATTAATGCAGTTGTTCATGATGAGGCTTTAATTGATAAAGACCTTCAAAATAAATAACATTTTATCTAGATAAAAAGCACCGTCTTAAAAATAAGACAGTGCTTTTTTTGGTTTTTATTTCGTGCATGTTATTTATTTTTCTAAATTAAAGTATGCTTTAGCGAGTCTTGCGCCGACTAAAGCGTTACTATAAACTAACGCTAGATTAGCTTTTAAACTTTCTCCTTTAGTTTCTTCAACAATCTTTTTAAGAAGATATGGCGTTGTATCTTTCCCTTTAATGCCTTCTTTAAAACTATCCTTTATTGCGCGATCGATGATGGTATTGATGAATGAGGCATCAAGTGAATCCTCTTTAGGAATTGGGTTTGCGATTAAAACACCCCCTTTTAAGGAAAGTTGATCTTTTGCATAAATCATTTCGGCTAAATCAACTAGATTATCATAAGAAATGGATAATGGAATCGATGATTCTCGTGTATAAAATGCTGGTAAAACGTTTGTTTGATATCCAACCACAGGAACCCCTTTAGTTTCTAAATATTCCATCGTTCTTGGTAAATCAAGAATGGCTTTTGCACCCGCACAAATGACATTTACATTAGTTTGGGCAAGTTCATCAAGATCAGCAGAAACATCCATGGTCTCTTCAAAGCCTTGATGGACACCTCCAATACCACCTGTCACAAAAAATTTGATTTTAGCCATTTCAGCGCAAATCATTGTGGATGCAACCGTGGTTGCCCCAATTTTTTTCGATGCGATAGCATACGCTAAATCTCTTCTTGAAACTTTCATAACTTCCTTGGATTTTGCTAGTGTCTCTAAATCTTCATTGCTTAATCCAATTTTTATTTTTCCATCCATAATCGCAATCGTTGCTGGGATTGCGCCTTCATTTCTAACAATCTCTTCAACTTTTTTAGCCATGAAGACATTATCAGGATAAGGCATACCATGTGAGATAATCGTTGATTCTAATGCCACAACAGGCTTATTAGTTTTTAATGCTTCGATTACCTCTTCTTTAATATCTAATAGTGTATGATTAATTGTCATAGTTATTTAACTCCTTTTCAATTTTTTTAATTGATATATTTGGATTAACCGCAAAAGGTACTTGAACGGTTAAGCTAGAATTTATGGCACCTAATTTGGCGGCAGTTTCTAATTTTTCACCTTTAATAATGCCATATAATACTGCACTACTAAATGCATCGCCTGCACCCGTTACATCTTTAACTAAAGTTTTTTCAACCATATAAGCTTTTTGATGATGTACCTTTTGGTTATAACCAATGTATGATCCATTAGTTCCATCAGTAATAATTACGGCATTAACTCCTTTATCAAGCCATGAATTTACTAACACTTTAGGATCTCTTTTTGATTGTTTAAAATAAGTCATTGATTCATCAATATTACAAATGAGTAAATCAAGTCCGTTTATGTTTTCAGGTAAATGGCTCATTTTGGGTCCTGAAACGCCGATGATTGCAAGAGGAATCTTCATCTCTTCTTTAATTTCTAAGAGGGCTTCTAAGCCATCTTTTGATACATTCATATCGGCAATGATATATGCACTCATCAATAAATGTTTTTTATGTTTTAATACCCAAGAGCGATCCATTAAACGATTGATCTGCATATCAGCAAATCCGTATTTCATATCCCCATCTTGATCTATGATTGAATAATAGGTTCCTGTAGATTCATGAGGTAAAATATCGCTTGCGAAAGTTTCCATGAGCTCACTATTAAAACTAATTAATTCTTGTCCATAAGCATCATCACCTATTAAACTCATTAATGAAACATTTAATCCTAATCTTGCGAGGTTTTCAGCAACATTTCTAACGACACCGCCAAATGATTTTCTAGCATGAACAGGATTTGATGTGCCTTTAATTAAGTCTCCCGTAACCTTTAACCCAACATCAACATTTGCCCCCCCACAACAAGTAACATACGTGTCTTGTCGCAACAAATAAGGTTTCCCTAAAATATAGCCTTTTTGTTGTAAGCTAGAAATAATATTTGCTACCGCAGGTCTTGATACATGGACCTTTTCTGCAAGCTCTTTTTGACTCATAAAAGGATCTTGTCTTAATAAATTAAGTACTTTTTCCTCATTAATATTAAGATTCATAGCACACCTACACTTTTGTTTATATTTAAACATTTGTTTACATGAACAGTATATGCTTTTCTAACCCTTTTGTCAAGTTAGATAAAATTGCTAAGATAAAAGATTGTTAAATCGATAAAAAAGAGGAAGCAAATGCTTCCTCTTTTACATATCTTAACAAAATTATGATTCATTAAACTTAACGGTTTTTGATAAGGCAATAAAGGGTACGATTAATAATAATGCTGTCACTAAATACATGAGGTTTAGCCCATACATAAAAGAAACAAACACCATTAATGCTCCCGATAAAAGTTGTCCAATCGCATCTAGTTGTCCAAAAGAACTTAATACGGTTGCTTTAACATAAGATGGCGTATTTCTTATCATAATAGCGTTTAATAAAGGGTATGTTCCTTCTCTTGAAAAACTAAAGAATAAAAACCCAAAAACAGCTATATAAGGATTATTGATAAAAGCAAATACTAAAATACCTACAATCATCATGCCTGTAAAGTTTACTGCCCATAAGGCAACGTGTTTTCCAGATTTTGCATAACGTTTAACCACGACTAAAATACCAACACCCATTAACTCAATCGCACTTGCGACAATAGCCAAAATCCAAATAGGTGGGATGTCGATTAAGTTTCGAAAACCTAAATTATCCAAGATATTAATCTCAAACGTACGATCAATCCCTTCGCTATATAAACCAAAAAACAGCATTGCGACAAACATATATCGCAATATTTTGTTTGTTTTAATATGTTTTAATCCATCAACTAATTGGATATAATACCCTTTTATAAATCCTTCATGATGGGGTGTCTTAGTAAAATGATCTTCTTTCATATAAATCAATGCCATAAATCCCATCATCACAAATAGCCCTGATGCGATATAAATGGCTACACGTAAATTATACATCCCTATAACACCCGCAAGGATAATCCCTAAAAACGCAAATATTTTATTAAACTGAGCACCGGTAATAATGGTATGTTCTATACGATGATTCTTCGTTTCATCACTAATCCAAGAATCAAGAGCACCACTAATAAAAGTATAGCCAAACCCCCAAACGACTTGAGAAAGAAATATAATCTCAAAATAAGGTGTTAAGGCTTCAATACTAAATCCTATACCAATAATAAATAGTCCAATGATAACACTCATGCGTCTACTTTTTAAATCCGCAATGATGCCTGTTGGTACCTCAAAGACAAAAACCGCAATTTCTAATGCCGTCCCAATTAAAATTAGTTCATATATTTCAAGCTGTGCAATGTCAATACGATAAAGCGCAGATGCTGTAAACATTAGATTAAAAGAAATGCCCATAATCATGCGAATAAGATAATACATTTTGACTTGATCCATAATATCCTCCAGTTTACTCACTGAGCTTATTATATCAAGAATTCTTTAGGAAACACTATTTTTCTTATTTTTTATACCGTTAAATTTAGACTGAGTATGAAAAATAGCCTTTATCATTCAAAGACTATTCTTTACAAATAAGTGATTGATTTAATTCTAGATTATAATCTTTCTCGTTATATTAAAAAAATCTTTGATTAGTTAGTACAATGAACTTGTTAAATGTTAAAAAAAGGAGTTTAGCTATGAAATTAAGTGTTCAAGAAATTACCATGATAGCCTTATCAAGTACTATAATAATCACTATGTCTTTAATATTTCCTTATATTGTCTTATTCTTATTTGCGATAATGGTTTTAGCCTATAAAAAGCATCATGCCTATTTGATTAGCATTGTCGTAACCATTACCTTATATATAGCAACAGGTCAATTACTTGCATTAATGAATATCGTTTTATTGCCTTTATTTATTATATTGATTGATATCACAAAACCGCTTTATTATAAATCAAAAGCGCACTTGGCAATTGAATGTAGTAGCGCTAAACCGATAAGCAACCTCCGATTTGGTATTGTCTCATTTTTCATAATTTTCTTACTAAACATGATTAATGAGTTTGCGGCAATTTTTATTTTAGGTCTTGATTTTGAAGCGATTTATTTAGGCACTATCATTGCGTTTGTTGGTGCATTAGTTAATGCTTTATTCCTTGGACTTATCGGATTTTATATGCAACAAAGAATTCAAAAAGTCCTTTATTTAGCTAATATCTAGTTATAACTATTAGTTTAAAAAAACTGGTTAACTTAAGTTAGATAACCAGTTTTTTTATTGGTAGTAATGTATATCTTATTCAATCCCTTTATGGACATTCACATTTATGGTTTCATACGGCATATTGATGCCTTCTTTAGTTAGGATATTAAATACTTTTTCTCTTAAATAATTGCTTCTCATGATATGTTCTTGTTCGTTTTTTATCCATACTCTAAATATAAGTTCAATGTTGTAATCATTTAATTTACTTAAGACAACTTCTGGGGCAGGGGTTTGTAAATAAGCTTCATCTCCTTCTAAGATACTAAAGAGTACTGTTCTTATTTTTTGTAAGTTTTCACTAGCTGCTACAGTAAAATGAATATTAACCCTTAAATTAGGAAAATTAGTATACGAAGCCACTGTAGAGTTAATGAGATCATTATTGGGAATAGATAGCATTTTACCATCGACAGTAATCAATCTTGTAGAACGCATAGTGATGACATCAACACGCCCATAATGCCCATTAACTTCAATCAAATCTCCAATCACAAACGGTTTATCCCAAAAGATAAAAATACCAGAAATGATGTTTGATAGAGCATCTTGTGCTGCTAAACCTAATGTAATCCCTACAATCCCAATACTAGCAAGCATGATACTAATATTAATTCCAAAGACTGCTAAAATAGTAACAATGCCTATCACAAATATCAAGGCTTTCGTTATGTTTGTAATCATGTTTTGTAAGGTTTTATCAAGAGACATTCTACGATAAATTGAACTCAATATGCCTCTAATAATCTTCCAAACAATTATCAAAATAAATAGAATAATGATCGCAAGTATTAGATTCGGTATCACATTAGCGATAGTAGTAACGATTCTTTCTAATGAGAAAAATTCTTGAATTCTATCAATAATTTGATTCATAGTATCCATCCTTATTACTACTAGATTTTTTAAAGTTTTTACCTATAATAGTTCATTATACCATAGTTGGTTTTATGAAAAAATTCAGTAATCTAGTTTGGTAATGTATAATAAAGTAAGATTATGCATAAGAAAACATTGTTTTATTAAGGAGAATAGTAATGCAAGAAGTGATTAAAAAAAGAACTTCTATTCGTACATATGAACAAAAAAGTCTCTCAAGTAGTGATCAATTAATCGTTAAAAATATTCTTGAAATGTTTAAAGACCGCGTAGGACCTTTTGGTCACAAAGTTCGCTTCTTTTTTATTGAAGATGTTGGTGATTATACTCATAAGATTGGAACCTATGGTTTTATTAAACATCCTCAAGCTTTTATAGGTGGGGTTGTAAAAAACTCAAAAGAAGGCATGATTGACTTTGGCTTTTTGATGGAACAAATCATACTCCACTTAACCAAACATAATTTAGGCACTGTCTGGCTTGGAGGAACTTATCATCGTGAAGATTTTGACGTTGACTTAACAAACGATGAAATCATTGCGGCGGTATCACCAGTTGGGTATCCAAAATCAAAATCAATAAGAGAACGTCTCATTCGCGGGATTTCAAAAGGCAATCAAAGAAAACCCTTTGATGAACTATTTTTCTCTCTTAATCCATCAGACCATGGTGGTTTGATGGATCAATATCATCCCTATTTAAAAGCTATTCAGCTTGCACCAAGTGCCTCCAATAAACAACCTTGGCGTGTTATATTATCAAATCAAACATTTCATCTATATTTAAAACGAACCCCACAATACGGAAAAGGTTTAAAAATTGACATTCAAGCGATTGACATTGGGATTGCCTTATCTCATTTATATTTAACACTCTTAGAAGATCACGACCAAGTAAATATAGTAAAAGATGACCCTAAACTAAAAAATGAATGGGAATATATCCTTAGCGTTATCATCAAAAATAAAGCCTCAAAATAAGGTCTTTAGTGCTTGGGTATCTTTATAGCATTTAAAAGTATATAATAAGGTTATAAAACGATGAATGGATGTGATTAGATGATTTTAACAGTGATTACCGTAATAACACTCATTGGTATGTTAGTGACTAATTATTTAGCTAACGCACTTCCAATTGGTGGGAACACAACAGGTGATATTTCTGAAAAGTACACAACACTATTTACTCCAGCTGGTTTTACTTTTTCTATTTGGGGACTTATTTATTTGTTATTAATCATATTTGTTGTAATGTTATTGACTAAAGAAAACATTTTAAGTACTAATAGAATTATCATATTAATTCTTTTTAATGTCGTGAATATTCTTAATATTTTTTGGTTGCTTAGTTGGCACAACAATCAAATATTACTTTCAACCCTCGTAATTATTTCAATGTTGGTTTCTTTACTTGTAATCTTAAATCTTTTGTCAAAATCAGATACTTTTTCTTTTGTAACATTCAGCATTTATGCTGGATGGATTAGTGTTGCAACCATCGCCAATATCGCTATCTTAATAACTAAGTATGATATTGGATTCTTTATGAACTATGAACGTTTATGGTTTTCATTCATTATCGGGGTATCACTCTTCATTGCCGCTTATATGCTCATTAAGGAAAAAAATATAGCTTACTCTTCAGTCTTCTTATGGGCTTATCTTGGTATTATTGCAAAATTCTTATGATAAGAAAATACCTTTAAAGCACCTTCATAAACAAGCATTGGTTATTACACAAAAACACACTTTCATTTAAAACATGAAAGTGTGTTTTTTTATTTTATTATTTAGCTAAAACTATTTAATTGATATAGACATATCAAAACCAACTCTACTAAGCTAAAAAGACAAAATAGGTATAGGCTAAAAGTATTGGATATACAATAAAGGAAATGGTATCAGCAGCTCCATAGATGAATTTAGAAACCTTGTATTTGGTTAATTCATCAATCCCTTTAGCAATCAAATATAACATCACCAAGAAAAACCCATAATATAGTATAGCCCAATATCTTGGAAATGAAGCGTAGTAAGTAAGCCCACCTTTAAGGGGTAAAATTATCCCTGCTAAAAAATTTAGTGGAAGATACATGACAAATGCAATCAAAGGGTATAAATAAATAAGCATGCCTCTTTTAGTAAAACTAATATTGATATAGATCATACTTCCAAACAAAAATGCCAAAAATATGATAATCATATACTTAGAGAAGTCTGTTTGAATCGCTTGAATCAAAGATATCCCAGTTGTCAGGCTAATTAAAAATGCAATCAGTAAAAACGTAATAATTTTTGTTTTCAAATCAAACATCTCCTAAATGATAAACAT
>JBKHEA010000006.1:0-89134 GCA_046541015.1 Candidatus Izemoplasmataceae bacterium
ACGGCCTTCTAAGCCGTCGGTCGGGGGTTCGAATCCCTCCCGGAACGCCATTTAGATAGTGAGGGATGCGAACATGACTTATAGCGTGTTTCGTATCCAAAAATACATATCAAAAAATGAACAAGATATTTATTTTCTTGTTCATTTTTATGTTACCGATTACACACAATGAATCATTGACTCAAATGAGTGGGGGGGGGTAAAATAAAGATAGTAAAGTCTATGTTTGGGAGAACACTAATTTTTAAATATAGACGAGAAGTCTATATTTTTTTATTTTAAGGTGGATGTGTATGGATAATATTCAAGTGCTCGCTTTTAGGGATTTTTATATATTAATAAGTAAAATCAATGGTAATACAGTAACTATAGATAATGTAGTTTATCAAAATGAAGATTTACTAAAACAATTATTAAATGAAAATAATATGTATGATGAAATTGAAATAAAAGAAGAGTATGACAAAGAACTTTTCAAAACTATTTATATTAGTCTGCACACTTCATCGAAATGTAATATGGCATGTACTTATTGTTTTAAAAAAGATAGAGATGATACCAATTTAACATTTGATGAATCAAAGAGATTCATTGATATGATCATTGATGAGTATCCAAATGCGGGAAAATACATTGTTGATCCAACAGGTAGTGGTGAACCATTACTTAATAAGAACCTCTTATATCAAATTGGAGAATACTGTAAAGAAAAAAGTAATGAATTGAAAAGAGAAGTATTGCCAATGATAGTTACTAATGGAACTTTACTAGACAAGACAATTGTTAAGGAATTGAGAGATGCAGGGATATTGTTTGGAATAAGTTTAGATGGAGATAAAGCGAGTAATGATTTCTATAGAATAGACTATTCTGGTAACAGTGTATATAAGAAGGTAATTAAGAACATAAAAAACATAAAAGATAGATCACTAATGGGAGTAGCTGTCACTCTTACAGATAAAAATACTGATTTAGTAAAAACACTTAAACATTTAATCAAGTATTTTCCAACAGTTAGTATAAAGCCTGTAAGAAGTGTAGAAGGAAATATGGGAATCAATGAAAGTAATATTGATGAGATTAAGAAAGAGTACACTAAGTTATTCGATTTTCTAGTACATGAAACTCAAAAAGGGAATTTACATAGCAGCATTATTAAATGGTGATGACTATTTTGGGAAGTTTCTATTAAGAACAATACTAAACCAAAAAGTATCTACAAGATGCGATGCAGGAATCGGAAGGTTCTCATTTGCACAGGATGGTAGTATATATGCATGTCCTGGGGCAATTGGAATAGATGAATTAAAAGTAGGAAATTTAGAAGGAGGAATAAGCTATAAGAAAAGAGATAAGTTTTACAAAGTTTTAACTGAACGAGAAAAATGTAATGATTGTTTTGCAAGATTTGTATGTGGTGGTGAATGTATGGTAAGTTCATATTATTCAACAAATAAGATAAATGAAGTTGATCAAGTGATGTGTGAACTAAAGAAACACCTATATAAACTAGCACTATTATTTAATCATATAATACGTAAAACAGGTTATTACAAAACTATTTACTTAGCATGTATAGAAAAGACGAAAAGATTTGATGAGGATTCCAAGGTTACTAAATACTTAGAAGATAATCCTAAAATCAGTTTCATGGATGTTAAGTTGAATAGAGATGAATTCAAAATTTAAGGAGGAAATAAATGAAGAAATTTATTACAATAACATTGCTTTTGTTTGCAAGTCTTTCATTTACAACTGTATCAGCATCTAATATTGAAAGACAAGAGTATGATAGGTTTATTGAAACAGCAACCTTATTAGGCGTAGAAGTTGATGTTTCGTTTCAAGATTTCAAATCAGATTATTATAATACAAGTGGAATTTACCCAAGTATCTTTGAGTACACAAATGCTCTTATTCTAGAATTAAATAACTTCTCTACAACTGATGATTTGGTTGTAACTAGATCTTCAAGTTCGGGAGGATCATTACAGTGGTATGAGAATATTATAGATAGAGATGGGAATGAACATATCAGTCAAAGACCAAATTACGATACTTGTGCATTAGAGAGTTATGCTAATAGAGGAGATCTAATTTTTGAAGATACCAAGTTTGATCATATTGCTATTATTGAGGGATGGTTCTATTCAACAACATATGATATGTATTATCTACGTGTGATTGAATCTACACCAAACGCAAAAAGGTTTGATTATGATCATGATGATATTGGTGTTATAAGAAGTGTTTATGATTGTGATAGATATCAGGCTAGTAATGGTAATAGACTATTACATGTGAAAAATTTAGATAGCACCACAACTATTGATAATATTATCAACTATTCAATCAATGAATTAGGTGATAGATATCAAGCTTTATTTACAATTGCTGATGCATGTGATGACAGAGATAGATGGTATTGTTCTCAACTCGCATGGTGTGCGTATAATGAATATGGGTTTGATATAGCAATTCATGATGGTGGTATGATATTGCCGAATGAAATTAGAGATGATGATATTATATCAATTAAGGTTCCTACTTATTCATCATGTTGAAAATTAAAAAGTTTGTTACTTATTTTTTAAGTTTAGTAGTTGGATTTATAGGTCTAATGATTTCTTCTACAATGTTGAGTAGTGATTACGTATTAAATGGAATAATGATTTTAGGACTTATTATCATTCCAACTCTTTATGCAATCATAAGCCTTATATCAGAGTTTCAAAAGCATCAATCGAAGCCTAAGTATAGATATTTAGCATATTGTTATTGTATTGGTGGGTTAATTTTCTTTATAGTAGTATATATAGCATTTTTGTTTTATTAGATCTTGATGCAATTATTACTTCATACCAAAATAGATACCTATAAACTAAAAAGTAGTAACCTCGATTATTTGGGTTTTTAATTTTAAGAGAGGGAAGTGCTAAAATTATTGTATTAACAAAATCTAAGAAATCTATTCAAAAAGCATGAAATCAATTATAAACAGAAGAGAGATTATTATTAGGTTAGCCCTGTATGGCTAACCTTCTTTATTGGACTGTGATGGAAAGTGAATAGTGTTTACCGGTGGTATCATAGGCATATTAATAAAGTTGAATGTTTATAAATAAGATACTTCCTATTTATAATTGAACGCAACACATACCGGACAACCCTTGATATTGAACGCAACACGGTATAAAAGTACAGAATTTAGGAATAAACTCGGTACGGACAAGACATTTAAAACTATAATAACCAAGCCATTTAGGGATTGGTTATTTTTATTTTATATAGAGCAACGGCCTATTGAACCTATGATCTATACTGATATCTTTATTATTATTGTCGTATTTTTAATATATTTATATGATAAAATTAAGGTAGGAGATGATTATAGGAGATTCATGAGACTTATAACAATAGCTTTTGGTTTAGTGCTTTTTGGATTTAGCTTATTAGGTTGTGCTTCGTATGAATATAGTGGTAAGGCTATTAGTACTATAGAATATACTACAGTTGATTATTTTGGTGAGTATACACATGTGACTATAATTGATTTAGAAAACGGTGAGGTGCTACACAGAGAGTTTTTTCCTACAGATGAAATCATCCCTGATTATGAAGTAATATATACATTTGATGTTACTGAAGTTGATTCGTTTCTTAATCAATTTGATGCTTCAGGTGTGTTCGAAATGAAAGATGAGTATGATACAGATGAGCACATTGATGATGGAGGAGGTTGGACACTTACAATCAATTATCAGGATGGAACGTTTAAAACATCTACAGGGGATAACTTTTGGCCATCTGATATCTTTGAAAAAGCTGATGTAGCGACAGTTGATTTGTATGGTGATGATTTGTTTGGAACTGGTAGAAACTGAGAAGATATATTCTAGATTAGGGGATTCGAATCCTTCTCAGAATGCCATATGAACTTAACTAAGCCATTTATGGCTTTTTTTATTTTTAGGGTCAATTTACGAGCCGTTGGTCGATTTTACTTTTTTATTGTCTAATTTTCATTGACATTATTTTCTTATATGTTAATATACGTATATACGTATATAATAATATGAGGTGATGACATGGAAGGATTACTACAATTAATAAAAATGCTTGGAGATGAAACGCGGTTAAGAATTATGATGGCTTTATATGAACAGTCTTTTTGTGTATGTGAATTGGTTGAATTACTAAATGAATCACAACCTAAAATCTCTAAACACTTAGCGCGATTAAAAGATCTAAATCTAGTTAGAACCAAAAGAAGTGAGCAGTTCATTTATTATGAATTATCCATCGAATCAGAAAATCTTTTGGCACTTATTAAGACAATTAGTAGTCACTTATCGTCCTATGAAACGTTGAGGTTAGACTATGAACGTATTATGAAAATTAAAGAAAGACCGTTTAAATGTACACAAGGAGAGCTGAACTAATATGATAATTATTGACTTATTTTTAGAAGGACTCATTGCCTTAAGAGATTATTTCATTTTTAGAAGAATCATATCCCTTACGATTGCGTTTAGTTTATCAGGGGCGATTGTTGTGTTTTTATCACAGCAAGCCATTATTAAATATTTTGGGCCTAAAACGCATAAAGGCATTGCATATATAATCGCTGCGATATCAGGTGCCATTTTAACAGTATGTTCTTGTAGTGTCTTACCGATGTTTGCAAGCATTAGAAAAAAAGGGGCAGGACTAGGGCCTGCGATTACATTTTTATTTTCTGGGCCTGCGATTAATGTCTTAGCAATTACGATGACGTTCTCACTCATTGGCTTTGATATTGGGGCATCGAGAATAATAGGCGCTGTTATTTTATCGATTGTTATTGGACTTATTATGTTTCTTCTTTACAATAAATCAGAAGTTGTTGAAGCAGATGAGCGTTTATTTACGGTTAAAGGTCCTAGTGAACGGGCTTTATGGCAAAATATTATGTTCTTCGTAACCTTACTTTCTGTATTAATTTTTTGGTATATTCACTGGATTCCAACCGTAATAGTTACCCTAATTTTAGTGGTTATTGTAATTAAATTATTTAGTCATGATGAAATTAAGGAGTGGGGAAAAGAAACCTTCTTGCTTGTTAAAAAAATTATTCCATTATTTATTATAGGGATTTTCATTGCAGGGGTTATTGGTGCTGTGCTGGATGAAGAATTTGTGGTAAGACTTGTTGGGAATAACACCTATCAAGCGAACTTGCTTGCGGGAACCTTTGGCGCATTTATGTATTTTGCGACTTTAACCGAAGTGCCAATTGTTAATATGTTTATTCATACCCTAGGGATGCATAAAGGACCAGCGGTGGCTTTATTACTAGCTGGACCAAGTTTAAGTCTACCGAATATGATTGTCATTACAAAAGTTTTGAAATTAAAAAAAGCTATGACATATTTTATTTTAGTTATTACATTATCTGCGGTAGTTGGTTTAATCGCAGGATTTATAATAGGAGGATAATATGGAAATTAAAGTATTAGGTAAAGGATGTAAAAACTGTTTATTACTAGAAAAACATGTGAAGTTAGCCCTTGAAATGATGGATGCAAAGGCAAACATCGAACACGTGACAGATATTGATCGCATTGTTGAATATGGCGTCATGTCAACGCCAGCCCTTGTTGTTAATGGAGAAGTATTAAGTACAGGTAAAATTTTATCACCAAAGAAATTAGTATCGTTATTAAGTGAATATCAATAAAAAAAGGAGAAATCCTTTTTTTTTGTATTAAATTGTATATTATTTGATATAATAGTGCTAGACTTGAAAGAAGGCATAATATGAAAAAACAACTTATTTATAGTACAATATATCTTTTAGGATTTTTAACAACTGGACTAGGCGTGGTCATGCTTATTAGGAGTAATTTTGGCGCAGGACCATGGGATACAACGGTTTATAATTTAAGTGCATTAATCAATATCTCTTTAGGTCAAGGAAGTGCTTTGATTAATGGAACTATTGTTGTGTTTGTAACCCTTGTGAATAAAAAAACTCGCTATATTTTTGTGGTGATTCCAATTGCAGGCATTGCTTTAAGCTTAGATTTTTGGGATCTTTTGGTTTTACCAAATTTTAATCCTGTCACAATCATAGGAAGAAGTTTAACGTTTTTATCTGGGGTATTTATTATTACTTTTGGACTAGGGTTAGTTTATATTACCCGTTATCCTGCGATGGTATTTGAAGAATTTACTTTTGCGCTGATGAAACTTTTTAAAACAACAAATTTTTTCATTACGAGAATTTTTATTGAAACACTAGCAATTGTCTTAGCCATTATCTTTGGTTTCTTAGCAGGAATCGGGTTTGGACAAGTTAATATTGGTAGTATCGTTTTGGCGCTAACCATAGGACCAATCATTGCGTTACAAATAAAATGGCTATCTCGCGTTCGTGCTGTATTTGAAACGGCTAAAGTAAAAGAAGAATAATTCAATTTACAAAGCATAACTACTTGACTAAAAGACGGTTTTAGTGATATAATTCTACTCGTCTTTACCGGAGGCTTAGCTCAGTGGGAGAGCACTTGCTTGACGTGCAAGGGGTCGTGGGTTCAAATCCCTCAGTCTCCACCACGCGAACGTGGCGGAATTGGTATACGCGCATGGTTGAGGGCCATGTGGGCACAGCCCGTGGGGGTTCAAGTCCCCCCGTTCGCACCATTTTAATCTAATTACGAGTTTATTTATCATGCCAAAGCCTGTTTTACGTTTTTGTTAAGCGGTTTTATGATAATCAAACTTTTTTTATTTTGACCAAATTGTTTATTTTTATTGTTTTTTGTGTCATTTCTAGATAGAGGCACTTTTCTCGCTATTATCAGTAAAAGTTTGGCATGATGCCAAACTTTTTTTAAGATAATTGAACATTGTTATTAAAAATTTACAAATGTGTTTTTTTAGATTGTTAAACGCTTGTATTTTATAATAACCTTAAGAGGTGATTTGATGAACAATGTAAAAGATCGAGCTAAAGGGGCATTTATAGGTGCGCTTATTGGTGAAGCACTTGGGGTTGGACCTCATTGGTATTATGATTTAGAGGTTTTAAGAGAAACGTATGGGGCATGGATTAATGATTATACAGAACCTAAAAAGGGTCGTTATCATGGGGGATTAAAAGCTGGAGAGCTTTCTCAACAAGGCTGGATTATTAAAGAGATGGCACGCTATTTATCAACCAATAAAGGGTATGATTTTAATACCTTTACTCAGTGGATGGATGATATTATTTTACCGCAAGTTAGTGATGATCCTTTAAAAGGGATTGGCGGTTATACCTCACAAATGATGCGTCAAGTGTATCATGGCCGTGTGATTGAAAAATTAGATTGGAATCAAGTCGCAAGTATCGCAGATACCACAGAATCGCTTGAACGCAATATTCCAACTGCGATTTATTATGCCAATGATCTTAAGAAACTCAGTTTAGTGATCGCAGAAAATACAGCCCTCACGCAATCAGATAATGTAACAGGTTCAATGAGTGTTGCTTATAATGTTGTGCTAGCGTATTTAATACAGGGGAATCCGTTAGATAAAAATATTAGTGGTAAACTAATGAAACTTGTTTATAAAAAAGAACTACCTTTCTTTGCGGTTACATCTGAAAATTTAGGAAAACCCATGGTTGGTCGAGACGTCAGTGATGTCAATGGACTCTTTGCATCGCCCGATGCGCTTTTATCGCCATCACACATGGCAGAAGCCGCAGAAGATCCTTTGATTAAAATAGAGCCTGCTTGGAAAGCGAGTATCGTTTATGGCATGCCTTGCGCGATTTATCATATGTTGCCTGCTGTTTATTATTTATCAGCGCGTTTCAAAGATGATTTTGAATCGGGGGTTTTGCATGCCATTAATGGCGGTGGACAAAATCAAGTACGTGCGATGTTAACTGGGGCATTAATTGGTGCCCAAGTTGGCCTTTCAGGCATTCCTAAACGTTTTATTGAAGGTTTAAAAGATCACGAAACCTTACTTAAAATAGCCGATGATTTAACCAACCATTTAGATTAATCTACTTTTTTAAGTATGTAATCAATCAGAGCACCCTAGTCATGAACATGACTAGGGTGTTTTTTTAGGGTAATAAGGTTTAAACTTTAATCATTTTAGTGTATTATTTTCTTAAAAGATAGTTAAGTAGGTGTAATGTATGGCATTTATTCCAATTTACCTTATTGTTATTCCCATTTTATCGAGTTTAATTATTTATCTGATTAAAGGGAAAAATGTCCATTATATGGCACTCATTAGTCAAGCGGTACTGACTGTTTTAGCCATTCTTTATTTTTATACGTTTAGAGATGATGGGAATTTTTTAGCGCCACTTGTTCAAATAGGCGGTTGGGAAACACGTGTTGGGATTAGTTTAAGGGTCGATAGTTTAAGTATGAGTTTTGTGTTTTTAACTCTTTTTAGTTGGTGGATGATTTTAATCTATGTGTTTGATCGTAAGAAACAAGACCATAACTTATTATTCTTTTTAATCTTTTTACAAGGGGTTTTTCTTGGGATTATTCAAACCAATGATTTATTTAATATGTTTGTGTTTGTAGAACTAACGACTATTATTGTCACCATCTTAATTGCTTATAAGAAAACAGGCAACGCATTTCGATCTGCGCTTTACTATTTACTGCTCAATACATCAGGGGTTTTAGCCTTTTTAGTTGGGATTATTCTTATCTATAATATCTTTGGAACCATTAATATTCAGATTATTACTGAGAACATGGTTTTTTATAAAGATACCATCGTGGTTAGGTATGCCTTTGCATTAATGCTTGCAGGTATAAGTGTAAAAGCTGCGTTATTCCCAGTATTTACTTGGTTACCTAAAGCCCATGGGTCTGCACAAAGTGCGATAAGTGCCCTTTTAAGTGGACTAGTGGTTAAAGGGGGACTTTATTTATTCATTCGTATCAATCAAATGTTTTCAGCGGTTTCCTTTAATATGTCCTTGTTTTTCTTTGTGATTGGAGCGATTACAGCCATACTCGGAATACTCTTTGCGATTAGTCAAAAGGATTTAAAACAAATGTTAGCTTATTCTACGATTAGCCAAGTAGGATTGATTGTTATAGGACTATCAAGTTCTAATCAGCAAGTCTTTTTTGGTGGAATTTATCATATTTTTAATCATGCATTGTTTAAAATTTTACTATTCTTGAGTGTTGGTGTTATAATTAAAGTCTTTAGTACAAAAACTATTGATAATATAAGAGGTGTCGCACGCACAATGCCTTTTATTAGCACAGCAATGATTATAGGCATGCTTGCGATTACAGGGGCACCTTTATTAAATGGCTTTATTAGTAAATCGATTATCTTATATGGGTTCACTGGCACTAGTATACAGTACTGGACCTTATTTATTGCGAATATTGGAACTGCGACCTTATTCATGAAGATGGCGATTATTTTTATTGGCCCTAAACAAGTAAGTTATAAAATGCCACACGCAAGCTATGATGTTGCGCTTGCTTTGCTTGCGCTTGCGTGTGTTTTACTTGGCAACTTTTATATTCCAATCGCAGATGGGTTCTTTGGGGTTGATTTCTCATCAATTAAAGCCTTTAGTTTAGGGGCACTATTTGATTATTCGCTCACGTTACTCATTGCCTTTAGCTTGAACTATTTCTTTATAAGAAAAGATTATAAGTTCATTAAAAAGTTTAGACATTTCAATCTATCCTTTGAACATGCCAACTATATTTTTATTACCTATATCGTCGTTTTAACAGTATTCTTTGTATTCATTTAATGGCTATAGTTAAGAAAAAAACCCCTCTTTACTTAAAGAAAGGGGTTTTATGATGCTTTGCTAAATTAATCCAAGGGATTTAAATAAAGTGATTGCGATAAATAAGGTAACGACTGCACAAATTGTCGTTGCGATTACCACTTGAGATGCAAATTCATCATCCCCATTTAATCCTTTAGTAACAGCAACACTTGCGATGGCAACGGGTGATGCAAAAAGCGCAATCATGGTTATATAGGCATCTCCAAAGTTAAATAAGTTTCTAAATAGATAAACCAAACTAAACGCCACCACTGGCACCATGCTCATTCTTAACCCAACACTCACAAGTATCTCGCTTTGATTAAGTTTTAACCTAGATAGTTTAATCTTAGCGCCGATTGCGATTAATGCTAGGGGTGTTAAGGTTTGATTAATCATGGTTAGAGTATCTTCAACGAAAGGTATTTGATTGAGGTTTAGTCCACTAAGTATCTTTAAGAAAAAGAAGCTGATACCTAAATAGATTGATAGCATAATTGGATTAAGAAATGTTTTTTTAAGAAAATGGGATAAGGATTCTTTCACTGAATCTTTATCTTTAAACCATTTAAACGCAAAAATACTTAAAGTATTGGTTAAAGGTAAAATAAAGGCATTGGCAATCACTAAATAAGTAACCGCATTAGCCCCGCCTAAACGCTCGGCTAAAGGCAAACCAATAATCACAAAATTTCCTCTAAAGACTGCTTGCATAAGAACTGCCTTTTTAGCTTTTTCAAAGGGGGTTAGGTTAACGATGAGATAGCCGATTAGAGTAGTGAGTAAAAATATACCGATTATAAAGCCAATGACAGAAAAATTAATCGTTTCTAGTAAATCACTTCTAGCTAAACTTAAAAAAATCGCGACTGGCAAAGCCACATAAAAAATATACCGATTCATTTGATCGGCAAAGTGATCATTTAGTATATGTACTTTTACTAAAAAAGCACCTAGTAAAGCTAGCAATAATAAAGGCATTAAAGCTTGAATTGAAAATAGTAACGCGTCCATAAAAATCCTCCAGTCCACTTATATTATACGCATTTTTTTAAAAAATGCACGACTTTAATCTATACAGCATGCGTTTTTAGTGATATGGTATAACTATACCAATTAAGGAAGTGAACACATGATAGATTTTAGAAGTGATACCGTCACAAAACCAACAGAAAAGATGCGTCAAGCTATGGCTAATGCTTTAGTTGGTGATGATGTTTACCAAGATGATGAAACGGTAAAAGAGCTAGAACGTTTAGCTGCTTTAAAACTAGGTAAAGAAGCTGCTCTTTTTATCCCAAGTGGGACAATGGGTAATCAAATTGCGATTATGGTCCATACAAAACGTGGTGATGAGATAATCGTTGGTAGTCACGCGCATATTAAGCAGTATGAAGTCGGTGCAGCCGCTGTATTAAGTCAAGTAAGTTTTGAGTTGGTCGACGATTCATTAGGCTATATGAATCCAAAGGCTATATTAAATGCCATAAGAAGTAACGATATCCATTATCCAACTACAAGTTTAATCTGTATAGAAAATGCGCATGGATCTGGGAAAGTTATGCCACTTAAAGTGATGAAAGAGATTTATCAAATCGCAAAGGACCATGATTTAAATGTTCATTTAGATGGTGCTCGAATATTTAATGCAGCACTTAGCTTAAATATTGATGTTGCTGATATCGCAATGTATGCTGATTCTATAATGTTTTGTTTATCTAAAGGACTTGCTAGTCCAATTGGAAGCATCCTTGTAGGGTCAGAGGCGTTTATAAACCGTGCTAGAAAATACCGAAAAATGCTTGGTGGAGGGATGCGCCAAGTGGGTGTTATTGCAGCACCAGGTCTTATAGCTTTAAATGAAATGACTAAGCGGTTAGAAGAAGATCATGAAACCGCGCAATATCTTTCAACTAAGCTCAAGCAATTAGATGGGTTTATTGTTGATGAAAGTGCACTAATGATTAATATGGTTTTCGTTAAAACTCCAGTAGACCTTAATCGTTATAAAGATGCACTTCGTAAAAAAGGGTTCATAATTGGCGGTTATAAAGGAGAGTATTTAAGATTAGTTACGCATTATGAAATAACAAAAAAAGCCATCGATATGTTCATCGAGGCTTTGAAAAGTATCCTTTTACTAAAGTAGCTAAAGGCTACTTTTTAATTTTTTAATGGCATCTATGGTGCGTTTTGGTAAGTTGATTGGTTTAATCTTTAAGTAGTCATGATAAGCAGCTTTTAAACCTTCTAATAGTTCAGTTTGAACTACCAATTGATTATTTAAGTTTGAGACATCTAATACATAATTCATTGGATAAAACGGAAAATAGTGTGTTGTTGGTACATTATCTAAATCAACCCATTTGATGGTTACTTCTTTATTCATTGCTTTAGCACACGCTTTAACAAAGGCATCAAAGTGTATACTTTCATTCATGCCAACATTGTAAGTGTTGGCACGATAAGTTCGTTTTATCATAGAGCTGATGATTTTAGCTAAGTCTTTGACATAGATAAACTGAATATGATTATTGCTTTTTGGAATAAAAACCGGGTCATTATTTTCTATTAAATGAAAAATTAAACGTTCTCTTAATAAATAATTATCTTCACCATAAACAAAGGGTGGGCGTATAATGAAAAGTTTTTCATGAGGAACCATCGACTCTAAATAGTTTTCACAAGCGATCTTATCTTTAGCATATTGTGCATAAGGAGAATTGCCACCAAGCGCCATGTTTTCCTTTATAGGTAAAGGATTGCTTGGGTCATAAACCGCACCTGAACTAATGAACAAATAAGTCTTTAGGTAGGTCATATCAAGAGCTTTAACTAAAATATCTAGCTGATCACTCGTATACGCTGAAATGTCAATAACATGATCAAACAGTTTTTCTCTTAATAAACTTGTGATAGCAACACTATCATTACGGTCAGCAACGAGTTCAGTTATTAAAGGGTCATTTAAAGGTTGATTACCTCGATTTAACACCGTTACTTGATAGGCATCCTTTAAAGTTTCTACGACATGTTTCCCAATAAAATAAGAACCACCCATAACTAATACTTTTTCCATGATAACACCTCCAAATCTATTATACCATATAATTTACTTAAGGTTTATTTGGCAAATTACTATGCGTAAGTATCAAAATATAATCATTTAATTTAGTGTCATAGTAGTTATTAGTTGTTGAAAAATATAATAAAAGATAATATGTGATATAGTGATTATTTCTAGTACTTATTTCGTTTAGGCATAGTAACCCCATAATTGGTAGTATTTATACACATAGTTAAAATCAATAGTTGATACTATTTATTCTAGTTTTCAAGTTGAACAAATAAACGCTATAGCGTACAATAAGGGTATAAAGTTTTTTATAGGGAGATTTTCCTATAGGAGGGTTAAGCATGAAACACGCAATCAAATTAATTTTGCATGGGATTGTACAAGGCGTAGGTATGCGCTATTATGTGGCTCATGAAGCAAGTTTGCTTCAGTTAAACGGTTATGTGAAGAATATGCTTAATGGCACAGTTCTAATTGTACTTGAAGGTGAAAAAGAGAGCATTGAGCGCTTTATGAAAGCGCTGAATGCTCATGGCCCAGGAACTATTGATTATTTTGAAAAAGAAGCAATTGATGTAAAAAATTATAAAAATTTTGACATTAGATATTAGGTGGTAAAATGAAACAAATATTACATACTATAACTGTTAAAACTACTGAAAAAGAAACATTTATCCCAATAACAACAAACGTTCAAAACATACTTAAGGAAAGTAAAATTAAAGATGGCATCGCAATCGTTTATACACCGCATACAACCGCAGGCATCACATTAAATGAAAATGCTGACCCGGATGTGTTAAACGATTTAACCTACGCCTATAAGAAAACATTTCCTAATGATTCAAATTTTTTACATGGTGAAGGCAATTCTGATGCCCATTTAAAATCAAGTTTAACAGGGGTGAGTGAAACCCTTATTATAAGCAACACAAAACTCTTGCTTGGTGTATGGCAAGGATTATATTTTTGTGAGTTTGATGGCCCAAGAAAACGTAAAGTTTATATCAAAATACTAGGTGATTAGGAGGATCTCATGCAACTAAAAAAACATATGCCTGCGCAGTTTAATGACCGGATTGCAGGCTTTTCTTTAGAAATGATGGTTATATTTTTTTCTTTATTAGTGATTATTTTTAATGCTTGGCCATTATGGTTTAATAGTGTCATTGTCATAAGTAGTTTTTATTTGGTAACATTTATACCTATGGTTTTTACTCCTGGACAAAGTTTAGGAAAAAAGCTATCAAAAGTCATTATTCTTGATGAAGACTATCAACCAATTAGTTTGAAAAAAGCTCATCTAAGAGAGTTTGCTAAATGGGTGTTTGGGTTTTTAACTTTAGGGATTTATTTCATAGTCGCTTTTTGGATGTTTATGAAGCGTTTAGACCGTCGTACACCTCACGATTTTTTATTTAAAACCCAAGTTGTATATAGTGAAGATTTAGAACTATAAAAAAAAACGGCAAGCCGTTTTTTTTATTTTTATGCAAACAAAAGTTGATAGAAAAAATAGCTTATTGTACTAGTTGAGGCACCTAAGAAACTACCCCAAGCTAAATCAATTAGGGTTATTTTAAGTGGCCAATCTTTTAGGGTTGCTAGATTCGTTAAATCATACGTTGCATACGTAATAAACCCAAATAATAATCCGTAAAGTAATGCTTGTGTCCATAATTCTTTTTCAATCGCAGGCATAATCGCAAAAAAGACTAAACCACCTATAAATATTAGATAAAAAATGATAGCGGCTACCCAGTTCACGTCCGTTTTTAATAAATGTCCAATGGTTTTTTGATATAAATCTTTCGCAATAATACCTAACCATATTAAATCAATGGCGAAAAAAACGATAAAGGCAATAAGATAAATTTTCAAAAATAAGATCATTATAATCACTCCTTTACTTATATTTTATCAAATTAGATAGATTTTTAGTGAAATTATACAAATCTATTATTTTAATTAGAGTCTCATGCGTTATAATAAAGTTAAATCCTGTGAGGAGTGACCATTTACATGTATAATTTGTTAAAAAAACGTATGATGATGCCGATGATATTTTTAGTGCTATTTCTAATGACATTTTTATTTGATTCACCAAACACAATATATCAAGGCTATTTGAAAATTTTACAAAGTCCTAGTGTTTTAATTAGTGATTATTTATACATTGGTGGCTTAGGAGCAACATTGTTTAACGTCTCTACAATCATGCTATTAAATATCGTTATGTTAAGATCTTTAAAGCTAAAAATGACTGGTCCAATATTTGCAGGACTTTTTACCATCGCGGGCTTTTCATTTTTTGGGAAAAATATTTTTAATACCATTCCTATTTATTTTGGAATTTATCTACATGCAAGAAGAATGAAATTAGAATTTAAATCTTTCATTATTGTTATTTTGTTTTCAACAGGGATTTCTCCAATAGTTAGTTTTATGATTTTTGGAACAAACTGGCCATTTTATATAGGTATTCCAGCTGGAATTTTAATAGGTATTTTTACTGGGTTTATCCTCCCAACCATTTCCGCTCATGTTATTCGATTTCATAAAGGGTATAATTTATATAATATTGGGTTTGCGATGGGCATATTGTCTATGGTATATGCAGCGCTTTTACAAAGTATATTTGGGTTTGATTTATTTCGTTTTGATTCAACCACAAGTAATCTTTATCACACCGAATTATTTGTTTTAGTTTTAGTGCTATCACTTATATTTATCATCAGCGGATTCATTAGTGATAAAAATGTATTAAAAAAATATCCAAAATTATTAAAAAGTACTGGACGATTAGTGAGCGATTTTATTCGCGATTATGGCAAAGATATAGCAATGATTAATGTAGGAATCATGGGATTTATTTCATTGATATTCATTGTTACATTAGGCATTAAAATTAATGGGGCAGTCATGGGAGGCATTTTAACCGTTATGGGCTTTGGAGCTTTTGGAAAGCACCCTAAAAATGCACTACCTGTAATGCTTGGTGCTAGTTTATGGTATTTAATTGTTTTAAGCCGTGATGGCAGTGCTTCAGTAGGGTTACAAATTGCAGTGTTATTTGTTACCGCAGTTTCTCCTATTGCAGGAAGACATGGATTTTTACTCGGGATTGTTGCCGGCTTTGTTCATGTTGTATTAACCCCGTTTACTTACATCTTTCAAGGAGGTTTTGATTTATACAACAATGGGTTTGCCGCAGGGTTTGTTGCTGCAATCTTAATTCCAATTTTTGATTTTTTAAGAAAAGATAAAATAGAAGGTGATCTGAGTGAATAAACAAGAAGTTAGAATTACGACGAAAATTATTCGAGAATTGAGCTTGTTTTTTATGCTTCATGACTACCACGAGTTTACAATTGATTTAAAAGTTCTGCCTGAAGAAACAGTGTTTACCATAACAATAATCGATGCAAGTGAAGACTTTTTAATGAAAATGACTGAAAAAATTTCTCGTGAACGTGAGCTTGAAGTAGAAACCTATGGCTGGGAACTCTTAGGCGATATTGATTCAAAAAGTGAACTAGAAATTTTAGGACTATTAATCGATTCAATTGACATTATTAAACAAAAGAATATTACCATTAAATTAGTGCGTAAAAACCGATATAAAAAGTAGGTGATGACATGAAAACATTATGTCTTTATGCTTCAAAAACAGGGGTTACTGAAGATATAGCTTTTGCATTAAAAGAAGAAGTATCTATGGATGTAGTAAATATTAAAAATACTCATTATTTAAAGTTAGATGATTATGAAAAAATCATTATTGGTGCTAGCGTGCGCATTGGACGTGTTATTAAAATCATGCGTAAATTTGTAGCTAAAAATCAAGTAACACTCGCTAAGAAAAAAATAGGTTTTTTTGTCAGTGGTGCAGATATTAAGACAGACGTAAAAACGCTGTTAAAAAGATCATACCCAAACGCATTAGTTGAAAAGGCAAGTTTTATGATTCACTGTGGCGGTGAATTTAGAATGGAAAAACTTAGTTTTTTTTCTAAATGGATTATAAAAAAAGTTAATGAAGAAAAAGTCAAAAAAGGTGATGATACACCTGTAATTGTTTTAAGTGATGCGATAGATACCTTAAAAGAAACAGTAAAAACATTTTAAAAGTCCTAAAGATTATTTAGGACTTTTTTAGTAGTAATAAAATGTTTTTTTGCGATGGTATCTAAAATAGATTCTCCATGTTTTTTTACTAAATATAAAGCTTGTTCATCAACATGTTTAGAAGCGCCTTTTAACAAAGTAACGCCTAATTTTTCACTTAGTTTATCCATGGCTTTAATATAAGCATAACGCGCAATAATACTAGCTATAGCGACACTGGCAAATTTATCTTCCGCTTTTGTTTCAAATATACTCGGATATATCTTAAAATTAGAAGCTTTTAAATAGTTTTTATAAAGGGTCTCACTACAAAACTGATCAATAACAATGGGAACAGCGTGTTGGATTTTTTCTTGTAATTTTTTATGCGTTTGAGCATGAAGGTGCGCTTTTAAGCTATGAGCATTTAATCCTTTGTCAAACTGTTCATTGTATTTTTTATTCGGCAGTACTAAAAGTGAATAAGGAATAAAAGTAACTAATTTTTCTGCAATTTTAACAATGGTATCATCACTTAAACTTTTAGAGTCTTTTATATTTAAACCTTTTAATTTATCAACAGAACTTTGATCTACATAAGCTGCACAGACTGTTAAGGGGCCAAAATAATCACCAACCCCTGATTCATCACTGCCAATGCTTGTAAGATAAAAGTCTTTATCATTTTTAGTTATATCCAAGCGATGCATCCAGTATTCATAGTGTTCTAAAGCTTCTTTACCTTGAAACATGACCTTTTTGGACTTGTAAAACTGTATGGTTAATCCTTCTTTTTTTACAAGGCCTATTTGATAGGGATTATTAGATTTTGATAGTACATTTTTATAATAATCTAAAAGGGTATCAAACTGTTTATCATCAAGTGATAAGACAAAGTTCATAAAATCACATCCTTTATGTGTATTTTAGCACGAAATAGTGTAAAATGATATCGACAAGGAGTGATTTTATGACCTTTGATATAAAGAAACTAGAATTTGATAAAATCATTGAACTCATGCATGAAAAAGCAAGTACAGTGATGGGAAAAGAATGCATTAAAGCATTAACCCCATCAACGGATAAAACTCATATCGAACATGCCCTGCAAGAAACATTAGAAGGAACCCTTTTTATTAAAGAACGCATTGCCCCAACATTCACTGGTGTTTATGATATTAGAGATGCCATTAAACGCGCACGTATTTTAGGGATTTTAAGTATTGATGATTTTATAGAAATCTGGCGTACGAATGAAGCGACAAAACGCATAAAACGAGAAGTATATCGGTTAAAAGAACGTATTGAAGAATCAGTAATGCTAGAAGCATACGCTGATAAACTTGAATTTGTTGATCAAATATCTGATGAGATTAGCAAAGTAATGAACGATCAAAAAGAAATATTGTCTACTGCTTCAGTAACGTTAAAAACGATTAGAAACCAGTTAGAAATTACAGAAAGAAGAATTAGACAGACTCTTGAAAGTATTTTGAAATCTGAAGCTAAGAAGTTAACAGAAGCGATTATAACGATGCGTTATAACCGTTATGTAATCCCTGTTAAAATTTCTGATAAAAACTCGATTAAAGGAACGATTTTAGATTATTCAAGTAGTGGTGAAACCGCGTTTATCGAACCTGATAGCATTAGAGAGTTAACGAGTAAATTAATGCGTTTAGAAGCAGATGAGAAAAAAGAGATTGAACGATTATTATATGGTCTAACGGTCATGATTGGCAATTATCACGATGTTATTAGCCAAAACTTAGTCAATCTTGCGCATTTAGATTTTGTCTTTGCTAAAGCAAAGTATGCTTATATAACAGAATCGACTAAACCAAAAATAGCTAAAAAAATCACATTACTTAAAGCTAGACATCCTCTTATTAATAAAGATGAAGTCGTTAGCAACTCTGTTTTATTTGATGATGATACTAAAAGTATGATTATTACTGGATCAAATACAGGGGGGAAAACCGTAACCTTAAAAACCGTTGGTCTTTTAGCACTCATGATGCAAAGTGGTTGTTTGATTCCAGCTAACGAAGAAAGTGCCTTACCAATATTTACCCAAATTCGTGCCGATATCGGTGATGAACAAAGTATTGAACAATCACTATCTACCTTTTCATCACACATGAAAAATATTATAAATATAGTTGATGAAGCCACTGAAGATGCGCTTATATTACTGGATGAAATCGGTAGTGGAACAGATCCTTTAGAAGGCTCATTTTTAGCAATGAGTATTTTAGATTATTTAATGGATCAGGGGGCGACTATTTTAGCAACGACCCATTACCCTGAGATTAAAGCTTATGCTTATAGTAATAAAGCGATTATGAATGCAAGTGTTGAGTTTGATGAAAAAACACTAAAACCAACCTATCGTTTACTATTAAGAACACCGGGGGAATCCCATGCTTTGTTAATCAGTGAACGACTTGGCTTAAAAAAGAGCATTATCGATGCCGCAAACCAACAAACCTTAACCAATCAAAATGATATTACAATACTTATTAAATCGTTAAAGGATGAGGGAAAAAGACTCGATGCTCTAACCCAAAAATACGAAGCATTAGTTAAGGAAAATGAACAAGTTAACCGTGATATTTTAAAATTAAGAAAACGTTTAGAAGAAGAGACATTAAAGATTAAGGAAAAACTTACGTTAGAAAATCAAGTCGTACTTGCGCAATTAAAAAAAGAAGCGTTAAGTTTAATTCAAGAACTAGAATCTATGAAAGAATCTAGCTTTAAGGCCCATGAACTTGCAGAACTAAAATATAAAACGAAACAGTTAGTGCCTGAACTAAATCAAGAAAAATCTAGTGACGATAGAGCCTATGAAGAAGGCGATCGAGTGTATATTATTCCGTTTAACCGTTATGGAGAACTCGTTAAAAAACAAAAAAAAGGCCATTGGTTAGTCAAAATGGGCGCCCTTAATAGCGTCTTCAAAGAAGAGGATTTTAAATATGCAGAAGATCAAAGCGTTAAAGAAAAGGAAAAACCAAAAACAAGTACTGTTAGTAAGAAAAGTGTTAAAGGAGAACTAGATTTAAGAGGCTTAAGAGTTCATGAGGCTGAAATTGAACTGCATAAATACTTAGATGATTGTGCCCTTGCCAATATGCCTTTTGCAAGCATCATTCATGGATTTGGTACCCTTGCCTTAAGAAAAATGGTTCATGAGGTATTAAAAAATCATCCTCATGTCTCACGCTACCGAGATGGCGAAGGCGGCGAAGGGGGACAAGGTGTCACGATTATTTATTTTAAATAGGTTATGCAATTTATTTGTAATCGTGTATAATTATTAGTATAATGAGCGTGTAAATTAATTTAGGAGGAACGTATATGTCAAAAGTAGTATTCGCAGATAATACCAATTTAGAAGAAATTGTTAAAGATGAAGCATTAGTGTTACTTGATTTTTATGCAGACTGGTGTGGACCTTGTAAAATGATCGGTCCAGTTTTAGAACAAGTCGCTAGTGAAAACCCAGACATTAAAGTTGTTAAAGTAAACGTTGATGAAAACATCGGTTTAGCACAACAATATGGGGTACAAGGGATTCCTGCATTATTTGTATTAAAAGAAGGCGATGTAGTCGCACAAAAAGCGGGATTCATGCCTAAAGATGCCCTTGTTAACTGGGTACGCGGAGCTTAACATTTAAAAGCCTACACGTTAGGCTTTTTTTCTGTTTAAAAACTGTCATTTTTATAAAAATCGTGTATAATTAAACACGGTGATTATATGGATGGTATTATAATAATAAATAAACCACTCGGCTTAAGTAGCCATGATTGTGTATCAACATTAAGAAAAGTATATAATACAAAAAAAGTTGGTCATTCAGGCACCTTAGATAAAGAGGCTAGTGGCGTATTGGTTTTAGGAATTAATAAAGGAACAAAATTACTTAATTATCTAAATCAAGATGATAAGATATACGCTTTTACCGTGAAATTTGGGATTTTAACGGATACCCTTGATCATACCGGAACAATTCTAAAAGAAGAAAAAGTTCCTGCTTTAACTGGATTAAAAGAAACGCTTGAGACGTTTAAAGGGACTTACTACCAAGTGCCACCTAGTTACTCTGCGGTTAAAGTAAAGGGGAAGAAACTTTATGAATATGCAAGAAATAATGAAAGAATTCCAGATGTCTTACCAAGAGAAATTAAGATACATGAACTTTATCAAACCGATAACTTAAATTCATTAAACCATCCTGATAGTGTCTCATTTATCGTGCATGCAAGTAAAGGTTTGTATGTTAGAAAATTAGCTTTAGATTTAGCTATGAAACTTGGAACAATAGCCCATACTACGCGCATACACCGATTGAAAGCTGGACATTTCACGATTGAAGAAGCTATCCCACTAAGTCTAGTTAAGGCTGATACGCCTATTTTATCAATGAATGATGCTTTAAAAGATATGTCAAGCTATCAAGTTGATGAGGCTATGTATACTTTTATACAAAATGGTCGGCCATTACAATTAGATATAAAAGCACCTATTGTCAAACTTATCAATCAGGACCATCATCTCTTAGCAATTTATGAAAAAAAAGATACCATGTATTATGCTAAAAACGTATTCATGTAAAGAAGGATGTTTATGGAAATTATAAAATTAAATGGCTTAAAAATTAAACCAAACACAGTTGCGGCAATCGGTTTTTTTGATGGAGTACATAAGGCACATCAGTCGTTGGTTCAAACGATGAAAGATATTGCTAGAAAAAAAGGCGCAGATACCGCTGTTATTACTTTTGATGTCCATCCTAAAAGTATTTTGTTTGATTTAGAATATAAATATATAACGCCGATAAACCGTAAAATTGAAGAATTAAGAGCACTCGATGTTCAAACGCTATATTTAATTGAATTTTCAAAAGATAAAGCAAAGCTTACTCCAGAAGCGTTTATTGATTATTATTTGGCTGGACTTGATACATTAGTTTGCGGATTTGATTTTAAATTCGGTGTACGTGCAAGTGGGAATGTGGAGACTTTAAAATCATACGCAAAGTTTCAAACTATTGTGGTTGATGAGCTCACGTATGGTGGCTATAAAATAGGTAGTACTCATATAAGAGATCTTATTTTAAGCGGTCAGGTGCATTTAATTAAAGAAACACTAGGTAAGGATTACTCAATTAAAGGAGAAGTCATTCACGGTGAGAAAAAGGGCCGTATGATTGGTTACCCTACTGCAAATATTGATACCAAAGATTACTTAATACCTAAAAAAGGTGTGTATGCAACGGTTACTTTAGTCGATGGTGTTTGGTATAAATCGATGTCAAGTATTGGTCATAATCCAACTTTAAACTGTAAATCTGACTTAAGTGTTGAAAGTTACATGTTTGATTTTGATCAACAAATATATGGAAAAACGATTGAAATACGCTTTATTAAGCGTTTGCGTGATGAAATCAAATTTAATACTGTAGAGGCTTTAATTGCTCAAATCAAACAAGATGAAACCGAGACGCTTAATTTATTAAATAATTTATAAAAACACTTGAAAGCTTGTTAGTTTATGCTATAATAGTAAACGCGCCTAATTCATGGATTATTGATACTCCAACGATAGTCTAAGAATTTGGATATAAAGCAAAGAAAAGGAGGAATACAATGGCTCTTACAAAAGAAGAAAAATTAGCGATTGTTGAAGCGTATCGTTTAAAAGATGGGGATACAGGATCACCTGAAGTTCAAATTGCCATCTTAACAAAAGAAATTGTTGACTTAAACGAACATTTAAAAGTTCACCGTCATGACCATGCATCTCGTCGTGGACTCATGAAAAAAGTTGGACATCGTCGTAACTTACTTAAATATTTAGCGAAAAAAGATGTTAACCGCTACCGTGAACTTATCAAAAAACTCGGACTAAGAGGCTAAAGTAAATAAGCGCTATGCGCTTATTTTTTTTATGGTTTTATTGGATTGTCTCTTTTAAAAGACGTGCCTATGATTTATAATGATACCTGAAAGCATGAAAGGGTGAAACCATGATAAAAAAAGAAAAACGTATAACGTTATTGGTGAATTTAGCGATAACGGTTTTAATTTTACTTATAATATACCTAATAAGAGAACTTTTTTCTAATGAAATTAGTCGGTTTATGACAGCTTTTGTGGCTATTTTATTACCGTTTTCTATCGCATTATTTATCAGTTATTTGGTTGCTCCTGTGTTTAAGCTATTAGAAAAACGAATCAAACAAAAAAATCGTATGCTTAATACGGTTATTGTCTTTTCTGCGATCACCGTGATTTTGATTATATTTGGCCGTTTTGCTGGACTCCTTATTTATGAACAAGGATTATTGTTCTTAGAAAACGATTGGCCAAGGATTGTTACTTATTTTGAAAATCTTGTCTCCAATGATTCAATATTCTCACCCATGATTGAGTTTATTTTAGATCGTGTTACTATTGGATCTAGTGAACCAATTAGAGTTGATATTTATAGAATCTTTCAAAGTATTACAACCATTATTATCACAATTGTTTTAGTTCCAGTATTCTTATTCTTTATTTTAAATGATCGAGAAAACATTTATGAAAGTTTATTAGCTATTATTCCTAAAAAGTATCGTCATCACGCTATTGAACTTACTAAAAGAGCTAACAAAGTTGTTGAAGAATACTTTAACGGACGTTTTATAACTATGACAGTTATGGCGGTTGTGTTTACGATTATGTTTTTTATATTAGGGTTTGATCAAAGAAGTGTATTATTTGGATTTATGTTAGGATTCTTTGACGTCGTTCCTTATGTAGGACCGTTTATTGCAATTATTTTACCCGTGCTTTACAGTTTAACAGAAACCGATTTACTTTTTAATGAGTATGCACCCATAGCAATATTAGTGTTTAATATTATTGGTCAGATGATTCAAAATAATGTCGCTCAACCAATATTTATGGCAAAAGAAACTAAAATACATCCGTTACTTGTTTTAAGTGCTTTTGTTTTCTTTGGCTATTTATTTGGTGTTGTTGGGTTAATCTTAGCTATACCAATCACAGGAACTATTAAAGCGACAATAGAATACATTAAAGAACAATATAAAGATGAACTAAAATTAAGTGATAAAGAAAGTGAAGCAGTAAAAGATATTTAGTGCAAAAAATTAAGGAGTGAAATTATGGCAGAAATATTAAATCAAATTCCGCCAATAGTCTTATATTTATTAATTTTTATTGTCAAATGTTTTGAAGTCTCTATGGCTACAGTACGTATAGTCTTAATTACCAAAAACGAGCGTGTTAAAGGCGCAACTATTGGCTTTTTTGAGGTTATTATCTGGGTCATTGTCGCTTCAACGGTTTTAACGAATGTTACAGAAGACCCTATAAAGGTTGTCGTTTATGCCTTAGCCTTTGCGGTTGGAAACTTATTTGGAAGCATTATCGAAAATAAGATGGCTTTAGGAACAGTCAATATTGAAGCCATTGTTAAAAAAGTGAATGGCAAAAAGCTTTCCATTGAGTTACGCGATATGGGCTTTGCGGTGACCGCAGTTGATGCCTATGGTCGCGATGATCGTAAGGAAATTTTATATATGCACATTCCAAGAAAACGCACAAAAGAAACCATTGAGGTAATCAAGCGTTATCAAAGCGATGTAGTGATTACAGTTAATGATATTAAACCAGTTTATGGTGGTCATGGTATCTTAAGAAAATAAGCGACTAGAGGTCGCTTTTTCTATACAAAATGACCATTTTATGTTATTATAATTAACTGTAGAAAATAAAAGATAAGAGAAAAGAGGAAAAAGAATGAGTGAAGCCAAAGTGTTTACATTTGACTTCAATGGAAGAAACCTCTCAGTAGAGATTGGCGAAGTAGCTAAGCAAGCGACTTCAGCAGCAATCATTCGCTATGCAAATACTGCAGTATTAAGTGTTGCACAAGCGAGTAAAGAACCTAGTACATTAGATTTCTTCCCATTGATGGTTATGTATACCGAAAAGTTGTATGCGGCTGGAAAAATCCCAGGGGGATTTTTGAAAAGAGAAGGGCGACCTTCAGAACTAGAAACCTTAACGGCACGATTAATCGACCGTCCTATTCGTCCACTATTTCCAGATGGATTTAAATATGACATTCAATTAATTAATACCGTAATGAGTGGGGATGTCAACGCCTCACCACCTATGACTGCGATGTTTGGAAGCAGTTTAGCCTTAGCATTAAGTCCAATGCCATTTGAAGGCCCTATTGCAGGTGTCGTTGTTGGCCGTGTGGATGGAGAGTTTATCGTAAATCCAACCGAAGAAGAATTGGATCTTTCAGACATTGATTTAACTGTTGCTGGAACCAAAGATGCTATTAATATGGTTGAAGCAGGCGCTAAACAAGTCGATGAAGATACTATGTTAGAAGCGATTATGTTTGGTCATGAATGGATTAAAAAGTTAGTTGCATTCCAAGAAGAAATCGTGGAAGCGGTTGGTCAGGAAAAAATTACATTTGAAAAACCAAAACCAAATCAAGCTTTAGTTGAATTAATTGAACTAAAAGCCAAAGATGCTTTATTAGAAGCGGCAAAAACCCACGACCGTAGCGCTAGAGGCGACGTGATTAAAGCTATTCAAAATGATGTAATTGAAACTATAGAAACTGAAAACTCAGCGTTAGATAAAGAAGCCATCATTGAATTAGTTAAAGAAGCTAAGCAAATCATGGATTCAATTGTTAAAAATGAAGTTCGTCGATTAATCATTGAAGAAAAACTTCGTCCTGATGGCCGTGATTTAACAGAAATCAGACCATTAGAATCAAAAGTTGATATCTTTGAATTAACACATGGTAGTGCCTTATTCACAAGAGGCCAAACCCAAGCTTTAAGCATCACTACTCTTGGTGCATTAGGTGAGGCGCAATACATTGATGGCCTTGGTGAAACAGATAATAAACGATTCATGTTACACTATAATTTCCCACCTTATTCAGTAGGTGAAACAGGTCGTTATGGTCCACCTGGTCGTCGTGAAATTGGTCATGGTGCCTTAGGTGAGCGTGCGCTATTACAAGTTTTACCTAATGAAGAAGATTTCCCATACGCCATTCGTGTTGTATCTGAAATCTTAGAAAGCAATGGCTCAACCTCACAAGCAAGTATCTGTGCTGGTTGTATGAGTTTAATGGCTGCAGGTGTTCCACTAAAAGCACCAGTTGCTGGGATTGCGATGGGTCTAATTAGTGATGGTGAAAACTATCAAGTCCTAACCGACATTCAAGGCTTAGAAGATCATTTAGGCGACATGGATTTTAAAGTTGCTGGAACTGAAAGTGGGATAACTGCTTTACAAATGGATATCAAAATCAAAGGCTTAAGCAAAGATATATTAAAACAAGCTTTAGCTCAAGCACGCGATGCTCGCTTACAAGTATTAAATAATATGTTAGGAGCTATTAAAGCGCCAAGAGATGAAGTGTCTAAATATGCACCTAAAGTTAAACTTATGGTTATTGACCCTGAAAAAATTCGTGATGTCATTGGCCCAGGTGGTAAACAAATCTCTGCGATTATTGAACAATGTAACGACGTTAAAATCGACATTGAACAAGATGGTCGTGTAACCATTATGCACACTGATACAGAACCAATTGATTGTGCTATTAAATTAATTGAAGATATTGTCCGTGTTGCGAAGGTTGGAGAAGTTTATAAAGGTAAAGTTGTACGTATTGAAAAATTCGGATGTTTCGTTGAATTATGGAAGGGAACCGATGGATTAGTCCATATCTCAAAATTAGCTCATGAACGTGTGAATAAAGTTGAAGATGTGGTCAAACTAGGTGAAATCATTGATGTTAAAGTTATCGGTATTGATGACCGTGGACGTATTGATTTATCCCGCCAAGCAACACTACCTAAACCAGAAAAAAAAGAAACACAAAAAGAGACGCAAGAGTCTAAATAAGCATGCTTGTTTAGATAAACAAAATAAAGTATAATGATTATACTTTCGTTTAAGGTAATCGAGCCTACTTAGGGTAGGTTAGGAAAGTCCATGCTAGCACAAGCTGAGATGCTTGTAGTGTTTGTGATAGCGGAAACCATAACGCTATGCACCAATTGGTGACGGCTGAGAAATTGCCTTTAAACTGGCAAAAGTATCTTTAAAAGTGCCACAGAGACGAGCAGAAGATGAAAATCTTCTGGTGGAACGGGTAAACCCCACAAGCTAGAAACCCAAATTTTGGTAGGGGCACTCTTCAAAGGGAATTAAACCTAAGAAGAGGCTTAGGCAGATAAATGATTACCCCTTTTTAAGGACAGAACATGGCTTATTAAAACGGAAGTTTAAAAGACGCATAATGCGTCTTTTTTGATTGAAATGATTTGAAAAAACCATTGTTTTAGTGTAAAATAACTAGAGCGTTGAAAGGAAGATGAATTTGTCTAAACCACTTGATTATGAAGCAATAAATAAACGACAAAAAATGATTAGAAATTTTTCTATCATAGCCCATATCGATCACGGGAAAAGTACCCTAGCTGATCGTATTTTAGAATACACTAAATCAATCACTGCAAGAGAAATGAAAGAACAACTCTTAGACTCGATGGACTTAGAACGTGAACGTGGCATTACCATAAAATTAAACGCTGTTGAGATCAACTACGAACATACTGATGGCCAACACTATATTTTTCATTTAATCGATACACCAGGTCATGTTGATTTTGCCTATGAAGTGTCAAGAAGTTTAGCGGCTTGTGAAGGCGCTTTATTGGTTGTAGATGCAGCACAAGGCATTGAAGCTCAAACGCTTGCGAATGTCTATTTAGCGCTTGATAATAATTTAGAAATCCTTCCGGTAATCAATAAAATTGATTTACCAAGTGCAGATATTCCTAAAGTCAAACAAGATATAGAAGATGTCATTGGTTTAGATGCTAGTGATGCTGTATTAGCTAGCGCAAAAGAGGGCATTGGAATTGATATGATTATGCATCAAATCATTGAAAAAGTCCCAGAACCTAAGGGTGATCCTAAAGCGCCTTTAAAAGCTTTAATCTTTGATTCTTATTACGACCCTTATCGTGGGATTGTTCCGTCAATAAGAATTGTCGAAGGCGTATTACAAAAAGGTGACATTATTAAAATGATGTCAAATGGAAAGTCTTTTGAAGTTGTTGAGGTTGGTGTAACAACCCCTAAACAAGAAAAAAGAGATTACTTAGCACCCGGTGATGTTGGCTATTTAACAGCCGCCATAAGAAGTGTTGAGGATGTCCGTGTTGGAGATACCATCACGCATCAAAAACCATCTGCGCAATCCCCACTGCCTGGGTATAGAACACTAAATCCTATGGTGTTTTGTGGCCTTTACCCCATAGATTCAAACCGTTATGTTGACTTAAGAGAAGCTTTAGAACGCTTAAAACTTAATGATGCAAGTTTAGTTTTTGAACCAGAAAATTCTCAAGCCTTAGGTTTTGGCTTTAGAACAGGCTTTTTAGGCATGTTACATATGGAAATTATTCAAGAGCGTATTGAACGTGAGTTTAAAATAGACTTGATTGCAACCGCACCAAGTGTTATATATCACGTCTATATGGAAAATCAAGAGATGAAAATCATTGATAACCCCTCTTTACTGCCTGAACAACAATATATCGATCGTATCGAAGAACCTTACGTTGAAGCTACATTAATGACCCCAAAAGATTATGTTGGTAATGTCATGGAACTTTGTCAAAATAAGCGCGGTCTATTTAAAGACATGAAGTATTTAGGCGATACACGTGTTCAAATTACTTATCATTTACCACTATTAGAAATTGTTTATGATTTCTTTGATAAACTCAAATCATCAACAAAAGGCTATGCATCCTTAGATTACGAATTTGATGGGTATAAACCAAGTAAACTTGTCAAAATGGATATTTTAATTAACGGTGAAATTGTAGATGCCTTATCAACGATTGTTCATAAAGATTTTGCGTTTAATCGAGGTAAAGCGATTACTGAAAAACTTAAAGAGCTTATCCCAAGACAAATGTTTGAAGTGCCTATTCAAGCGTCAATTGGCCATAAAGTCATTGCACGTAGCACCATTAAAGCGTTAAGAAAGAATGTTTTGGCAAAATGTTATGGTGGGGATATAACCCGTAAGAAAAAACTTCTTGAAAAACAAAAAGAAGGTAAAAAACGCATGAAAAATGTAGGTAATGTAGAAGTACCTCAAGAAGCCTTTTTATCTGTCTTATCTATTGATGACTAACACGCAAAGCTTTGCGTGTTTTTCTTAAATAAACCTTCATTTCATGCTAAAATAAACTAAAGGCGGTGTCTTATGTTAGCTCTTTATATTCACATTCCATTTTGTCAGGCTATATGTACTTACTGTGACTTTGTCAAAGAAGTCGCAAATGATGATAAAAAATCTGCCTATATAAAAGCCCTACAAAAAGAAATTATAAGTTACCAATTAGCAAGTAAGAACATTAACACCATATATATTGGTGGGGGAACGCCAAGTTACTTACCACTTGATGATTTAGAAAGTTTGTTAAAAACCCTGCATATGGAAATTAATTTTAAGGATGTTTTAGAGTTTACCGTTGAATGTAACCCAAATGACGTAACTATCGATCTTGCAACTTTGTTAAAGAAATATGGTGTAAATCGTATTAGTTTAGGTGTTCAGACATTTAACGAAAAACAATTAAAATTTTTAAATAGAAAGCACGATAATCAAGATGTATTGAATGCGATGAAACGATTTAATGAAGTTGGGATTACTAATATAAGCATTGACTTAATTTTTAGCTTAATTAATCAAACGCTTGATGATGTGAAAAAAGATTTAGAGTTTGCCCTTTCTTTAAATATAAAACATATTTCTTATTACAGTTTAATTTTAGAAGAAAAAACAAGGTTACACCACTTAGTATCAAAGGGAAAAGTGTCCATGAATGATTCAGACTTAGAAGCAATGATGTATGAGTATATTATTGATCGAATGCAGCATACACCCTTTCATCATTATGAAATCAGCAATTTTGCAATGAAAGGTTATGAATCAAAACATAACTTAGTTTATTGGCAAAATGATGACTATATAGGCGTTGGAACTGGCGCTCATGGTAAGATTCATGACGTACGCTATGTTAATATTTCTCATGTAAAAGCCTACCTAAACGCCATCGAAAACCATAAAAGTGTTGTCTTAGAAACCTACCCTTATGAAGGATTAAGAGATGCTTTATTAATGGGTTTAAGAGTTTTAAAAGGTGTTGATGTTGCCTCATTAAACAAAACGTTTAATGTTGATTTGTTCCAAGTTTATCCTAAACTCAATACATTTATTCATGAAGGGTTTTTAGCATATGAAGAAGGGTATTTGAAGTTTACACGCAAAGGAATAATGTTAGGAAACTATATCTTTGAAATTTTTTAAGGATGATTTTTATGTTTAAACAACCGCTTAAAGAATTTGAATATGAATTAAAAATGACCCATCAATTGAGTAAAAACTCAATTGATGCTTATATGCGTGATTTAACTCAATATGTTAATTATCTTGAATTTAAAGGGATTGACGATGCAAGTTTAATCACCAAAGATATTATTAAAAGCTATTTGATGACACTAAGGAAAAAACATCGCTCAAGCGCAACTGTTAGCCGAAAGTTATCAGCAATGAAGAAGTTTCATCAATTTTTACTAGAAGAAAAGTTAGTGAAGGATAATGTGATTTTACTCATTAATCGGCCTAAAAAAACAAAACGTCTTCCAGAAGTTTTATCGATAGAAGAAATAGAAGCGCTCATTGAAAGAGTAAAACAAACAGATTCAAATCTTTCAAAAAGAAATTTAGCCATGATTGAACTTTTATATGGTTCTGGATTAAGAATTAGTGAATTACTTGAACTAAAAGTAAATGATTTGCATATCAATATGGGCTTTATCAATGTTATCGGAAAAGGAAATAAAGAACGAATTGTCCCACTTGGTAGTTTAGCAGTAAAAGCCATGAAAACTTATTTGGAAAGTGCTAGACTATATTTAAGCAAACAACCAACTCCCTATGTATTTTTAAATCGTTTTGGAAAGAAGATGAGTCGCATAGGCTTTTACAAAATCCTAAAAGAACTTGCAAGTGATGCAGGCATTAATAAAGACGTAAGCCCACATACTTTAAGGCATAGTTTTGCGACTCATTTAATAGAAGAAGGGGTCGATTTAAGATTTGTTCAAGAAATGCTTGGCCATACTGATGTATCGACCACAGAAATTTATACTCATATAAGTAAAAAACAATTAATTGCGGTGTATGATCGCTATCATCCACACGCAAAAAAGGAGAGAGAAGATGTATAAACGTATATTTTTAATTGTTATTGACAGCGTAGGCGTTGGCGCAATGCCAGACGCTAAAGATTATGGTGATGAAGGAACCAATACCATCAAAAATATTAGTATTGCAACAGGTGGTATTCATCTACCAACGATGGAGCGTTTGGGTTACGGTAATTTAACCGATATTGTTGGGGTTAACCCTACAAACGATGCTATTGCTTACTATACTAAGATGGCTGAAAAAAGTGTTGGAAAAGATACAATGACAGGTCACTGGGAAATCATGGGTTTAAGAATTACAAAACCATTTCAAACGTTTACTGATACAGGATTTCCTGAAAGTTTGATTAAAACGCTTGAAGCACGTACAGGAAGAAAAATTGTAGGGAATAAAGCTAGCAGTGGGACCGTAATATTAGATGAATACGGGGAACATCAACTTAAGACAGGAGATTTAATCGTATATACCAGTGCTGATAGTGTTTTACAAATTGCCGCGCACGAAGAAAAAATTGGTTTAGAAGCCCTTTATGAAGCATGTGAAATTGCAAGGGAACTTACTTTAAAAGATGAGTATAAAGTTGGTCGTGTGATAGCAAGACCATTTATCGGCAATAAAAAAGGTGAGTTTAAGCGTACGCCAAATCGCCACGATTACGCTTTAAAACCTTTTGGTAAAACCACACTTGATTACTTAAAAGAGGATGGATTTGATGTCATTGCTTTTGGAAAAATTAATGATATTTTCGATGGTGAAGGCATTACTGAATCGTATAAACAAGCCTCAAATCAAGAAGGTATGGAAAATTACATCAATTACGCGAAAAAAGATTTTGAAGGCTTAGCTTTCTTAAATTTGGTTGATTTTGATGCGTTATATGGGCACCGAAGAGACCCAGTTGGCTATAAAGAATCACTAGAAGCCTTTGATCAACAACTAAAAACTTTGCTCGATACTTTAAAAGAAGAAGATTTACTTATTATCACGGCTGATCATGGGAATGATCCAACGCATACCGGCACAGATCATACACGTGAATATGTACCATTATTTGTTTACAATAAAACTTTAAAAGGTGGAAAACTTCCTGTTCGCGAGACCTTCTCAGATATTGCTGCAACCATAAGTGAAAACTTTAATGTAGCAAAAACTGAACATGGTAATAGTTTTTTAAAATCATTAAAGTAAAACAACTATACCTTATATAAAAAAAGCCTATTAGATTAAATCAATCTATTAGGCTTTTTTAGTAACGTCGTTCAATTTCTTCAATGGTATTTTTATGTTTTTCTTCTAACGTTTTGATAACTGCTTTTTGCTTACTATTTTGACTTTGACTTGTAGACTTTAAGTAGCGTTTATAAAGTCTTATTGCAGCATCTAATTTTTTATTGATAAGGTTAACTTTTTTATTAAGTGAGTTGATGTGAACAGCTAGATCACTTGATAAACTATTACTTAAACGACTTAGGGCAAGTGATTGTGTCTTATCGAAGTGTTCGACTTGACGTTTAATTTTTTCTAATGTTTTTTCTTTCATCGAAGTCTCATCATCTTGATCAACTTTTTCTAAAGCTGTTTTTAAGGATTCTAAGAAGACAGATGTCTTTTGATTTATAGTTTCATGGGCTTGTGTTTTTTCAAGTTTTAAAGCATTTAAAGCTTCTTGATGTTTTTGTTTTTTATCCTCAATGTCTTCAAGGATCACTGTCTCATCAGTCGTATTATCAGTAACATTTTTCAGTTCGTTTTCTAAGACTTCAATGCGTGCTTTAGGCGCGCTGATTTTTTCAAGATACTGTTCATTAACTTCTTCAAGCGCTTCATCTAAACGCATTTTAGCTTTATCGCCTGCAACAGATTCAATATAAGGTACTAAGGCTTCTTCACGTTTTTTTGTGAATAAATCTAGTTTTTCTTCGCTTTGAGTAAGTAAGTCTTTAAATGTTTCAATTGAACGCTCTTTAATCGTAAGCGCGTCATCTTTAGCTTTTTCTGCCCGTTTTTCAGCAGCATCGATTTGTTTTTGGTAGCGAAGAATGGCTTGATCATCGTTTAAAGCTTGATCAATGGCATCGATTTTAGTTTGATAGCTTAAATTAATATGGTCTTCTTGATCTTTGAGTTTTTTACGGTCTTTTGATTCAGTAAATAAAGCCATACGGTAAGATAGTGTTTCAAGTTTTTGATCACGCTCTTTAATGAGTTCATTTTTATCATAAAGATAAATTTGTTTGGCTTGATTTAATTTAGATAGTGCATATTCTATTTCTTGTGCTTTAGTACGCTCGATATTTTCAATACGTGCCTCATATTCAGTTTCAGCAAATCGAATTTGTTGTTTAGCAAAATGAATTTGACTTTCGACCGTTGTTTTAAGCATGCTTTCATTAACACCAATACCAATATTTAAACGTTCAGCTTGCGATTTGTTTAAATCGACTTCACTTTCATATAATGATTGAATTTTGATTAGCTGAAGTTCCTTTTCTTTTTCTGCAATTTCTAATAAAGCATGTTGGTAAATCAGTTCGTTTTTTGCATCTTCTTGAGCTTTAATGCGTTTAATTTTATCGGTTAATTTATTGCTTGTATCTTCATGTAAACGTTCCTTAACGGCTTGTTCAAAGAGTAAATTAAGTCTTGTTTCTTTAAATGAATAATCAATTTCAACACTTAAATGTTCTTGCATAAATCTTTGTTGTTTTAAAGATTCAACAAGTTTTAGTTCAAGTTTTTTTACTTCTTTTTTTACAGGATCTACTAAACTTAATGTGTCTTGTTCGATTTTTACTAATGAAAGAAGTAACCCATGACTTAATCGCATGATGGTATCATAGAAGTTAAACAAGTGCTTTTTGTAATCGTTTAAGTGATGGTAGAATTGTTTGAAATCGTCGATTAACTTAAGGTTTAGTGCTTTATCATGTTCTAAACTTTTTTGATCTTCGCGGAGTTTAAATAACGCAGTAGATTCATTGAACTTAATTTTTTCAACTTCAAGGGCTATGCGTGCTTTTAAAAGTTCTTCTTCGCGCTTAAATTCTAATTTTTTACGTTGTTTTATTAAAAGTGCGCGTTCTTTTTTTAGTTTATCTTCAGCGAGTTGTTTGACCTTTTCTTCGTATAAATTAAGATTTTGTTTTTCTAAATCATCATAACGTTTCATTAGTGTTTCTAAGGCTTTTATATCTTGTTTACGTTCTGCGACCATGATGTCAAATCGAATTTGTTTTAGATCATCTTGGAGCGATTCACGTAATTTTTGTTCATCATCAAGACGCTTTTTGTATTTTTCTTTTAAAGCACTTAAGGTTTCATGCTCTAAAGTTTTAAGCTGGGTGTCAATGGCTTCTATTTTTTCTAAATAATTGGTTTTTATTTTATCTATTTTTTGATTAATTTTTTTAACAGCACTTTGATAGAGGTCATCTATTTTTTCACTTAGAAAATCATCTTCAGCACTTTGATAAAAGAAGTGGGTATGAGAATCTTTTAAAGTAGTATAAAGCGTAATAAGTTCCTTAAATAATTCTTGAATCATAGTATCTTGCATGCTAAAAGGTTTGATTTTTGTCTGATGGATACTTTCATCATTTAAAAATCGATCATCAAGCATGTTTTTGGTACTGTAAAATAAGCGTTCAATAAGAATAATTATTAGATCATTTAAAGGTTTATAAATTGTCTTGTTAAGTGAAGACTTTTGATTGAAGTGTTTAGAAAACTCATCGATGATTTGGGTTCTTAGTTGATTTAAGTGATTTTGAATTGGGTGGTTTAAATAGTGATTCGTGCTAAAAAGACGCATGGTATTTAATGCATCGAAGACTTCATCTTTTGATTTTAGTAAGTAGTTAAACTGTTCAATGGTAGTTTCATGGTCTTTTTGATCAATGTCTTCTTTTAAATGATCAATTTCCGCGTTTAAGATTTTTAGTTTATCTTGAGTTTCTTGAACGCGTTTCATATGACTTTCTTTTACTTGTTGATTAGCCTCATAGACTTCTTTAATAAGTCTTTGTAAGAGTTCTGATTCTTTTTTTAAGTCTTCATCAATCAGCAAGGCTAGATCTTTATTAGCTTTTGATAAGGTAGAAAGTTCATATTTGGACTTAGCCATAAAGATCATCCTTTCATGTCTTTATCAAGTAAACTATCAAGTGCATTTTCAATAAAATTATCAAAGAAATCATCATTGGTTTTTATGAGTGGATCAATGTTGTCAGTTGAGGTTTCTAAGGTTGCTAGATAGTCTTTATAGTGGATTAGTGCTTTATTTAAATCTTCTTTTAAGTGTAATAAGGCATCATTTAAAGTTTTGTTTAATGTTTCGTGATAACTAGTTTCTTGGTCATGTAAGAATACTAGTTTTTGTTTTTTGCTTGCGGCTTCTTGATTGAGTTTTCTTGTGGCTTCTTCAATAAATTGTTCAAGTCTTGGAGCGGTTGATAACATGCGTTCTTCAAAGTGTTTTAAGGCTTGATTTAAAGACTGCGTTGCTTGATCTTTTTCTTGATTTAAAGTTGTTTTTAATTGTTTGATGGTTTCATCTATAGAGCCTTGCGCTGTATCGTAGGCATAAGAGATTTCAGTAATTTTGTCATCTAATATCATATCAAGATTTTCTGTTGAAACTTGTTGCATATGTTTTTCATGGTTTTGTAATGCCTTAGCATCTTCTAGACGGCTTTTTAGTTTTTGTTTTTTGGCTTGGGTTTTTTCTTTAAGCGATGCAATCATGGATTCTTTTTCTTTTTGAATTAAGTTAAGTGCTTCTTGATAGCGCGCAATCGCTTCATCCCTTTGATCTTTAAAGCGTTTTAAAAATAAATCTTTTTGGGTTTGTTTATCGATAATTTCTTTACGGAAGGCTTCAATGCGTGCATTAATTGGTTCTAAAGCCTTTTCTTTTTTAGCTTCATGAGCCTGTTTAATGGTTTCTAAAGATGTTTCATAAGCATCGTTTTTTTCTTTTAACTCTTGTTCAATTGGGGCAATGAGTTTTTGAAAATTCATTTTTTCTTGTTGTATGGCTTTTTCGTGGTTTTCTTTAGCGCGTTTAATGATTAAAGCATCAGAAAGCGTTAATTCTTTAAATAATGAAGTGATTTCTTCAGTTAATGCTAAACGGTGTTTATTGATTTGTTCATCAAGTAGTTCAGATAATGGTTTTATAATTGAGCGAATACTTTGTAAGGTAGGCTTATTATCATCTTTAATTAAACTTTTTGCGTTTTGAATACGACTGATTATCATTTCTACTAAATGATCTTTTGATTTATCGATTTTTTGAATGATTTTTTCATAATCGTTGTTCGCTTTATCAAGACTTGTTTGTTTTTTTCTTGGATTATCGAGGTGATCGATTTGTTTTAATGTGACATGATAAACAAACGCATGACTTTCTTTTAATAAATCAAACGTGTGGGTAATATAGTTTTTAACATCATGAATAAAAGCATCACCAACGAGCGGTAATAGATGTTTAAATGAGACTTCAGGAGATTTTAAAGCATCTTTAACTTTAGATAGTTCAGATTTTACAAATGCAAATTGTTCATTTAATAGACGTACTTTATGGTTAGCTAAGTTGTGAATTTCTTCTTGATGTGCTTTTGGGGCTGCGATTTCTTTATCTAAGGCTTTATCAATGAATCGTAAAGCTTCTTCATGGTTTGCATGTTTTGTTTCAATGCGTTTATTAAGTGTTTTAATCGCTTCATGATGTTCTTTCTCATGAAGTTTAAGCGTTTTTTCGATTTGTTTATCTTCGTTTATACTTTGGGCTTTTAATTGATCTAACTTGATGTTTAAAGCTTGTTTTAATTGTTCAATTTCATTGGTTTGATGAAGGGTTGCCTCATCGGCTTCTTTTTCAAGTTCAATGAGTGATAGCTCGTGTTCTTTTTTTGCTGCAAGGGTTTTAATTTCGGTTTCTAAAGTGATTTTTTCTTTTTCTAAGGTGAATTTATTTTCTAAAAGGGTTAAATCACTTTCTATATGTTTTTGTTTGCTTTCATGGATTATATCAATGGTTGCTTGTTGAATGCTTAAAGGAAGTTTTTTTCTTTCGTGGTCTTGTTTTACTTTTAATAAATCAAGTTCTTTTTTGGCTTGTTTAAGTTTTAAATCGTTTAAAAAACGCTCTTGTTTAACATGTGTTTCATGTTCTAAGGTTTTTAAAGTGCGTTGATGGTTTAAATTCGCTTTATCAATATCGTGTTTGATAGAAGCGTCTTCTTGTTCGACTTTTATTTTTTGCTTACTGGTTTCGATTTCTTTTAACGGTTCTAATGTATCTAAAAACATTGAAATTTCATCAATTTCAATACTAGTCAATAAACGTTTTTCAGTGTATTCGATGTGGGCATTAATGCGGGATTCTTCATAGGTTTTGAAACTTTCAAGCGCACTCGTAAAAAGTGTCTTTAAAGCTTCGAATGATTCATTTAGAGTATCTTTTTTAGTGTACGCTGTTAAATCGTTATTAAATTTTTCTATGTAATTTTCTGATACACTAAAGAGATCTTTTAGTTTGTTGTGTATCATTTTAATGGTTTCTTCATAGTGATCAATTGCTTGATCGAGTAATGCTTTTTCATGGTTTAGTAATGTTTTTAAGTAATCACTTTCTTCATCAAAAAGCGTTTCTAGTTGTTCGAATTCAAAGGTTAAAGCTTCTTTTTTAGCTTGGGCAAGTTTGGTGCGCGCTTTAATATCTTTACTTTTTTCTTTATCGTTAGAAGTTTCGTCTTGATTTTGTGTGTTGGCTTCAAGTCGCATCATTTCAAAGGTGTAATCTTGATTAATTGTATCAATGATTTTGGTGGTATGCCCTTTAATGGATTGATCAAAATTCGATAAAGATTTACTAAACGCAATAAAAGGCGCTTCGATTAAAGCACGCGTTTTACTAATTGTTATATCGATATCTTTGATCATGAGATTCAAAGACTTTCTTAGATTTAAGGTTTCATTTAAAAATTCTTTTCTTATTTCTTCAATCGAAGTGGTTTCTAAACTTAGTTTGTCAATATAGTTCTTATATAAATCATTAACTTGTTCGTCAAATGTGTGATAGGACTTAAAACCATCAGTATTTAAATTCTCTAAGAGGTCATTTAATGATTTTATGATGGTTTTAAACTTTTGTTTGGTTTCTTTTTGATTTTTATCTAAGTTCTTTTTAAATAAGCTAAGTTTGTCTTCATAAATGGATGTATTAGATAAATATTTCTTTTCAATTTCTTTAAGAGTAATCGCTTTTTCTTCATCAATGGCTTTTAAATCATCTTCTAAATAAACCATAGTTTTTTCAAAGTCTAATTTTAAGGCTTTGATCTGATCATTTAAAGTTCTTTCTAGTTTGGTAAGACTTTCTTCTTTAATTTTTAAGTCTTGTTGATGATTTTTTTCTAATAAGCCTAAATCTTTATCTAAGGAGGTTTCTAATACACTGACTTGTTGGTTTAACTTTCGTTCTATATTTTCATAATCTTTCAAACTTTTTTGGGTTAATTGATCGAGATTGTCGTTTACTTTTTCAATCGCTTTATAATGGGATTGAATCTCTTTGTTGTAGGTTTTTTCAATCTCATATCGCGCTTTATCTAAGGGTGTCTTATCTGAAAATAGTTTTTTAAGCATTATAGTCCTCCTTTACAAGAAATTACGCTAGTTATATTTTATCACAATTTAGTTATTTAGACAATCAAAGAAAATCACGTAATTAAGGGTTTTTGGTTGTAAAAGAGGGACTTTCGTGTATAATTTTTAGTGAGGTGTTAGTATGAATGATCGTTTAGTTTCTAGTGATTTATTAAAAGAAGATATTGAAAGCTTAAGTTTACGTCCAAAAACCTTAAGTGAATATATAGGTCAAGATCATGTCAAAGAAATGATGGATATTTTTATTCGTGCCGCTAAACAGCGTAATGAATCGCTTGATCATGTCTTGTTATATGGGCCACCAGGGCTTGGAAAAACGACTTTGGCTAATATTGTCGCAAATGAAATCGGGGTTTCAATTAAAGTCACAAGTGGACCTAGTATTGAAAAAAGTGGAGATTTAGCTGTATTGCTTACTAGTTTAGAACCAGGTGATATTTTATTTATTGATGAAATTCACCGTTTACCAAAGATTGTAGAAGAAGTCTTATATCCAGCAATGGAAGATTTTGCGATTGATTTAATCGTGGGTAAAGATGAAACATCACGTTCAATTCGTGTTGATTTGCCACCGTTTACTTTAATTGGTGCTACAACAAGATATGGCGATTTAACTGCGCCTTTAAGAGACCGTTTTGGGGTAGTCCATAAGTTAGAATATTATGACCAAGATGCTTTAGAAAAAATATGTCAAAGAACATCAAGAATTTATGAATCTAAGATTGATGAAGCATCTATTGTTGAAATCGCTAGAAGAAGTCGTGGGACACCACGTATTACCAACCGTTTATTTAGACGTATAAGAGATTTTGCAGATGTCTTAAATGATGGTTTTATTAATCTAAAAATCACTGAACTTGCCTTAAATAAACTTGGCATTGACCCTTTAGGGCTTGACCAAAAAGACTATGCTTATTTAGAAGGCTTAATTGAAAAATTTAATGGTGGACCAGTTGGGGTTGAAAGCTTAGCTTCATCAATCGCAGAAGAAGTGACAACCATTGAAGACGTTTATGAACCTTATTTACTCAAACTTGGATTTGTTAAACGTACGCCTCGTGGTCGCATGGCCACTGATAAAGCCTATAAACACTTAAAAAAACCTATGCAAGGTGGGTTGTTTGAATGAAGTTAAAAGAATTTACTTACCATCTTCCTGATGAACTGATAGCTCAAAGTCCTTTGAAAAATCGAACAGATTCTAGACTTTTAGTCGTTCATAAAACCAGTAAAAAATTGATTGATACAACCTTTATTCACTTAAAAGAATATCTTAAAAAAGGTGATGTACTGGTACTAAATGATACCGCTGTTTTACCCGCAAGACTTATTGGGATAAAAAAAGATACACAGGCAGTCATTGAGTTATTACTTTTAAGACAAGAAGCAGATGATGTTTGGGAATGCATGGTAAAAAAAGCTAAAAAAGTTAAAGTTGGTACACGCATAAGTTTTGGCAATGATGCGATTATTGCAACATGTATTGAGGAAAAAGAAGAAGGGTTAAGACGATTTAAAATGCGCTATGATGGGGTGTTTTTAGAAATACTTGATGCCTTAGGCGAAATGCCTTTACCACCTTATATTCATGAGCGATTAGAAGAAAAAGATCGTTATCAAACGGTATACAATAAACACCTTGGTAGTGCTGCAGCGCCTACTGCAGGCTTGCATTTTACGTTAGATTATTTAGATGCTTTAAAAGCGCAAGGCGTTCAAATAGCATTTGTGACCCTGCATGTTGGCTTAGGAACCTTTAGACCAGTTCAAGTAGAAGATGTTAAAACCCATAAAATGCATGAAGAATATTATACTGTTTCAGAAGAAACAGCCCAGCTTATTAATCAAGCAAAAAATGAAAATAGACGCGTTGTTGCGGTAGGAACGACGTCACTTAGAACGCTTGAAACAGTCGCAAATCAAGATGGCACAATCGAGCCACTAAGTGGGTTTAGTGATTTGTTTATCTATCCAGGATATAAATTTAAATGCGTTGATGCCTTGTTAACAAATTTTCATCTTCCTGAATCAACGCTACTCATGTTAGTTAGCGCCTTTAGTAGTAAAGAAATTATCTTCCATGCTTATCAGCATGCGATTGATGAACGCTATCGCTTTTTCTCATTTGGTGATGCGATGTTTTTAACTGATCTTGATCAATAAAAAAAATGGCTTTCTATAATTGGAAAGCCATTTTTATTTTAACGTTATTCAATAATAATTTCTACTATATCGCCATCACCAGACTCGATATCAACAATTTTACCCATTGTGCCACTTTCAATCATGTCAATAATGGCATCAAAATCTAAATCGAGATCCATATCTTTTAACTTATCCATTTTCATGATACTCCCGCGTTTACCGCCACTTCTTAAAGCAACTTTTGCAAATTCTAGAGGAATTTGAACATTCACTTTGTCACCATCATGACTTAAAATGCGAATTTTAAACATTTTAAAGGCTTGTTTTTTACTTATTTTTTCAGTTATGTTTTCACCTTTATCGATTGCACTAAGAAGATCAGCGCCTTCTTTTGGTGTGATGATTTTTTTCTCAATCATTTCTAATATTTTTAATTTTTCTTGGCTCACAATATCACCTACTTAAGGAGTTTTAAAGCTTCTTCAGAAGTAATTTTACCTTCTGCAAGTTGTTTTAAAATCTCATCTTTATCTTTTGACGTTGCCTCTTCATCATCAGTAACGGTATAGCCTAAACTAACAATGACTTCATCAAGCATTTTTTTAACGGTTGGATAAGAGATATTTAGTTCTTTTTCTAATTGTTTGATACTGCCTTTATTTTTAATGAAAAGCTCAATAAAATATAGATGGTCTTTGGATAAGTAATTAAACTTTGATAATTGAAATTGTCCACTAATTTCTGTATGGCAGTTACTGCATTCTAATTTGGTCACAAACAAATCGTGTTTACAAATCGGGCATTCACCAATTACGTGTTTTTGCATTGTATCGCGCTCCTTTTTATTTTATGACAATGCGAATAATCGCATCCTCACTTTCTATTTTTATTTTAGTGCCACGGGCATATTTTAGTAAAGCACTTAGGTCATCTTTAGAAAGACCTTCTATTTGATTTTTCTTAAATTGTTCATCGATTGGGGCAAATCTTAAACCAAATCGAACTAAACCAATGGGTAGTGGAATAGCAAACAATATTCTTAAAAACGCATTGAGTCGTTTTGATTCATTTGGTAATGTAATGCGCATTTTGATGAAAAACGCCCGTTTAACCCCGCGTCTGTTCATCATAGGGGTAAGGGTGTCATACGCTTGTTGACTTGTCAAAGACCCATCATATAAGGCTTCACAAACTTCAAGGGTGTTCATAAGCCACCTCCATACTTAGGATGGTTTTATTTTAACGCTAAAACATAAAAAAGTCAAGCAAAGTATTAAAATAATTAATTATATAATTAAAAAAATTAATTAATTATGTGTTTATAGTTTAAAAATTTATTATTTTAGAATAAAACGCTTACTTTATAAAAACTTTAGTTGATATAGTATTTTTGGCTATTTTACGATATAATATGGTTTGAAACTTAGAAAAGGAAGTAGGGAAACAATGACTTTACGAGCAGGTATAGACATCGGAAGTACAACGATAAAAATCGTTGTAATCAATGCATTAAATGAAATTGTGTATAAAAAATATACACGTCATTTAAGCAGTGTTTCAAAGTCACTTACAAATCTTTTAAGTGATTTAAAAACGGTTTATGGTGATGAAGCGATTCAATTTAATTTTACCGGTAGCGCCGCACTTAGGCTAGCTAAGTATATCCATGCACAGTTTACTCAAGAAGTAATTAGTGCAACAAGTGCATTAAAACATTATGTAAAAGATATTGATGTTTGTGTTGAACTTGGGGGTGAAGATGCTAAAATAATTTTCTTTGATGGACTAAACATTGAACAACGTATGAACGGTACATGTGCTGGTGGAACGGGTGCATTTATTGATCAAATGGCATCGCTTTTAAATACGGATGCAAGTGGGTTAAATAACCTTGCAAAAGATTATGAAAAGCTTTATGATATTGCTTCACGTTGTGGTGTTTTTGCGAAAACAGATATCCAACCTTTATTAAATCAAGGTGCAAAAAAAGAAGATATTGCAGCGTCTATTTATCAAGCCATTGTCAATCAAACAATCGCAGGGTTAAGTCAAGGTAGAAAAATCAAAGGTAAAGTAGCGTTTTTAGGAGGTCCTTTAACCTTTTCAAGTGAACTTAGAAAACGATTTATTGAGTTTTTACATTTAGACAATGTCTTTATCCCTAAAAACGGTGAAGTATTTGTCGCTTTTGGGGCAGCCTTAGAAGCTAAAGAAGCAGCCAAACCAATTCATGAAATTGAACAAGCGATTTTAGATTACCGGAAACAATTTAAAGATTCTATGAGAAAAACCATGGAACCTTTATTTAAAGATGATTCGGATTATGAGAAGTTTAAAGCACGTCACAATCAAGCCAAAATTAAACGTTTAGATATCAATACTTACCAAGGAGATGCGTATTTAGGAATAGATGCAGGGAGTACGACAACAAAAATGGTCCTTATTTCTGAAGATCAAGCTTTACTTTATGATTTTTATCGTCATAACCGAGGCAATCCGATTGAAATGGTAAAAGAAGGCCTTTTTACCCTTTATGATATTTTACCAAAAGGAATCAATATTAAAGGGGCTTTTTCTACTGGCTATGGTGAGGCTTTGATGCATCATGCCTTTCATTTAGATGGCAGTGAAGTTGAAACGATTTGTCATTATGAAGCTGCGAAGTTTTTTAATCCAAACGTGAGTTTTGTAATCGATATAGGCGGCCAAGACATGAAGTGTTTTAAAGTAGAAAACGGCGTCATTACTTCGATTGTTTTAAATGAAGCCTGTAGTAGTGGGTGTGGATCATTTATTGAAACCTTTGCTGAAAGTTTGGGTCATGGGATTGAACATTTTGCGGATATGGCAGTTAAGGCAAAACAACCCGTTGATTTAGGTTCTCGTTGTACAGTGTTTATGAATTCAAGCGTAAAACAAGCCCAAAGTGAAGCGGCTAGTAGTAAAGATATAAGCGCCGGGCTTGCGGTGAGTGTTGTTAAAAATGCCCTTTATAAAGTTATAAGAGCGCATGATGTTAAAGAAGAATATGGGGATGAAATTATCGTCCAAGGGGGAACGTTTAAAAACGATGCGGTTTTAAGAGCGTTTGAACGTGAAATTGATACCTTTGTAACTAGACCTGATATTGCGGGCTTAATGGGTGCATTTGGAGCAGCTTTGATTGCTAAAAAACGTGCTAAACAAGCTCAATCTAGTCTTTTAAATTTAAAGGCTTTAAGCGCTTTTGACTATAAAAGTAAGCGTGCAACGTGTCATAAATGTCCAAACTTATGTGCATTAACCATCAATATTTTTAACGATGGTGCTCGTTTTATCACTGGAAATCGTTGTGAAAAGGGTGCTGGATTAAGTGTTAGTTATGATGAGATTCCAAACCTTTATTTATATAAATACGATAGACTACTGCGTTACCAATCAGATAAAGACAAACCATACAAAAAAACAGTAGGGATTCCGATGGTTTTAAATATGTATGAAAATTATCCATTTTGGCAACCATTTTTTGAAGCGTTAAATATCCGTGTGGTGATGAGCGATCGTTCCAATAAAGCGCTTTATGAAAAGGGACAAGATACCATTCCAAGTGATACGGTTTGTTATCCTGCTAAACTCGTACACGGCCATATAGAAAATTTATATGAAAAAAAAGTAGACTTTATTTTCTATCCAAATATGCCATTTAATTTTAAGGAAAAAGATCATGCCGATAATTATTACAATTGTCCTGTGGTTGCTTATTATCCTGAAGTGGTAAAAAATAATATGGACCATTTAAATTTAGATGATTTTTTAAAACCGTATATTACCTTAAACAATCAAAAGAAATTTGTCGATATTATGCATAACCTATTAAAACCTTATCATCAAGCGAAAAAAGCTGAAATACATAAAGCATTTGAACAAGGATTTAAATCCTATTTAGACTTTAAAAAAGAGGTTCAAGCTGAAGGTGAACGTGCTTTAAGGTATGCTAGAAAAGAAAAACTTCCTATGATTGTTTTAGCAGGAAGACCTTATCATATTGACCCTGAGATTAATCATGGCATCCCTAAACTTATTCGAAGTTTAAATGTCGTAGTATTAAGTGAAGATAGCTTAAGCCATTTGGATGATATGAAAGATGTGAATGTGTTAAACCAATGGACATACCATACACGTCTTTATGATGCCGCAAGATTTGTTGCTAAACGAAACGATATTGAGTTTGTTCAATTGGTTTCTTTTGGGTGTGGTCTTGATGCAATTACAACGGATGAAGTGAAACAAATATTAGAAGATCATCACAAGCTTTATACTCAAATTAAAATTGATGAAATCAGCAATTTAGGGGCTGTAAATATTCGCTTAAGAAGTCTATTATCAACGATGAGGGAGGCATTATAATGGATTTAACCTATGATGGTGAACGTATTGTTTTTACTGAAGCGATGCGCAAAGAGTATACGATATTAGTGCCACAAATGGCACCGTATCACTTTGATTATTTTGTCTCTGCTTTAAAAAGTGAAGGGTATAAGGCAGAACTTCTTACAACAGATGATTATGATTTGATTCATGAAGGCATGAAGTATTCTCATAATGACATATGTGTCCCAGCAATGCTTGTTATTGGTCAGTTTATCGATGCTTTAAAGAAAAAAGGATTAGATGCACATAAGGTCGCATTGATTATTACTCAAACTGGTGGGGGTTGTCGTGCGAGTAATTATATTGCCTTACTAAGAAAAGCGTTAATCAAAGCACATTATGAGTTTGTACCGGTTATTTCCTTAAATGCCTCAGGATTTGAAAAGAATCCTGGTTTTAAAGTGAGCCCTCGTTTACTGCACAAGTTACATGATGCATTAATCTTTGGTGATGTAATGATGTTATTAACCAATCAAGTTAGACCTTATGAAGTTCACAAAGGGTCTGTAGAAGCTCTAAAAGATTCGATTGATTTAACCCTCATTGATTATTTTAATCATCGAACGATTTTTTCTTGGATACGTTCTAAACGCGTGATTAAATCAATCATTGAGCAGTTTGCCCAAATAGAAGTAAAGAAAATTCCTAAGCCCAAAGTTGGAGTTGTTGGTGAAATATATGTTAAGTATTCTCCTTTAGGGAATAATCATCTAGAAGCGACTTTAGAAAATGAAGGATGCGAAGTGGTAACGCCACCACTTTATGATTTTTTTATCTATAGTTTTGATTCAAAAATACATGATATTAAACACTATGGCGGGAAAAAAATTGAAGCTTTTATCCTAAATCTTCTTATTAAATACATTGAGTTTAGACGTAATAAAGCAAGGAAGTTAATGAAGAAAAAAGGGTTTGAACCTGGTGTTCCTTATAAAAAATTAAAAGCGATGGTCGAAGGGGTTTTAGACTATGGAACACATAGCGGTGAGGGTTGGTTATTAACGGCTGAAATGATTGATTTAATAAAGCATGGTGCGCCAAATATCGTCTGTACACAACCATTTGGTTGTTTACCAAATCATATTGCTGGTAAAGGGATGTTTAAAACCTTGAAAAAACTCTATCCAAGTAGTAATATAGTAGCAATTGATTATGATACAAGTGCTTCAAAAATCAATCAGTTAAATCGCATTAACTTAATGGTTTCTAATGCGTTTAGACAATTAGAAATGAGTGAATCCAATGAAAGTTAAGTATGAACTAATTCACACCTGTAAACAAAGTGGTGCGCGCTATGGTCGTTTACACACCCCACATGGGATTATAGAAACTCCTGTTTTTATGCCGGTAGGGACTAAAGCAACTGTAAAAACACTCGATGTTGATGAAATTGAAGCGGTAAGTGAGGGTTTAATTTTAGGAAATACTTATCACTTATGGTTGCAACCAGGTGAGGAAATAATTAATCGTCACGGTGGCATGCATGGCTTTATGCAGTGGCCACATGCGCTTTTAACTGATAGTGGAGGGTACCAAGTCTTTAGTTTAGCAAACATGCGCAAAATTAAAGAAGAAGGCGTCTATTTTCGCCATCATAAAAGTGGAGAGAAACTTTTTTTATCTCCAGAAAAAAGTATTGAAATTCAGGAAAAACTTGGGGCAGATATCGCGATGAGTTTTGATGAATGTCCACCGTTTGATTCTAGTTATGAGTATATGAAAGATTCTGTGATGCGTACATTAAGATGGGCAAAGCGTGGTAAGGATGTCCACAAAAAAAATGATCAAAGTTTATTTGGGATTGTACAAGGTGGCCCATTTTTAGATTTAAGACGTCATTCTTTAGAAGAGACACTTAAAATAGGTTTTGATGGCATTGCCATTGGTGGTTTAAGTGTAGGTGAAAGTAAAGAAGATATGTACCGTGTTTTAGATGGATTAAAAGCCCATTTACCAAGTGAACTGCCCCATTATTTAATGGGAGTTGGAACACCTGATGACTTAATTGAAGGGGTGATTCGCGGGATTGATATGTTTGATTGCGTCAACCCTACCCGTTTAGCAAGACACGGTAGTGCCTATACAAGTCAAGGCCGCATTATGATTAAAGCTGCAAAATATGAACTAGATATGCAGCGTTTAGACCCAGAGTGTGATTGCAAGGTCTGTAAAAACTATACAAGAAGTTATATTCGCCACTTATTTAAGGCTGAAGAGAGTTTAGGTCAACGATTAGTTAGTTACCACAATCTTTATTTTTTGAAAACTTTAATGCAAAATATTAAAGATGCGATTAAAAATGATCAACTCTTAGACTTCAAAAAAGCATTCTTCGCGCGATTTTATCATAAATAAACGCTTAAACTTGTTTTAATATAACGATAAATGCGTTATAATAGCATTAAAGATTTAATGGAGGTCATACTATGTTTGAACAAAATGATCATTTCAGTCAAAAACCCTCTATAAAAGTAATTGGGGTTGGTGGTGGCGGGGGGAACGCTGTTAACCGCATGATTGAAAACGAAGTCCAAGGCGTTGAGTTTGTCGCTGTGAACACCGATGCCCAAGTATTAAGACAATCAAAAGCCAACATACGCTTACAAATTGGTAAGCTTTTAACGCGTGGGCTTGGCGCAGGCGCTGACCCTGAAATTGGTCGACGTGCGGCGATGGAAAGTGAAGATGAAATTCGTGAATTATTACAAGATACGGATATGGTTTTTATTACCGCTGGTATGGGTGGAGGTACTGGAACTGGGGCTGCACCTGTAATTGCAAAAGTTGCTAGAGAAATGGGCTGTTTAACCGTAGGGATTGTAACAAAGCCTTTTAAGTTTGAAGGTAGACGCCGCGTTGCAACCGCTCTTGAAGGATTAGATGCCTTAAAACCTTATGTTGACACTTTAATCATTGTTCCAAATGATCGTTTATTATATGTTACAGACCGTAACACTTCAATGCTTGAAGCATTTAGAGAAGCCGATAATGTTTTAAGACAAGGGGTTCAAGGGATTGCTGAAGTTATTACAGTACCTGGACTTATTAACTTAGATTTTGCGGATGTTAAAACCGTTATGAAAGATAAAGGGACTGCCCTTATGGGTATTGGTATTAGTGATGGTGAAAACCGTGCTGTTGAAGCTGCAAAAAAAGCGATTCACTCACCACTTTTAGATGCTAACATTGATGGGGCAACCGATGCTATTGTTAATGTTACTAGTGGACCTAATATTGCCTTGTGGGAAATTACAGAAGCGATTGAAGCAATTCAAGCGGCTTCATCCACTGAAATTAACGTTATTTATGGGACAACCATTAATCAAGATTTAGATACAGAAGTCATTGTTACTGTTATTGCAGCAGGATTCGATGAAAATCGTAAAATTGAACTAGAAAGTTTAGGGGTTAACGATTATGTGAAACCAACTGATGCCCCAGAACTTGATGAAGATGATCAGTATGATGACCATAAAGATAAAAAGAAACGTCGTAAAAAAGATAAGAAAGAAACAAAAGAAGATCCAAATAATGACCAAGAAGAACCATCAAAAACGGCTATTCCTTCGTGGTTAAAATCACGATTTAAGTAAAATGAGAATTTAATTCTCATTTTTACTTTAAATTAGCCCTTGTGATATAATAATCTTGTAATGAATATTGGGTGAAAATATGAAACGTGCCTTTAATACAATTTATGGTGTTATTGTTGTAATGAGTATCATTTATTTTGTATTCGGAGATGCCAATGCAAGCTTGCAGTGGCTTTTAAGTATTATCCTCATTATTTATACGGCTTTTTTTACTTTTATAAATAGGAGGCATAAGTCATGAATAAAACTTTATATAAAGCCATTAAAAAAGAATATCCTGATGTAAAGATTGTTCTTGCTAGTAAGTATTTAAATTCTTTTTCTTTATTTAAACCCTTTTTAGATGAAGCATTTTATGACTTTGGTGAAAACCGTGTTGAAGCGATATTAGAAAAACAAGCTTACTTAAAAGATTATCCTATAAAATGGCATTTTATTGGAACCTTGCAAAGTAAGAAAGTTAAGAAAGTGATTCATCTGATTGATACGCTTCACACACTTGATCATATGTCTTTAGCAAAAGAAATAGAAAAACGAAGAGAAACGCCTTTAAAGTGTTACATCCAAGTAAATATTTCTTTAGAACCTCAAAAACATGGGCTTGCACTCGATGAAGTGAAAAACTTTGTTGATACGCTTAAAGATTTTAAAAAAATTCATGTATGTGGTCTAATGGGGATGGCACAAGATACAAGCGATGAATCGATTATAAAGGATCAATTTAAGCGTTTACGCGACTTACGTGATACCCTTCAAAAAGATTATCCAAACATCAAGGCTTTATCGATGGGGATGAGCCAAGATTACAAAGTTGCTTTAAAAGAGGGCGCAACTGTGTTAAGATTAGGTAGAATATTGTTAGCGGAGGATTCTGAATGGGAAAAAAATTAAAACCTGCGTATGACCGCACAGAGTTTATTAAAATGAGTGATGAAATCGATGCATTTAAACTCGCTGATATGTTGATGTTAAGAAAACCTGTCATTGTTAATTTTGAAGACTATAACGCTATTGAAAGTAATCGTGTCATTATATTTTTAAGTGGTGTTAGTTATGCGATTGATGGGGAAGTTGAATTGATTCGCGAAAAAATATTTGTTTTTGCTACAAAAGAAGATTTGAAAGATAAAACACTACGTAAATTTATTGCGAAATATAAGGAGTAAAGAAATGGTCTTGTTTTTAAGTATAATTTATTACATTTTAAGAATTTATTTGTATATACTAGTAGCTTATGTGTTATTAAGCTGGATTCCAGAATTAAGAAGTACAAGGTTCTATCAAATTTTACATCAAATTACCGAACCTTATATGCGATTATTTAGAGGCTTAATTGTCATTGGCTATTTTGACTTCACCCCAATTATTGGGTTTATGTTATATGGCTTTGGCCTTGAAGCTTTTGGAATGTTTATAGCCTCGTTATAAAGGAGAATAAATATGTTATTTGATTTTAAAGTAAACCGATATATCTTTTTTATCGGTATGGTCTTATTATTTTTAGCAACGTACTTTTTAGTGTCTTATTATGATGCTAATACTTATACTGTATTACTAGTTTCTTTAGCGTTTATCTTCATATTAAATTTTACAATGAAACGTGTTGCAAATAGTATGTATAAATACATGCATCAACTTTTATATATTTATGCCGATGCAGAAGGCTATTATGAACAAGTTTATAGCTTATATAAAGGTGGCGCAAAAAATCGCAAAACCCTACTTGCCGCTAAAAAACAAAATATGGTCTTAGCAAGTTTATTTGCAGGGGATTTAAAACAAGCAGGACTTTTAAATACTGAATTATTAGATATGTTTAAAAGTGATTTGGAAAAACAACCACAAATGCGCTTTTCACAGCGTTTAATTGAAGCAATTATGCATTTATTTACTTATAATAAAGAGATGCTTAATGAAAGTATAACACGTTTAGAAGAAGAGATTGAAAGGTTAAACCCTAGTACCAAAGAGTATGTTTTAACCAATGATTATTCAATTTATACTGTGATAAAAATCGCCAAATCATTTTTAGAAAAAGATGAAGTTGATTCGTTAGAAGTTAAAGAGTCTTTAAAAGATAAACCAGCCTTTTTAGTAAGCAGTGTTGTTTATGCTTTACTAAAGAATGATGCTTTAAAAAGTCCGGTGGATGAAGCATTACAAAGACAAGAAGGCAACACTATGTTTTATAAAGATGAAAGTGTAACGTTTTAGACTTGAATTTAATTTATAATTTGTTATAATTTAGTAAAATCTATGAAGCGGACACGTTGATAAAGTTTTTCTTTACAGAGACCAAGTGGGTGCTGAGAACTTGGAGAAATATTTTATTAATATCACCGTGAAGATGATAATTCAAAAGATTATCCGTATTGCTGCGTTAAAGTATTAAGTGCTTTATTGAACTAAGGTGGTACCGCGGAAATTATTTTCGTCCTTTTTAAGGGCGATTTTTTTATTTTATAGATAAGCTAGGAGTGAAATGATGAAAGATTATAAAGATACCTTATTAATGCCAAAAACTGATTTTCCAATGCGTGGAAATTTAGGACAAAACGAACCAAGTCGTTATCAAGAATGGGAAAAAGATGCCATTTATGATTTAAGACTAAAGAAAAACGAAAACAATGAGCATTTTGTATTACCTGATGGGCCACCTTATGCAAATGGGGATATCCATATTGGCCATGCTTTAAACAAAGTTTTAAAAGACATGATTGTCCGCGATAAAAATATGCGTGGGTTTTATACCCGTTATGTACCAGGGTGGGATACTCATGGTTTACCGATTGAATCAGCCCTTACGAATAAAGAAAAAGTTGATCGTAAACAGTTAACACTAGTTGAGTTTCGTGAAAAATGTGAAGCTTATGCGTTAAAACAAGTTGATCGACAACGCGAGCAGTTTAAACGTTTAGGGATTTTAGGTGAATGGGATAATCCTTATTTAACTTTAGATAAAAAATACGAAGCGAGTCAATTAAAAGTCTTTGCTTCAATGGTTGAAAAAGGCTTAATATTTAAAGGTTTAAAACCTGTTTTTTGGTCACCTTCAAGTGAAACAGCATTGGCTGAGGCAGAGATTGAATATCATGATAAAAAATCCCCTTCAATTTATGTAAAATTTGATGCGGTTGATAAGGGTCGTTTTGAACATGATTTTTCATTTCTAATTTGGACGACAACGCCATGGACAATTCCTGCAAATTTAGCAGTTGCCGTCAATGAAGCATTAGATTATGTTTATGCACATGTTGATGGGAATTATTACGTTTTTGCCCTTGAGTTACTTGAAACGTTAAAAGAAAAATTAGGGTTTGATTCCGTTAAAATTTTAGAAACATTTAAAGGATTAGAACTTTTAAATTTAACGTATAAACATCCTTTATATGACCGTGTTAGTCCAATATTACTTGGGCACCATGTTACGACTGAATCAGGAACGGGGCTTGTCCACACTGCACCAGGTCATGGTGAGGATGACTTTATCATAGGACAAGCGAATCAATTAGAGGTCCTTTGTCCAGTAGATGCAGCTGGTTATATGACTGCTGAAAGCGGAAAATATGAAGGGTTGTTTATTGAAGATTGTTCAAAAGAAGTGGTTAAAGATTTAGATGAAAGTGGTCATTTACTAAAAATGGAATGGATTACCCATAGTTATCCCCATGACTGGCGTACTAAACAACCTGTAATCTTTAGAGCAACCGACCAGTGGTTTGCTTCAATTGAAACCTTAAAAGATCAAATGTTAAAAGCTGTCCATGAAGTTGATTGGATCCCATCATGGGGTGAGGTTCGTATGGAAAACATGATTAAAGATAGAGAAGCTTGGTGTATTAGCCGTCAACGAGCTTGGGGCGTACCGATTCCTGTTTTTTATCATGAAGATAATACCCCAATATTAGATGCTAATGTCATTAAACACGTCGCAAATTTATTTGAAGAACATGGCTCAAATATATGGTTTACCTGGGATGCATCGGCTTTATTACCAGAAGGCTTTGAAGATTTAAAACGTAGTCCGAATAAAAAATATCGTAAAGAAACCGATATTTTAGATGTTTGGTTTGATTCGGGGACCTCACACCACGGTGGAATGAAAGATTTTGGATTACCTTATCCTGCAAACCTTTATTTAGAAGGTAGTGATCAATACCGAGGGTGGTTTAATTCAAGTTTATCAACGGGTATTGCCTCAACCGGTGAAAGTCCATATAAAAGTGTATTGACACACGGATTTGTACTAGATGGTAATGGACGCAAAATGAGTAAATCTTTAGGAAATGTTGTTGATCCTATTAAAGTAATGAACCAACTTGGTGCGGATATTTTACGTTTATGGGTAGCGAGTGTCGATTATCAGAGTGATGTTCGTATTAGTGAGAAAATGATTAAACAAGTTAGTGAGCACTACCGTAAAATTCGCAACACGTTCCGCTTTATGTTAGGGGCATTAGATAATTTTAACCCGTCTAAAGATCAAGTTGACTTTAATGAGTTGCCGGATGTTGATCAGTATATGTTACTAAAATTAAGCGATTTAAGTAAACGTGTTGATAAAGCCTACATGCATTATCAATTTGATGATGTAACACGTCTTGTGACCAATTTTGTTACTAGAGAGTTAAGTGCCTTTTACTTAGATTACACAAAAGATATCTTATACATTGAATCTAAAGAAGATCATAAAAGGTTAAGTGCACAAACGGTGATTTATACTGTTATAGATGCCTTATTAAAAATCATGACCCCAATAATTCCGCATACTACTGATGAAGCCTATGCTTATTTACCAGGTAAAAAAGAAGATAGTGTCTATTTAGAAAACATGCCAAGCTTTGATTATCCTAGTAATGAAAAATTAGTTAAAAAGTATGATCATTTCATGCAACTTCGTGACCATGTTTTAAAAGCATTAGAAGAAGCGCGTAATGAAAAAATAATCGGGAAAAGTTTACAAGCCCATGTGGTATTATACCCAAATGAAAGTTTAAAAGATTTTTTAAATAGTTTTGATGGATTAAATAAACTCTTTATTGTCAGTAAAGTAACTATTAAAGAAGGTCAAGGAAACTATAAGTTTAATGACTTAAGCATTGATATTTTAGAGGCTTCGGGTGATACATGTGCCCGTTGTTGGCATGTTACAGAAACTGATGAATTTGAACTCTGCGAACGCTGCAGAAATGTTCTTTCAAGCTAATGCTTCATCGTATGATGAAGCATTGCTTTTTTCTTTTTTTTAAAGTAAAATAGAATAAGTTTATATGCAGGAGTGATCAAGTGAATGTTACTATCAGTGTTAAAAACACAATATATTATTTGTTAGGGTGTTTGGCAATTGCTTTAGGGGTGGCGCTTGTTGTTAGAAGTGAGTTAGGGACAAGTCCTTATGATACTTTGCACGTTGCCATTTATGAAACAACCCCTTTAACCATTGGACAAGCAACGGTGCTTGTTGCTTTAATTACTACCTTTATGGTAATGATTTTACAAAGACATTATAAATATTTATTTATGGCAATCCCGATTTTTATGGTTGGTGCATTCATTGATTTATTTGATGTTGTTTTATTAAAAAACTTTTACCCTGATGCATTTATGATAAAGGTTATGTTGTTTTTAAGTAGTCTATTGCTTTTACCTTTAGGTGGGGCATTACTCATACTTTCAACCTATCCAGCTGGGGTTTTCGATGAATTAATGATTGCGCTTATGCGTGTATTTAAAACCAAACATATGATAAAATTAAGAATATTAATCGATATTAGTTTTTTACTTTTGGCATTAGCATTAACCTTAAGTATTAACCGCAATATTGGAAGTTTACAGATTGGAACGTTCATTTTCATTGTTTCTATCGGACCATTATTAAAGCAATATTTAAAATTATTTAGGAGGCAATTATGAATATTAATAAGTACATTGACCACACGTATTTAAAAGCGTTTGGTACAAAAGAAGACATTAATCAATTATTAGAAGAAGCGATTCAATACGATTTTAAAAGTGTATGTGTCAATCCAACGTGGGTTGAGTATGCTGCAGAAAGCTTAAAAAAATCTGATGTATTGGTTTGTACAGTGATTGGCTTCCCTTTAGGAGCTAGTACAACAAAAACTAAAGTATTTGAAACCACTGACGCTTTAAAAAATGGCGCAGATGAAATTGATATGGTTTTAAATATCGGTTGGGTAAAAGAAGGCCTTTATGATGAAGTTTACAACGAAATTAAAGCTGTTAAAGAAGCTTGTCAAAACCATGTGCTAAAAGTAATTTTAGAAACATGTTATTTAACTGTAGAAGAAATTGAAAAAGCTTCTCAAAGTGCAATCGCTGCTGGCGCAGATTTCATCAAAACCTCTACTGGATTTGGTACAGGTGGGGCAACCGTTGAAAATGTTACGCTCATGAAAAAAGTTGCTCAAGAAAAAGGCGTTAAAGCAAGTGGTGGCGTCAAAACATTAGAAGATTTCTATCAAATGGTAGAAGCAGGTGCTACTCGAATTGGTACAAGTAACGGTGTTTCACTGATGAATGGTGAAACCAGTAAAGAAAGTTATTAGGAGGATTAAAATGATTCCAACCCCACATATAGAAGCAACAGAAGGTGAGATTGCTAAAACGGTATTAATGCCAGGTGATCCATTACGTGCAAAATTTATTGCAGATACTTATTTAAAAGATGTAAAACGTTTTAATACAGTTAGAAATATGTATGGCTATACTGGAACTTATAATGGTAAACCAATCAGTGTTATGGGTAGTGGTATGGGCATGGCAAGCATTGGGATTTACTCTTATGAACTCTTTAAGTTTTATGATGTTGATAACATCATTCGTATTGGTTCATGCGGTGCTTATACTGATGAGATTAAATTATATGATGTCTTACTTGCAAAGAGTGCTTACAGTGAATCAAGTTATGCATTAACACAATCAGGCGACTATAAAGACCCTTATACTTATCCAAGTGAATCTTTAAATCAGCGTCTTATTGAAGCTGCAAAGAACTTAAATATTCCTCTTACTTTAGGCGTAATTCATTCAAGTGATGTGTTTTATCGTGAACATTTTGATGATTATTTAAAAATCTATGAAAACCATAAAGCGATAGCAGTAGAAATGGAATCTTTTGCATTGTTTCATAATGCAAAAGTAACAGGAAAAAATGCAGCATGTTTACTAACCGTTTCTGATTCACTGGTTACTCATGAAGCTACCACAAGTCAAGAGCGTCAAAATGCCTTCACGAAAATGATGGAAATTGCACTATCTTTAGCATAAATAAAAAAGTGCTTAGGCACTTTTTTTTGGAGGATGTATGAAACTTACAACGATTAAAGAAAATAATGTAACGTATCACTATATAAAAACCAATCAGTTTAAATCAAATGTGATTAGTATCCGTTTTTTTGAACCTTATGAAGAAAAAAGCGCGTTAACACGCTACTTAATGTTTCAAATGCTTAAGGCAAAAACAAAAAAGTATCCATCAAGAAAAAAAATGAGTGAAGCAATTGATGCTTTATATGATGGTTTATTAAGTGTCCAATCCACTAAATTTGGAACTTATCATGTCAATACGGTTAATCTGATGGTTATTCATGATCGTTATACCTTGGGTGATGAATTATTTAAAGAAGCCCTTAATTTTTTAAATGCTTTAATTCATGAACCCTTATTTGATGAAGCTAGTTTAGAAGAAGAAAAGGCGTTTTTAAGTGATATGATCAAAGCTGAATATGCGAATAAAACCCGATTTGCTAGTAAAGAATATTCAAGCTATCTCATGCAAGACCATCCCTATAAAGGGTTTCATTATGGTGATCTTGCCAATTTGAAGGCGGTCAATATTCCCATGATTCATGAAGCCTTTTTAACGATGATGCAAAAAAACAGTATCGTTTTAAGTGTTACAGGTGATTTAGAAAGTGAATCAGCGCATCAAGCCGTAAAAAATGCTTTAACCTTAAAAGGGTATCCAATAAACAACGCGATTATTTATCGCCATGATTTTCATCCAAAAGAAGATTATTTTTATGAAGCTATTGCTAGTCAAAACCGATTATTTGTTGGTTTAAAAACACCGATTTTTTATAAAGATGATGATTATTTAAGCATGGTAGTTTTGGTTAGTTTATTAGGTGAAGGTAGCGATTCATTATTATTTAAAACGATTCGAGAACAAAACAGCCTAGCCTATTATGTTTACGCAAGTTATAGTCCTTTTACTGGCATTATTACTTTATCAAGTGGTCTTGATACAGTGAATGTCCCTAAGGCATATGAAATGATGATTGACATATTAGATTCGCTTAAACAAGGACTATTTAGTGATGAAGATTTTAATTTAGCTAAGACAAGTTTGATTTCTTCATATAAACAAAGTTTTGATCACATCACTGCATTAAGCATGAAAGCATTACGCCACATGCTTTTTGATGTACCATTTGATGAAACAACGTTTGTTGAAGGCATTAATAATGTTCAAAAAGAAGACATTATTCGTTGTGCACAAACGATTACCAAATTATTTACCTTTGAATACGGGGTGAAACGATGAATCAAACCATTTACGACGCTTTTAATGAGACAAAATATACATTTAAGATTAACGACCGTTTAAAATGTATTATCATATTAAAGCCTCACTTTCATAAAACATTTGTCACTTTATCCACACCTATAGGGTCTATTCATCGTGCTTACAAAGAACATGGTAACATTAAAGAAGTCCCTGCAGGCATTGCCCACTTCTTAGAACATAAAATTTTTGAACAAGAGGGCGAAGACATCTCCCGATTATTTTCGCTATATGAAGCTGATATCAATGCTTATACTGAACACAACCGAACGACTTACTTATTTAGTGCAACCAATCACTTAATTCCTAACATCAAACGGTTATTATCAATGTTTTTCTTTCCTAAATTCACGCATGAAGGCGTCGATAAAGAAAAAAATATTATTACCGAAGAACTTAATATGCATCTAGATAATCCTTATCATCTTCAGTTTCAACGTTTACTAAAAAACATGTTTTTTCATCCTTACTTTTATGACGATATTTTGGGAACAAAAGAAAGTATTGAAGCCATTACTTTAGATGACTTAAAAGCAATGCATGAAGCGTATTACGCACCCGAAGAAAGTGTATTAACCATCATTGGCGATGTTTCACCTGATGAAATAAAAAATGCACTAACTGATACCGTATTACCTGAAAAAACGACAAAATCTATTATAGATTTAACTGGACTTGAACCTAATCATGTTGTCGTTCATGAAGACTCAATAACGCTTGATATCTTAAAACCAAGTGTATTAGTTGGGATTAAAGTGATGCAAGATACCTTAACATCTGAAGAAAGATTAAAACAAAGTTTACTGCTTTCTTTAATGGTTGACTTACTTATTGGTAATAGTAGTACACTTTATGAAAACTGGTTAGAAAGTAAACTAGTAAATGATTCTTATGGCATTGAAGTCTATTTAGAAAAAGAATATGGTTATATACTAATTGGCAGTGAGACTGAAGTGCCTGAGGCTTTAACAAAAACATTAAAAACGGTTTTAACCTCACTTTCACAGTATACGATTGATGAAACCATGTTTGAGCGTGCTAAAAAACAAATGATTGGTAATTTTGTGATGAGTTTAGATAATTTAGATTATTTAGCGCATGAAAATAATAAACACACGCATGAAGGCTTAGATATATATGAAACCCTTAATAAAGCAAGTTTAATCACTTTAAAAGATTTAAATAATTTTAAACACGATATTGATCCACTATCGATGAGTATTTTACGTGTTGAACCGTTAAAAAAAGCCTAATCCTTAGGCTTTCTTTCTTTATTTAGAATCGTAATGATATCCTTTGTGACTTGTTTATAAGTCCTGTCATGTAAAAGTTCATGGCGGACATCTGGATATATTTTATAGTCTAAGTTCGTATAACCAAGTTTTTGATAATATTTAAAGAGGTTTTTAACCCCTGTGCCATATTCACACAAAGCATCCATTGCACCACTCATAAAATAAAATAAGTTATGAGAAGCAGATTCTTTTAAAAGACACCGTCTTTGGGCAAGCCGCATCATGTGTAAAATATCAAGTTGCGCGCTAATGGTAAAAGGATGATGCATCAAGGGATCATGGCGATATTTTTCTTGCATCGATTTGTCACTAGTAACCCATTCAAAGCGTTCTTGAATAAGCCCACGTTTTTTCATTGATTGATAGGGTTTATCTTGCATTGTTTTGGTGAATAAAGCACTAATATGTTTGGGGCCTTTTATGTGTTTTATGGATTTACCTAAGCGTAGTCCAAGGGCTAAACGATTCGAATTTATTAGGGTAGTCCCGGTAAATAAATGCCCATCAAACGTAGTATTATAGGTATTAAGATAAGCGCGGGCTATAAAAGAACCCATAGAATGTCCCATTAGATATACAGGTAGATGCTTATCTATCATTGCGGCAACATCAATCACGTTTTTTAATAAATCAAATATTTTTAAGACGCCATCTTGGTCACTAAAATGGATATAGTTAAGTTCTTTTGCCATGTTGCCATGACCAATTTGATCATATAAACACACATGATAACCCGATTCACTAAGCGCTTTTGCGAAACGTTCATACTTTAAAGCGTATTCACCAGCGCCATGTAAAAAAATAACCGTCCCTAAAGCATGTTGACTTTCGAACAAGTAAACTAGTTGATCGGTATCACTCATTGGTATAGAAATCGTTCTCATAAATTCTCCCCCCCAAACTATTATAACATTTTTTAAGATTCTTAAAATCCTTTTCATGCTACAATACATATTAGGTGATACTATGTTTGATTATCGAGATTATCAAATACTTTCTTTAATGCTTGAAAAAAAGCCCATTCATTTAAACGACATGTTAGATCATTTAATGGTTTCTAAACGCGTTTTTTATTATGCATTAAGTAAAATCAACCAGTTTTTAATCTTAGAAGGCTTAAAACCAATTGAAAAACAAAAAGATTTTTACCAAATTAACGATGAGTTAAGTTATGCATTCATAGACACCTTTTTAAACCATAATTTTTATGAACATTATATTTGTTCACAAGAAGAACGTCTATATATCAGCGTTTTATTGATTACTAGCCAACAAAAAGCTTTTAAAATTTCTGATTTTATGGATCATTTTTCTATCAGTAAAAATAGTGTAATCAATGATTTAAACGAAATGAGAAACTATTTGTCAAACTTTTACGCTTCCTTAGATGCCAGCCCTACTTTAGGCTATGTCATTAATGGACCCATTTTAAGAATAAGAGAAATTATTGTTGATGCATTATCAAACTTAATGGATCGCCCCTTTATAATCGATGCCTTAGGTGTTGATAAAGCGCAACTAAACAAAGTTAAAACGCAGTTATCACTTTTAGAAAATCATTTTAAGATGCCTTTAAGTGAAACTATGAAAACGCATTTAAGCCATGTTCTTGGCTATTTTGTTAAATACGATGTTACGCCAATTCCTCCTGATTTAGCTTTAAATCGTACATTAAATGAACCGCTCTTTAATGAGGCTAGTAAGCTTTTATCTAAAGAACTAAAACAAGAAAGAGCCTTTGTTTTCCTACACTTTATTGATATTAAAAACCCAATGAACTATCCCATTGATAAAGATTATTTAAATAGCTTAAGCCAAGCGTATATTGACACATTTAAACAAGTAACATCAATAACATTTAAAGATGAACAAACCCTTTATAAAGGGTTAAGATTACATCTAAATCAATCGTTATTAAGATATAAATACGCAGTGAAAATTGAAAATACATTAAAAACCAATTTTATCAAGCAATATAATGCACTCTTTCAAATGACAAAACGCGTCACAAGATTTTTAGAAGATCAGATTGCTTATAAAGTTAGCGATGATGACATTGTTTATATCGCGATGCATTTTGGTGGTCATTTACGTAGAGAAAACAAAGTAATTCAATTAAAAAAAGTCTTGTTAATTTGCGATGGCTCAATGCATGAGTGTGAAAATTTAAAAGATAAAATATTATCTAGCTTAGATTTTATTGAAATAATTGCAGTAGGCAGCAAAGCTCTTTTAGATCAAAGTTTGACCTATAATGCGGTTATTACAACGCAAAGTTTATATGAATACCCTATTGATGCTCCAGTTTATAAGATTAATAAGACATTTACGGAAATTGATAAAACCTATTTATATCATGCATTGATGGTAAAAGAAGAACCAGTCAGTCCAAATAAGATAATGAATACCATTAAACCTTTTATTCAAGAAAAAGATTTATCAACAGTTAAAAGTTTAATTCATCAACTTTATCAGCAACAAGTTCCTAAAACCTTATCAACTTTTTTAACTCATGACTATATACAATATCTTAGTATACCTTTGACGCTAAAAACTGCTATTGACCTAGTAAGTTTACCGCTTTTAAAAAACGTGATAATCACTCAAGAATATAGTAAACAAAGCTATAAGAACTTGCTCGATAATCCAAGACAAATGCATGTTTTAGAAGATGTTTTAATCGTTCATGCTAGACCAAGTGAAGGGGTAAAAGATAACGGGATGAGCTATTTAAATATGCAAAATTCTATCCACGAACTTGGCATCGACATAAAACACATTTTTATGATTGCTGGTAAAGATAACGAAAACCACTTAGAACTTTTAAGCTTATTAGGGGATTTCTTAGATACAAATTACGAATCTTTTATAGCACTAGACTCAAAAAAAGCCTTATTACATTTTATGAAAATTAATGATTTGTAAAAGATATGCGAAACGTTTCAAAAATAGATAAAAAAAACGCGGTAGATTCACTATGAATCTACCGTGTCTTTTTATTTACTAAATGAGATTATTATCTTTAAAAACGCTTAAAATATTTTCTAATGCAGTATCTTCATCATCACCTGTAACATGAATTGTAACAGTTGATTGAGAAGGAATACCTAAACTCATAACCCCTAAGATACTTTTTAGATTTACGGTTTTATCTTTGTATGTAATCGTCGATTCGCTTTGATATTTTGCAGCCTCTTTACATACGAGTGAGGCAGGGCGTGCATGCATACCTGCTTCATCTTTAATAGTTATTTCAATGCTTTTCATTTTTGTCCTCCAAATATTTATTTATTCTATCTTTAACAGCACCTGCAGAATCTAGTGCTAAAACATCTGCTAATAATTCATCTAAACTTTTTTTAGTGACAGTGCTTAATAAAGCACGAATTTCTAAAATATGTGCTGGTGTCATTGATATTTCATCAATCTGCATGGCTACAAGAAGTAAGGCAATTTCTTTTACACCACCGAGTTCACCACATAAACCACTTTCAATATTGGCATCACGTGCTTTAGTGATAATGTCATTTAATAAACGCAGTAAGGTTGGATCAAAGGGTTCATATAAATAAGCTACCTTTTCATTCATACGGTCTGCGGCATATAGGTACTGAATTAAATCATTACTCCCTATTGAAATAAAATCAATGTGGCCTTTAAAGGCACTAATATTTAAAGCGGCACTAGGGATTTCAATCATAATTCCAACTTTTATATTTTTTTGATAAGCTATATTTTCTTGATCTAAGGCAATTGTCACTTCATGTAAGATTTTTTTAGCTTTTACTAACTCATCAAGTCGTGCAATCATAGGAAACATGATGCGACAAGCAGATTGATCTTTACTTGCAATAAGTAACGCTTTTAATTGTGTTTTAAATAAATCAACTTCATTAAAACATAGTCTTATAGCACGTTCCCCTAAGAATGGGTTATCTTCTTGATCTTGTTTTAAATAAGGTAAGGCTTTATCGCCACCTATATCAAGTGTTCTAACAATGACAGGGTCAATCGCATCAAAAACATCTTTATACGCTTTGATTTGATCGTCTAAAGTTGGCATGGTTTGACTGTCCATAAATAAAAATTCAGTACGGAATAAACCAACGCCTTCTGCGCCGTTAGCAATTAAGGATGGGATATCATTTGATGAGCCAATATTTGCGTAAAGTTTTACACTGTGGCCATCTTGAGTTTTTGTCGCTTTATCTTTAAAAGCATGAAAACTTGCTAATTGATCTAAATAAATTTGTTTTTTCTTTTTTAAGTTATTTATGAGGGTTTCACTTGGATGAATACTGATTTCATGGTCAATAGCATCTAATGCGATAAGGTCGCCATTCTTAACAGCATCCATAATGCCTTTAACGCCGACAATCGCAGGAATATCAAGGGCTCTTGCCATAATTGCTGTATGTGATGTATAACCACCTAGTTCTGTGATAAAGCCTAAAACAAAGGTTTTATTTAAAAGTGCTGTATCACTGGGGGTTAAGTCTTTAGCAATTAAGATAATCGGTTCATCAATTAGCGTTAAATCTTTAAGAGGGTTCCCAACTAAATAAGATAAAACACGGTATGCGATGTCTTTAATATCTAAAGCACGTTCTTTAAAATATTCATCCTCCATACTTTCAAACATGGTGATAAAAGCTTTCGTAGATTCGTCATACGCTTTTGCGGGATGTAAATGCTCATTTTGAATGCGATCTTTAACATCTTTAATTAGTTCAACATCATTAATCATTTCAATATGCGCATCAAAAATGGCTAAATGTTCACTATCTAAGCGATCTTTTGCGTTTTCCTTGATAGTTTTTAAATCATTCGTACTTTGTAAAATCGCTTGATCAAATGCTTTTAAGCAAGTATTGATATCATCACAAGTGGTTTCTTTAATGATGATTTTGGGCTTTTCAAGTTTAAATGCTTTTGCAATACTAATGCCTTTATGGGCAATAATTCCTTTTTCCATGATCGGCCTCCTTTATTTTATTGTACCAAATTCTTTAAATAATCAAAGTCCAGATTATTTCACAAAAAAAATGCGATGCATTGGACAACTTTACAAAATTAGTAGATTGCTTCATTTTATACACACATATTTAACGAGTAAAGATGAAAAACCATTCCAAAACATAGCATATTGAAAAATTCTACATTTTTTTTACCCAAATACAGGATTTTTGTATAGTGATTCTTAGAAAATTATTTTATATACTTACTTTATAAAAAGGAGGTACTTATGGTTAATCAAGTCATATTAGTTGGAAGACTTGTATATGATCCTGAACTTAAAGTGTTAGATGATGGCAAAAAGGTGACTACGATTACTTTAGCCTTACAACGTAGTTTTAAAAGCGCAGAAACCGGAAGCTATGAAACAGATTTTATTCGCTGCACACTTTGGAGTGGTATTGCAGAAAACACCGTTCAGTATTGTAAAAAAGGTTCAACTGTAGGCGTAAAAGCGCGCCTTGTTCAAAAACATTTTGACTATGGAGAAAACGAATCATTTAGTTATGCAGAAGTTGTTGCAGAAAAAATTACTTTTATTAGCCCTAAATCCCAAACTTAGCATGTTTTAAACGAAATCCCCCCTTATTAACACATCCAGAGATGGATGTGTTTTTACTAGTTAAACTTAAGGGGTCTATGGTATAATAAATAAAGATTAAAGTAAACTATAGAAGTAGGTGAATGCATGGATACGTATTTAAAATTCTTAAAACATATACTTGATCATGGCGTTAAAAAAGAAGATAGAACCAAAACAGGTACGATTTCTACCTTTGGATATCAAATGCGTTTTGATTTACAAAAAGGGTTTCCATTACTTACAACCAAAAAAGTCCATTTAAAAAGTGTGATTCACGAACTTTTATGGTTTATCAGTGGAAGTACTAATATTAGACCGCTTGTTTTAAATGGTGTAAGAATATGGAATGAGTGGCCCTATGAAACGTATAAAGCTAGTCCTTCGTATCAAGGAGAAACACTTGATGAGTTTATCCAAACGATTAAAGAAGATGAAAATTTCGCCGAAAAACATGGTGATTTAGGACCTGTCTATGGCTATCAATGGCGACATTTTGATGGTAAAGACACATTCGTAGATCAATTGGCATGGGTGATTGATGAAATTAAGAAAAACCCCAATTCCAGACGATTAATTGTCAATAGTTGGAATCCACCACTTATTGATAAAATGGCATTACCACCTTGTCATATGATGTTTCATTTTTATGTTGCAGAGGGTAAATTATCATGTCAGTTATATCAAAGAAGCGCGGATGCATTCTTAGGGGTCCCTTTTAATATTGCAAGTTATAGCTTACTAACGATGATGGTTGCTCAAGTAACCGGCTTAGAAGTAGGCGAATTTATTCATACCGTTGGGGATGCTCATATATATTTAAATCATTTAGAACAAGTGAACTTACAACTTACAAGAACACCAAAAGCGTTACCGCAAATGATCATCAATAAGGATATAAAAAGTATATTTGACTTTACCTATGAAGATTTCAAACTAGAAAATTACCATCCGCATCCTGCGATTAAAGGGAAGGTGAGTGTTTAATGATTTCATTAATTGTTGCCCATGATCCAAATGGCTTAATTGGGCATAAAGGCAGACTGCCTTGGCACTATAAAGAAGATTTAGTGTATTTTAAAAAAGTGACCTTAGGTCATACGTGTTTAATGGGTCGTGTAACGTTTGAATCTATTTTAAAAACATTAAAAAAACCACTACCTAACCGTAATAATATTGTTGTTAGTAGACAACGTTTAAATTATCAAGGGATTACTGTTATTCATGATTTAGAAGCTTTTTTAAAAGCTAATCAAGAAACGGATGAAGAAATTTTTGTGATTGGTGGCGCACTAATTTATAAAATGGCACTACCATACGCAGAAAAACTCTATATCACTAAAATTCATGAAGTATTTAAAGGCGATACCTATTTTCCAACCTATAATGCTGATGATTTTACTTTAACGTTTAAAGAAGAAAAAGAAGCTTTAACGTTTTTGATTTACGAAAGGGTTGTTAATAATGACCGCTAAAATATTTGTTAGTATGATCTTTGCGTTTACTTTAACCACTTTAGGATTAACCCTATTTGTTTTTGATTTATCAAACACAGTCACAATTATTTTAAGTATACTTAGTCCTTTAATTGGGCTATTAGTAACAAGTATACTTTATGTTATTTTCTTTTATCTAGCGGGTATTTTAATCAAAGAAGATGCCCATAATATGCGCTATCATGATATTGTAAACGGCATGCTAAAACTTGTGTTTGCCTTTTTACATGTAAAACTCATAGTTACTGGTAAAGAAAATATTCCTAAAAAAGGGGAAAACTTTGTGTTTGTATGTAATCATCAAGAAAATTATGACATCATGGCGATTAAACCAGTATTAAAAGATCACCCGATTAATTTTATTGCCAAACAAGATGTTTTTAAATGGATATTACTTGGACGTTGGATAAAGAAACTTGGTAATGTACCTATAAAACGTGATGCAGACCGTGAAGCTGTAGAAAGTATTATCAAAGGCATTAGACTTTATAAAGAAGGCATTCCTATGGCTATTTTCCCAGAAGGAAAGCGTACTTTTGGAAATGAAATGACGGATTTTAAAGCGGGTGCTTTTAAACTTGCTATGAAACCAAAAGCCAATATTTTAGTTGGAACGATTTATGATTTTAGTAAAGTATTTAAAGGATGGCCGTTTAAAAGACCAAAACTTTATTTACACTTTCATCCTTTAATTACTTATGATATGTATAAAGACATGAATAGTATTGAATTATCTAATCATGTGAAAACCATCATTCAAAACAAACTTGATGAATATAAAAAGGTGGCTAATTAAAGCGCTTTATGCTATAGTATAGTTACCTTAAACTATAAAAGGAGTGGTTCGTATGCGCATGGTTGACCTTATTGAAAAAAAACGTGATCACCATGAACTTTCAAAAGAAGAACTAGATTTTATTATAAAACATTATGTATCGAATGATATTCCAGATTATCAAATGAGCAGTTTTTTAATGGCTGTTTATTTTAATGGGATGACAGATGATGAATCAACATTTTTAACTGAAGCCATATTAAAAAGTGGTGAAACCATTGATTTATCAGAAATTGCAGGCATCAAAGTTGATAAACATTCTACAGGAGGCGTTGGTGATAAAACTACGCTTGTATTAGGACCATTAGTCGCTTCATGCGGCGCAAAATTTGCGAAGTTATCCGGTAGAGGATTGGGACATACAGGAGGGACTTTAGATAAACTAGAAAGTATTGAAGGCTTTAATATAAACATAGATAATGAAGCATTTGTTAAACAAGTAAATACGCTTAATATCGCAGTAGCTGGACAAACAAGTCAATTAGCACCTGCAGATAAAATGCTTTATGCCTTACGTGATGTTACCGGGACTGTACCAAGTATCCCACTCATCGCTAGTAGCATTATGAGTAAAAAGCTCGCAAGTGGCGCTGATGTCATTGTCTTAGATGTTAAAATTGGCGAAGGGGCATTCATGAAAACCATTGAAGAAGCGAAAAAATTAAGCGAATTAATGGTAAAAATTGGAAAGAACTTTGGTAAGAAAGTTATTGCCTTTATCACCAATATGGATGAGCCTTTAGGATATGCGGTCGGAAATAAGTTAGAAGTAATTGAAGCGATTCGTACTTTACAAGGTAATGGTCCAAAAGATTTACAAACACTTTGCACAGAAATTGGAAGCTATTTAGTTTATCATGCTGGCATTACTGAATCATTAAAAGATGCCCGTAAACTCATCGAAAAGAAAATATCATCTTTAGAAGCAAGTGATAAGTTTAATGAACTCGTTCAAGCACAAGGTGGCGATATGCCTGATTTAAATGATTATGTTCATACGCGTGATTTAATTGCTGTAAAAAGTGAACATTCAGGCTATGTAAAAACCTTAAATGCACTTGATATCGGATTAAGTGCTATGCGTTTAGGCGCAGGAAGAAGCACAAAAGAAGATACGATTGATACAAATGTCGGGATTGTTTTAAACAAAAAAGTTGGCGACAAAGTAGAAAAAGGCGAAGTCTTAGCTTATGTGTATAATAACAAAGAAGATATCACCGAAGAAATTCGTACCATATTAAATGCTTTTACCATCACAGAAAGTATTGTTGAAAAAAATCCGCTGATTCTTGAAATTATTGACTAAAAAAAATGTTAGCCGCGAAGTTTACGGCTAACATTTTTTTATGCGTTTCTTTCGTTTAAATACTGATTAAATTCAATGTATAAAAATAGATAAAATCCAATAACCGGAATGAATGCAACGGTCCAATATTTTGAATAATTTTTTGCAACCCATATTGAGAAAATATAAAGGGTAATAAAATCAACAGTCATAATATGAAGAAAACTATCTTCTAACCATAACTCTAAAAAGTGACTAAAACTACCAAAAAATAATCCCCATATTATAAGCCCTGTTGCGGCGATTACGTTAATGATAATAACAGCACGCATCAAAGGACTTTTTCTAACAATATCTTGCCCGTGTTCTTCAAATACAGGCATTAATGCAAACGCTCCAAAAAATAAACTTGCACCTAAACCAAGTTTGCGTTTTAAGTTAGGATTTTCTTCCGTGTGCCAGATTAATATAATAAATGAAATTGTAAAAATAAATACTAAATAAAATAGCATCATTAAAAAGGGATCTGCACGATGTGTTAATAAATCAGTAAATACGCCTGTATTACTTCCTATGAACATAATAAATACTAATGCATAGCCTAATAACAAGGCCCAAACTCTCGATAAAACACTTTCATCTGCCATAATTATTGCCTCCAAGTATAAAGTCTAGAGTCATTATATCATGAATTTGACTTGCAATAAAGACTAATTTTATTGTATATTCAGCGATATGTTGATACACTATAGATAGATAAATCATCAAACTTATCCTTTAAGGAGGCAATGAGATGGGTGCAAAAAAGCTGCGCTCTAAGTTAAGTGTAAGTACGTATAAACGTCCTAAAATCTTTATCATCATCACGATGATTTTCATCAATATTATTATTTTATTGGTTGCAGCCTTTATTGCCTTAATGATTGATGATGCCTTTACTTCCTATCTCGATGCCTTAGCAAATGGTAGTGTCAAGTGGTTGCTAACCCCAAATGCTATCTTAGAAATTGATCATGCGCCAACATTATTTTTAGCTGTTGTTATTTTATTAGTTGGGATCGTTTTATTTTCTGGAACAATCATTGCATTAACTACCAATGCAATTAGAGACTATTTTAGTAAAAAAGAATCAAGTACAGGTAAGATTTATTTAGAAAATCATATTATTATTTTAAATTATAACGCTAAAGTACCAGAACTTATCGCTGATTTACTCTATGTTGAAAGTAAAAAAATAACCCTTATTTTATTGTCAAATGAACCTAAATATTCGGTTGAAAAACAAGTGATTAATGCGATTAAACAAAAACATCCAAAAGAAAAATTATCTAAGTTGAATCTTTTAATTAAACAAGGTGATCCCTTACTAAAACAAGAACTTTTAGATATATCAGTTCATGAAGCAAGTGCAATATTAATCATGAATAAAGATCACACAAAAAGTGACACAGAAGGTTTAAATGAGAGTGACTTAAATGTGGTTAAAATTGTTTTAGGGCTTGGAACGTTAAGCCTTAAAAATAATCCTACCATTGTTGCAGAGGTTAAACATATACATACTAAAGCCAAAATATTAACCATGGCTCAAGTCGTTAAAGGGTTGAATTCTTATACGATTATCCCTATATGTTTTGATCGACGTTTAGGTCAAATCATTGCTCAAACGATTATTGAGAGCAAAATGGAAGACATTTATTTATCCCTATTTTCATTTGAAGGGTCTGAGGTATATTTTGTTGAACATGAAACAATAGATAGTTATTTAAATCACTATTCACACGGTATTCCGCTTGCATTTAATCATGAAGGTGTATTTGTATTATCAAAAACTAATCAGACAAAAACGATTAAATCTATAAAAGAAGTTGGCATAAAAAACTTAAAAATACGTTCTTTAAAAGAACAAGCTGAAGAAAGTATCTATATTATTGGTAAAAACAATAAATATGACTTTATTCAAGAATCTTTTGATGCGTATGAAGCCCTTCATAAAAGTCGTTTTGAATCAAAATATGTTGAATCATTAGATAGTTTAAAAACAGTCATTGATGACTTAAATCAAACCGATAAAAAAGCAACCTTACTCTTACTAAGTAATGACGCTACGACACAAGATTTGTTAGATGCGAATGTGATTAATACATTGATTTATATTGAGAGTCACTTAAAAAGAAAAGATATTCAAGTTATTGTCGAATTGTTAGATCCTAAAAATGACTACTTAATCAAGGATTTTTCAATAAAAAACACGATTATCTCTAATAAAATTATATCTTTATTACTTAGTAAACTTGCGTTATTTCCTGAAACTGCACTATTTTACGAAGATTTATTAACCATTGCGCCAAGTCAATCAGGAAAAGATGATTATGCAATCACCGTAAAAAATGCAGCTTTGGTCATTAATGAAGCGTTCCCTTTAACGTTTAACTCAATGAAAGAAGCCATCAAGTCATATTATGAAAGTACCAAAAAAACCATGATGTTACTTGGTATCTTTAAAGAAGAAGTACTGACAATATTTGAAGGTAATCTAGAAAACAGCAAACCCATTACAATTGAACGTAATGATGATTTAATATTAATGAAACTTTAAGGAGGCAATAGTATGAAAGATGTTATTCATTTTTACCGCGTTGAAGATTTAGATAATGTTAAAAAGTTTTATGGTGAACTTTTAGGGTTTAAGCTTTATAAAGACCAAAAAAATTGTTTAATTTACGATGTTAAATTTGGGAAATTAGGGTTTTGTACCCATCATCCTAAAGAAAAAAAACAAGATGCATGCATAACGTTTGTTTATGGTAGTCAAAAAGAAGTTGACCGATTATACCATAAACTTGCAAGAAAACTGATTGTTACGGATGAACCTACAATCAACCAAGATTATGATATTTATCACTTTTTTGTAAGAGATTACGAAGGATTAACCGTAGAGTTTCAAGCGTTTTTATAAGACAACATGGGTTTAGTTCATCTAAACCCTTTTTTATGAGGTGAATCAAGCATGCATTAAAAAATTCACTCAAAAAAGGCTAAGAGTTTTGTTTTACAATAGCTTTAGACCATGCTATAATAAATTGTCGATTAAATTAGGGGAGCTTAGAGAACTAGGCTGAGAGTATTCTTGATACTAGAATAGACCTAACCTGATCTGGATAATGCCAGCGTAGGACATATAACATTTTATGTTTTATCCTAAGTTGGATAAAACATTTTTATTTAGGAGATGATTGAATGAACAGAAACTTAAGTACGAAACAAATTACCGAAATTGCTATTTTATTAGCGATTGCAGTAGTCTTTGAACTCATTGCAATGTTTTTACCTAAAATGCCACAAGGTGGTAGTTTTAGTCTTTCAATGTTACCAATTTTCATTATAGCCTTTAGACAAGGTCCAAAAATTGGAATTATAGCTGGAGTAACATACGGCTTATTAGATTTAATGCTTAATGGGTTTATATTATGGCATCCCATGAGCTTTTTCCTAGATTACGTTATTGCCTTTGGGCTTTTAGGCGTAAGTGGATTTATCTTTAAAATCAACAAAAACAGTTTGACATTATTCATTACAGGCATTATTATTGGTAGCACCTTACGCTTTTTCTCGCACTTTCTTGCAGGCATTTTACTCTTTAAAGAAAGTTTAGTAGAAAATTATCCTGACATGCCGATTGCCCTTGGTAGCATTATTTATAATATGACTTATATGTTACCATCTATGGTGATTACTGTAATTGTAGGGGCTATTATCTATTTAACACTAAAAACTCAGTTGCTCGAATCTAATCAAGCTTTATAAATAATTCATTCCCTATTTAATTGACAAGAAGCCTACATGGCTTCTTTTTTTCATGTTATTTACTGTAAAGTTTTTTTAATCTCATTCCATTTTAAGGTATAATGGTATTAGGAGGGATTAATCATGAAAATATTATTTGTAGGTAGTGAGGCTACACCGTTTGTGAAAACGGGAGGATTAGCTGATGTTTTAGGGAGTCTTCCTTATAAATTAGCAGAAATGGGTCATGAGGTATCGCTTGTTTTACCTAAACATCGTAAAATCAAAGAAAAATTTCAAGATCAGTTAAACTTTATCAAAGAGTTTAGAGTCGGTGTGCATACGAAAGATGAGTATGTAGGCATTGAAACGTTAAGTCACGATAATGTTGATGTTTATTTTATTGATAATGAATATTATTTTGGTTATCGCGAGAATCTTTATGGCGATTTTGATGATGGAGAGCGCTATGGTTATTTTAATCAAGCTGTATTGAAAATGCTTGATGTACTTGATTTGTTCCCTGATATAATGCATTTGAATGATTGGCAAAGTGGGTTGATTCCTTATATCAAAAAATATAGTTATGATCACGATGAACGTTATAAGAAAGTTAAAACCTTATTTACTATTCATAACATTGCCTATCAAGGCGCTTTTGCGAAAACATTATTACCTTATTTAAATGTTGAATATAGTAATGAACTAGAATATGATGATTTAATTAATTTTTTAAAAACTGCGATTGTTACTGCCGATTATATTAGTACGGTAAGTAAAACCTATTCAGAAGAAATATTGCATGATTATTTTGGTTTTGGTATGAGTCAATTGCTTAAAGAACGTCGTAATAGATTAACAGGCATTATGAATGGGATTGATCCTTCAGAGTTTAATCCAAGAAATGATCAAGCCATCGCCAAACCATTTGGATTAAACAATTATGTTCAAGGTAAAAAAATGAACAAAGAAGCTTTATTAAGAATGTTTCATTTAAAAGATTTAAAACTCCCAGTAATTGGTATGGTTTCTAGACTAACTGAAGCTAAAGGCTTCCCACTTGTAGAAAGTGTAATAGAAGAACTGCTAGAAGCCAAAAAGATTCAATTTATTTTACTAGGTAGTGGGGATAAAGATATTGAAGCATACTTTAACCACTTAAAGCAAAAATATCCTAAATACGTTGGGGTTTACTTTGGATATAGTGATGCGATTGCTCGACAAATTTATGCAGGTTCAAATTTCTTCTTAATGCCATCACGCTTTGAACCGTGTGGTCTTGCCCAACTGATTAGTATGCGTTATGGTACATTACCTATTGTACGAGAAACTGGTGGGTTAAAAGATTCTGTTTTACCATTTAACCGCTATACTCATGATGGCACAGGCTTTAGTTTCACCAATTACAATGCACATGAAATGTTAGAAGTTATAAAAATTGCCATCAGTGTTTATGATGATGATAAAACCTATAAAACATTAGTTAAACGTATTATGAATGAAGACTTTTCTTGGGAAAAAAGTGCTGAAGCTTATTTAGCTCTCTATAAAAAGATTATGGAGGAATATTGATGGAAACTTTAGCTTTTATTTTAGCTGGTGGTAGAGGTTCTCGTCTTGATTTATTAAGTGAAAAACGTGTTAAACCAGCGGTTCCTTTTGCTGGAAAGTATCGTATTATTGATTTTACATTAAGTAACTGCAGCAATTCAGGCATTTATCACATCGGGATATTAACGCAATATTTACCGCTTTCTTTAAATGAACATATTGGCGTAGGGAAACCTTGGGATTTAGACCGACGCGATACCCGTTTAACGTTGATGCAACCATATAAAGAATGGTATAGCGGTACTGCAGATGCTATTTTACAAAACATCGAATCGATTAAACGCACATCCGCAAAATATGTATTGATTTTATCAGGTGATCACATTTACAAAATGGATTATAGAAAAATGATTGCCCATCATAAGGAAAAAGGCGCAGATTTAACAATTGCAGTGCAGCCTGTACCTTGGGAAGATACCGATCGCTTTGGGATTTTAACGACCGATGACACAACAAAAATCACCAAATTCAGTGAAAAACCTAAGAATGCTGATAGTAATTTAGCAAGTATGGGAATTTATGTTTTTGATAAACAAGTCTTATTAGATGCCTTGACAAAAGTAGAAGCTAAAGACTTAGACTTTGGAAAACATATAATTCCATACCTTTTAAAAGATCATGCTGTTTATGCCTATGTATTTAATGATTATTGGAAAGACGTCGGTACATATGATAGTTATTTAGAAGCAAATTTAGAATTAACCGGTACGGTTGATAAAGTGCCTTTAGATATGTATGATAGAAACTGGCGCATTTATACTAGAAGTGAAGAAATGCCAAGTGTAAAAGTTGGAAGTAAAGCGATCATTAATCAAGCGTTAATATCTAATGGATGTATTGTCGCAGGGGAAGTCACGCGCAGTGTGCTTAGTCCTGGTGTCATTATTCATCCTGGGGCAGTTGTTAAAGATAGTGTCATTTTAAATGATACCGAAATTATGCCGGGTGCAGTCATTGAGCGTGCGATTATTGATAAGAATGTTAAGGTTGATTTTAATGCAAAAATCGGGTTTGGTGATGATTATTCACCTAACAAAGAACGTCCTGAAGTCTTATCTAGTGGTATTAATGTGATTGCAAAAGGAACACACATACCAGAAAACACGATTATTGAACGTAACTGCCGAATCTATTCTGGCGCAAAAATAACTGATAAAGTGATAAAATCAGGTTCAACCATAAAATAACAAAAAGCTCTATCTATAGCCTTAGATAGAGCTTTTTATTATAAATATGATCAAATTATTCAAAGATTTCATTAAAAGAAGTCTAAATATCGTTTATTTTTCAAGTTTTCTTTCTTTTAAAAGTATATCTACAGCCTTTAAATAATCAATACTAGGTCGATAACTTTCTTTAATGGGTAAACTTTCTTTAAGCAATTCATCATAACTAATAGATTTTCTTCCTTTTTTACTGCGTTCATAAAAATAGTTTAGTGCTTTAAAAGGAAGCAAATGCAAAGTGTTTTGACTTTTAAAATGAATCAATAAAAAAGCAATGCCACCTTGATTGTGAACGTTTTTTAAATGTTCATATTGATGTTGATGGATGTTTCTAATGGGAAATGAAGTTTTATTAATACTTTCTTTAACATCAAAATCAACATAATGTCCTTTATAAACCCCGTTATAATCTGTTGTAGAGGGTGTTTTATAGTAAGCTTCTGTGATTTTTGCAAGTTGTCTTTTTGGATAATCGACATGAACCACTTGAATTGGCGTTGGTTTTTTATGAATGACCGCAATGTTTTGGTTTAGGTAAAATGTATTACTTTCATCAATTAAACTTTCAAATGTCATCCCACGTCTTTTGACACTAACTTTGTCGCGCTCGAATTGGTTTTTTTTATTTGGATAATTAATCATACTATCACCTATAAAAAGTGTATCATATTTTCAACTTCATGGGACATTAAACATGATTATTTTCTAAACTGTGGTATAATAGTAGCGAAATCAGACCCAAAGGAGGAACATTATGTCAAAAATCAAATTTTTCGCACTAGGGGGTCTTGGTGAAGACGGTAAAAATATGTATTGTTTGGAAATTGATAACCAACTCTTTATCTTAGATGCAGGGTTAAAATATCCAACACAGGAATTATATGGTGTTGATGCTATATTACCTGATTTTTCCTATCTAAAAGATCATCAAGATCAAATTGTCGGCCTTTTTCTCAGTCATGGTCATGAGGACCATATTGGGGCCGTTCCTAGTTTACTTAAACAAATAAATATCCCAGTTTATGCAAGTTTTTTTACGATGGAACTATTAAAAGATGCAATGGTAGAAAGCCATTTAGATCCTTTAAAGTTTAAGCTTTCTATTGTCACTAAAGAAAGTGATTTAGCTTTTAAATCTGTTCATGTGAGTTTTTATCAAACTACCCACTCTATTCCTGAATCATTTGGAATTGTTTTATCAACTGATGATGGTGTTATTGTCTATAGTCCTGATTATACTTTTGATCAAAATGTAAATAAAGCGTATAAAACAAGTTTTGAACGTTTAGCAAGTATTGCAGGTAAGAACGTTTTAGCATTGCTTACTGAAAGTTTAGGAAGTGAACATAGTGGACACTCGCATACGAGTAAAAACTTAGATTACACTTTAAATCAAGCGTTTTTTAAAGCACAAAAACGCGTGATTCTTTCTGCCTTTTCTACGGATATCTTTCGTATTCAAAAGGTGATTGATATTGCTTTAAAATATAACCGTAAAATTGCAATCATTGGTAGAAAAGCACAACGTATGATTGATATCGCTTTAAACCATGATTATCTAAAGATTCCAGAAGAAGCACTTATTAATTTAAAATTTATTGATGAAAAAAATCAAAATGCTTTAGAAGATGCCTTAGTATTAGTCGCAGGCGATCGTCATGAACCATTTCATATGTTACAGCGCATGGTTAGAAAAATCGATCGTTTAATTCATATCAATGAAACCGATACGGTTATATTAATGACCCCACCAGTTCCAGGAACTGAACGCATTGCAGCGCGTACTTTAGATGTCTTATACCGTAACGATATTCACGTCATTAAAATTGATAAATCGATGTTGCCACCAGCGCATGCATCCAGTGAAGATGTTAAATTACTAATGAACATTTTAAATCCCAAATATATTATTCCTGTGATTGGTGAACATCGTCACTTATATGCCTTAAAAAAAATCGCAATCAGTTTAGATTATGAACCAAGCACTGTAAAAATATTAGATAATGGTACGGTTTTAGAAATTAATGATGGTATTATGAACCAAAATACCTATTCGATAAGTAGTGGCGATATATTAGTAGATGGTATTTTAGAAGGTGATTTAAGTGATGCCGTACTAAAAGACCGTGAAATTTTATCCCAAGATGGTGTGTTTTTAATCATTTTAAATGTAGACCCAAGACAAAAACGTCTTTTAGGCGATGTTGAAATTGTTTCAAGAGGTTTTGTTTACATGAAAGAAAATGAAGCGCTAATTCAAGATGTCCATAATCTCGCAATCAAAATTTCTGATGATATGTTTAAAAATAATTATATTGACTGGCGCGTATATAAAGATCGTTTACGTGATGACATTAGTCGCTACTTATTTAAAGAAACTAGTAGACGTCCGATTGTTATTCCAGTTTTAATTGATACGCAAAAATGATGACACTTGAATTATTTGAAGACAATTTAGAAAAAAAGGATTGCCAACACTTAACACCACGCATTGGTGTTAGAGCAATTTTAAACCATCAGGGAAACTATCTTTTAGTTCACAATAAAACCATCGATTTATATACCTTGCCAGGTGGTGGTGTGATGGCGGGTGAAACTTTAGAGGATGCATTAAAGCGTGAAGTTTTAGAAGAAACAGGGTTTAAAATTAAAACCATTAAAAAAACCCTTAAACTCACTGAATATTTTTATGATTCTTTATGGGTTCACCATTTTTATAGCTGCGAAACAGATGGAGAACAAGGCAGCGTTAATCTTACTAAAGAAGAAAAACAATTTGGTTTAACTACAGTGATTAAACCTTATAATGAGGTTTTAGATATATTTAACACCCACGAAAGTCCACACGAACACTATGAAAACATTTATCAACGAGAGTTTTTAGGATTTATCCATTCTACCTAATTTTTAGGATAAATCCCTTTTTTTAGTATAGCGGTTTACAATTAAAAGCATTATGTTATAATTAAACAGGATTAATCTTAGGAGGTATTATAAATGGCAAAAGTCGACCAAATTTCTGATTCAAGAGTGAGAATCGAAATTGAAGTAAGTGCAGATCAATTTGAACATGGTCTTGATCATGCATTTCAAAGCATTAAAGATGATGTAGAGATTAAAGGTTTTAGAAAAGGAAAAGTTACACGTAAGCTCTACGAACAACACAAAGGGGTAGAATCTTTATATGAAGAAGCCTTAAACCATGTAATTCAAGAAACATATTTTGAAGCAATTATGAGTGAAAACATCGAAGTTGTTGCACAGCCTAAAATCGATTTAGATATTACTAAAGTTAAAAAAGGTGAAGCGTTTACTTATACTGCAACCGTTGCTGTAAAACCAACTGTTACTTTAGGTGAATACAAAGGGTTTAAGTATGAAGGCGAATCAACTGAAGTTACAGAAAGTGAACTCGATGAAAAAATCAAAGAAATTTTGGGACAAAACGCTGAACTTGTTGTAAAAGAAGGCGGAAACTTAGAAAAAGATGATACAGCTGTCTTTGATTTTGAAGGTTTTGTTGATGGTGAAGCTTTTGAAGGTGGAAAAGCTGAAAATCATGAACTTGTCATTGGTTCAGGTCAGTTTATTCCTGGGTTTGAAGATCAAATGATTGGTATGCAAACCGGTGAAGAAAAAGATGTTAATGTAACTTTCCCAGAAAACTATCAAGCAGATCATTTAGCGGGTAAAGAAGCAATCTTCAAAGTAAAACTTCATGAAATTAAAACAAAAGAAACACCAGAATTAACCGATGAGTTCGTTAAAGATTTAGATAAAGAAGGTATTGAAACTGTAGATGCGTTAAAAGAAAGCACCTTAAGTGACCTTAAAAAACAAAAAGAAGAAACATCTAAAAATAAAGCGATTGACTTTGCGGTTGAAGAAGCAAGTAAAAATGCTAGTGTTGATATTCCTAAAGAGATGATTGAAGAAGAAAAAAATCGTCAAAAAGACAATATCAAAAATCAAGCCAAACAATATGGTCTTGATTTAGCAACTTACTTACAACTTTCAGGGTTAGATGAAGCAGCCTTTGATAAACAACTAGAAGAACAAGCAAGTCGCTCAATCCGTTACAATTTAGTCATCGAAGCGATTGCAGAAAAAGAAGAAATTAAAGCAACTGATGAAGAAATTAACGCAAAATATGAAGAACTAGCTAAACAATATAACATGGATGTTGAACAAATTCGCGCTCAAGTGAATGAAGCAGCCATGAATCAAGAAGTTGTCTTTAGAAAAACTATTGATTTCTTAGTAGAATCATTAACACAATAAATATAAGCACTTCTTTATGAAGTGCTTTTTTAAAGGAAGATACTATGATAAAACTAATCGTATTTGATTTAGATAACACATTATTAAAAGATGATAAAAGCATTTCGATAAAAACCCTTAAAACATTACAAAAATTAAAAGCCATGCAGATTGATTTTACCATCGCAAGTGGTCGTGCAGAGGCATTAATTTATCCTTTTGTTAAAATGTTAAATATTAATCAGTATGCTTTAGTTAATAATGGCACAACCATTAAAAATCTACTTAGTAAGGAAGTATTACAAGAAAACTATTTAAATCAAAGGGTAAAAAATAGTATTCTTAAAGACGCCTTTTTAAAAAATATTGATTTTACCTTGTACGCACAAGGCCGTTTTTACACAAACAGTCAGTCTAGAGTTGAATTTTATAATCAATGGAACCTGAACAATAAAGAGGCGTACATTGACTATGTAGAAGTTGCCTCACTTGACGATGTTAAAGCCATTAAAGTAGATAAAATTTTATTGATTATTGAAAATGAAATCGTGATTAATGATTATTATGATAAATTAAGCAAACGAAATGATTGTCATGTCACAAAAAGTCAAGAATACTTTTTAGATATTATGCCAAAAGGTATCAATAAGGGCACATCTTTAGCCATGCTTGCAGAGCATTTAGGATTAAAAAAAGATGAGATTATGGTTTTTGGAGATCACGATAATGATGCCGAAATGTTAGCCTATGCAGCTTATAGTGTTGCGATGCCAAATGGCTCATTAAAAGCCCGCGAATCTGCAAAATTCATTGCCCTTGACAACAATAATCAAGATGGGGTCAGAAAAACCCTTGAGCACTTTTTTCAAGAAGGTATATTAAAACCTTTAAATGAATAAAAAAATATTATTGGATTAGTTTTCTAAGCAATAATAATAAAGTATAATAAACATGCGATATAATTGTAAAAAACACAAAAATGAAGTATATTATTAATAGTTTTATAGCTTAATAAAAGAGGTGAACCCTTATGTTTGATGCAAACACGAAAACCCAAGGCTTATTGCCTAGTATTGCAATAAGAGGCTTGGCGCCATTCCCTCATACAGACGTAAGAACTGAAGTTGGAAGATCCGCAAGTAAAACTGCGCTACTTGAAGCTGAACGTAATCACAATAGTTACGTTTTATTACTCATCCAAAAAAATCCAATGGTTGAAGACCCCAAACAAGAAGATATTTTAACACACGGGGTTATTGCAAAAATCGGTATTAAAATAAAATTACCCAATGGTAATTTTAAAGTTAAATTTGATCCAATTGTCCGTGCAGAAATCACGGCTTTTGAACAAACCAAACCGTATTTTTTAACCAGCTTTGAAACTCGCCCTTCAGTTCAAGATGATATTGATGAAGAGATTGCTTTAGTGCGTATGATTGTTAAACAAGTCATGGACAACGCACAAAGTATTTTAAACAACGCAAAACAATCTATTGAAGCAATTCAACAAGGCGTTTCTAGTGATAAACTTGCAGATATTTTAGCAAGCAATTTAAAAATATCTGAAAATCATAAATTTAAATACATAGAAAACCCTTCGATTGTTAAACGTCTTAACTTCTTACTTCAAGACATTGAAAAAGAACGTCATATGAGTGAAATAGAAGACAAAATTAACCGTACCGTAAAGAAAAATATTGACGAAAATCAACGTGAATACTATCTTCGTGAAAAGTTACGTGCGATTCAAGAAGAACTCGGTGACAAAGTCAAAAAAGAATCAGAAATTGAACATCTAAGAAAACAAATCTTAGAAAAGAAAATGCCTGCACATATTGAAGAAAAAGCACTTTATGAACTTTCTCGTTATGAAACCTTACCTGCAGCAAGTGGCGAAAGCGGGGTTATAAGAACGTATCTTGATTTCTTAATCGAGCTTCCTTGGCATGAACAAAGTGTCGATGAAACAGACATCAACAAAGCAGAAGCTGCCTTAGAAGAGACACACTTTGGCCTTGAAAAAGTTAAAGAGCGTATTGTAGAATATTTAGCCGTTAAATTATTAACGGGTAAAAACCCACAAACCATTCTTTGTTTAGTAGGACCACCAGGTGTTGGGAAAACATCACTTGCACAATCTATTGCGAGTGCTTTAAATCGTAAATTTGTTAAGCAGTCCTTAGGTGGAATTAAAGATGAAAGTGAAATTCGCGGCCATAGAAGAACGTATTTAGGAGCTTTACCTGGACGTATTTTACTAGGTATGAAAAAAGCTAAAGTTATTAATCCATTATTTTTACTTGATGAGATTGACAAACTTGGTAGCGATTATAAAGGAGACCCAAGTGCAGCAATGCTTGAGGTTTTAGATCCTGAACAAAATCATCGTTTTAGCGATCATTATTTAGAAGATCAATATGATTTAAGTCAAGTATTGTTTATCGCAACAGCCAATTATTTAGGGAATATTCCTGCGCCTTTAAGAGATCGTATGGAAATTATTGAACTTTCTAGTTATACAGAAATCGAAAAGTACAATATCGCAAAACGTCACTTAATAAAAAAACAACTTAAAAGCCATGGTTTAGACCCTGAAAAACTTACGATTCACGATGAAGCCATTATGAAAATGATTCGTGATTATACAAGAGAAGCAGGTGTTCGACAACTTGATCGTTTATTTGGTTCAATTGTTCGTAAATCTATAAAAACAATTCTTGGTGATAAAGTTAAGCATGTAGAGATTACCGTAGATAACTTAACGGACTTCTTAGGAAAACCTAAGTTTTCTAATCGCGAAACAGATAAAGAAGATCAAATTGGGGTTGTAACAGGGCTTGCTTATACCCAATTTGGTGGCGATACTTTAGCAGTTGAGGTTGCCTATTATAAAGGCAGTGGAAAACTAGTATTAACCGGACAACTTGGTGATGTCATGAAAGAATCTGCGCAAGCAGCATTATCTTACATAAGAGCAAATCACGAAAAATACAACATTGATAAAAAAATCTTTGATGAATCAGATGTCCATATCCACGTTCCTGAAGGAGCCATTCCAAAAGATGGTCCAAGCGCAGGGGTTACGATTGCAGCTGCATTAATAAGTGCACTTACCCACCGTAAAGTTGATCACACCATTGGAATGACAGGTGAAATTACCTTAAGAGGACGCGTTTTACCGATTGGTGGTTTAAAAGAAAAAGCTATCGCAGCTCACCGCAGTGGTCTTAAAAAAATACTAATTCCAAAAATCAATAAACGCGATGTCGATGAAATTCCAGATGATGTAAAAAACAACTTAGATATCATCCCAGTTGAAAATATTGATGAAATTATTACTCATATATTAAGAACATAAAAATAGGCAATCTTAGGATTGCCTTCTTTAGAGGTGTATTATGATTAAAGATGTAAAAAACCCCATAACAATTGTCAATGAAGCGGATTATCCGACCACAAACTTAAAAGAGTTTGTGTTACTTGGTCGTAGTAATGTTGGGAAAAGTTCATTTATTAATACACTCCTAAATAGGAAAAATTTAGCTTATACCTCATCTAACCCTGGTAAAACGCAAACATTAAATTTTTACTTAATCAATGAAACGTTTTATTTGGTAGATGTTCCTGGCTATGGCTATGCAAAAGTTAGTAAAAAACAGCGTGAAGCCTTTGGGAAAATGATTGAAACTTATTTAACTAAGCGCACTTGTTTAGCCCATATATTCATGTTAGTGGACTTAAGACACATGCCAACAGAAGATGATCATTTAATGGTAAATTTTTTACGTTTTATTGAAGTCCCATTTACCATTATTGCAACAAAAGCGGACAAGCTATCAAACAACCAACAAGCTTCTCAACTCGCACGCATTAAAAATACTTTAGCCTTAAACCCTAAAGATATTATCTTGTTTTCAGCCGTTACCAAACAAGGAAAAGATGCCGTGATTGAAAAGCTATTTAGTTACGTATAAAAGCCTTGAAGAAAATTTAAAGGTGTGATACACTTTATATAAATACGATGCATAGGAAGAGTAAATAGGTAAAATTTTTAGAGAGCTAGTGGTTGGTGAAAACTAGCAATGACCCTATTGAATGTCGCCTAGAAGTAGATATGTTGAATAAAGTAGATATATCCGTTTGCCCGCGTTAAGGCATTGAGTGCTAGCAATTTGCTAGAATTAAGGTGGTACCGCGATGAATCGTCCTTAACCTTCGGGTTAGGGATTTTTTTATTTTAGGAGGATATATTATGTTGTCTAAAAAGTATGAACATAAACAAGTTGAAGCGAATCGTTATCAAGCATGGAAAGATGCTGGATATTTTAAGAGTGGTGATTTATCAAAAGAGCCATATACCATTGTTATTCCACCACCGAATGTAACCGGAAAATTACATTTAGGACATGCTTGGGATAATACCTTGCAAGATATCATTATTAGACAAAAACGTATGCAAGGCTATGATGCCTTATATTTACCTGGCATGGATCATGCAGGTATTGCAACTCAGGCAAAAATTGATGAACGTTTAAAAAGTCAAGGGATCAATCGTTATGATTTAGGTCGTGAAGGCTTTTTAGAAGAGGCATGGCGTTGGAAAGAAGAATACGCCAATACGATAAGAAATCAGTGGGAAGCACTTGGGATTAGTGTAGACTATGAAAAAGAACGCTTCACCCTTGATCAAGGCTTAAATGATGCGGTTAACGAAGTCTTTATTCGTCTTTATGAAAAAGGTTTAATTTATCGCAAAGAGCGTATTATTAACTGGGATGTAGAAGCAAAAACAGCACTTTCTAATATCGAAGTTGATTATAAAGAAATAGAAGGAGCATTTTATTATTTTAAATACATGTTAGAAGATAAAAGTGATTATTTATTGATTGCGACCACTAGACCTGAAACCATGTTTGCTGATACCGCTTTAATGATTCATCCAGAAGATCAAGCGAGACAAAAATATTTAGGTAAAAAAGTATTTATACCTGGGACGGATGTCTTAATCCCCGTTATTGCTGATGATTATGTTGATCGTGAATTTGGAACGGGTGCTGTAAAAGTTACGCCTGCCCATGATCCAAATGACTTTTTAGTAGGTGAACGCCATCATTTACCAATGCCTATTTGCATGCATGAAGATGGGACAATGAATGAGCTCGCTCATAAATATGAAGGGTTAAACCGTTTTGAATGCCGCAAAGCATTGGTTACTGATTTAAAAGCATCAGGTTTATTAACAAAAATCGAAACCATTAAACATAATGTTGGACACAGTGAACGTACTGGGGTTATAGTTGAACCAAGACTTTCTATGCAATGGTTTGTTGATATGAAACCTTTAGCACAAAAAGCACTATCTGATTCAACTGCCACCTTTATCCCAAGCAGGTTTGAAAAAATCTTTACACGATGGATGGAAAATATCCAAGATTGGTGTATTAGCCGACAACTTTGGTGGGGACACCGTATTCCTGCTTATTATAAAGATGATTTAGTATATGTTGGAACAAATCCACCTGAAGGCTACATTCAAGATGAAGATGTTTTAGATACTTGGTTTTCTTCAGCTTTATGGCCATTTTCAACCTTAGGTTGGCCAAATATGACCGACGATTTTAAACGTTATTATCCAACAGATACCATGGTTACAGGATACGATATTATCTTCTTTTGGGTTGCACGCATGATTTTCCAAGGCTTAGAATTTACGGATAAAACACCGTTTAAACATGTCTTAATTCATGGGTTAATTCGTGATGAAGAGGGCCGTAAAATGAGTAAATCATTAGGAAACGGTGTTGATCCTATGGAGATTAAAGAAACCTATGGTATGGATACACTTCGTTACTTTTTAACCACAAATTCTGCGCCGGGACAAGATTTACGCTTTGAAATTGAAAAAGTGGAATCTAGTTGGAATTATATCAATAAACTTTGGAATATTGCGCGTTATATTCTCATGCAAATTGAAGCCCATGATATTAGTGATTATACATTGCACCCTAACAACTTTAGTTTACCTGATAAGTATATTTTAAGTCGTTTTGAACATGTCCAAAAAGAAGTTAATGATAATTACGATAAATTTGAGTTTGGTGAAGCAGCTAAAGCCTTATATACCTTTACTTGGGATGAATTTGCAAGCTGGTATATTGAAATGTCTAAACTAAGTTTAGCAAAAAAAGATCCTTTAAAAACGCAAGCGACGATTAGTGTTATGGCAAGTATCCTAAAAGACATTTTAAAATTTTTACATCCATTTATGCCATTTGTGACTGAGGAAATTTACCAAAAATTACCAAATAAAGATGCTGAAAGTATTATGATTGCATCATGGCCAACTTCTTATAATTATTATGATGCAACAAGCATAAAAGAGTTTGATATGATAAAAGAAATCATTACAAAAGTACGAAATATTCGCAATGAATATCAAGTTGTTCCTTCTAAAGCAATTGATATTTATATTGAAACATCAGATTCTATAAAACAAATGTTGCAAATTGAGGCAGACTATCTGATTAAGTTTATTAATCCTAAAACTTTAGTCATTGATGAAACGATTACACTTCAAGAAGAAAGTGTTTCTAGTATTTTAAAGGATTTGACTTTATTTATTCCACTTGGACATTTAGTAGACTTAAAGGAAGAACTAAAAAAACAAGAAGAAGCTTTAATTCATTTAGAAAATGAGATTAAACGTGCTGATGCTATGTTAAACAATCAAAATTTTATTGCGAAAGCTCCTGAAAAGAAAGTCAATCAAGAAAAAGAAAAACGTGAGAGTTATAAACTTCAAAAAGAAAATGTCTTAAAACGCATAGAGGAACTTAAAAAACATGTTTAGTACGCTTAAAGAAGCGGTTGCATGGATTGAATCGGTCCATCGCTTTGGAGATAAATACGATTTAATCCGCATGGAAAAAGCAACCCAAAAGCTTAATCATCCTGAAAAAGGGTTTAAAAGTGTTCATATTGCTGGCACCAACGGTAAAGGCTCTACCCTTACTTACTTAAAACAAATGTTTATTGAAGCAAACTATAAAGTAGGGACGTATACAAGTCCTTATATCGTTCGCTTTAACGAGCGTATTGCCATTAATAATAATGATATTAGCGATGAAGACTTACTAAAATATATTAACAAAATATATGATTTTTCATTAGAATATTTGGAAGAAGAAAATGATCAAATTTCATTTTTTGAACTTGTAACCTTAATTAGTTTCATGTATTTTAATGATCAAAAAGTGGATATTGCGATTATAGAAGTAGGACTGGGTGGATTATTAGATGCTACAAATGTTATTACACCGATTGTGAGTGTTATTACAAATATAGGCTTTGATCATATGAATGTCTTAGGTAACACATTAGAATCCATCGCGAAAAATAAACTCGGTATTGTAAAACCACATGTGCCATTAGTTACAAGTGTTGAACAAGAAAGCTTGTATCCCCTATTTGAAGCAACCGCGAAAAACAATCATAGTGATTACTATCATACAAAGGACTATTTGCTTGAAGATGTAAGGTTTGACACACCAACAACATTTAGATTTGATCACGAACAGTATACATTAAATATGATAGGGCATCATCAAGTAACTAATGCTTCTTTAGCGATTCTAACTGCAAAAGTAATTAACCAACAAACAAGTTATAACTTAGATGATGTGAGTATTAAAAAAGGCATAGAAAATGCCTTTTGGCCGGGAAGATTTGAACGATTTGGCAACATTATTATAGATGGTGCACACAATGAACAAGGCTTAATTGCATGCCTAAAAACCTTAAGAGCGTATTATCCTAATCATTATGTCAAATCATTATTCACTGTCATGGCTGATAAAGACTACACAAAAATGTTAAGGCTACTTGAAGAGAATGTCGATGAGATTTTCTTTACAGAAATCAATTATCCTCGTTGTGAAAAAGCACTTACTTTATATGAAAAATCCGTTCACCCTAATAAACATTTAGCTATTGATTATCAACATATCATTGAAAAAGAAGCACCAAAAGGTGATTCTGAAATCCTTTTAATTACAGGAAGTTTATATTTTATTAGTGAAGTCAGAAAACATCTATAAAAATATGCTATAATAATAAAAAAGTAGGGAGTGATTGTATGTTTCAAAAAGCACAACTCAGTGTTTTAGATTGGTTACTATTTTGGGTTATTGCAGCTATACCAGTTGTAAATGTCATTGTGATTATTTTGCTTTTATTGAATCCACGAACAAATACAACATTTAAAAATTACTTACTTTCATTCATTGTCATTGTTATTATACTCATAGTATTTGGCGTTGCGATGATTGGCGCAATCGCCGCAGCATTAGAAGGTTTAGCTTAAACCTTCTTTTTTTTATCATGATTTACCTAAATCTATGCAAGTCTTTATTAAGATATGATAAAATAGAAAAAGAGGTGATAGTATGAAATTTCAAGATTATAAGTATGTTCGTCCTGACATGGATGCATTAAAAGAGGCATTTCACGAAGCGCTAAATATTTTTAAAAACGCTAAAACTGCAGACGAACAAGAAAAAGCGATGGATAAAATAAATCAACTTCGCTTTGATTTTACAACCGCACAAACCCTCGTATCAATTCGTCATTCAATTGATACAAAAGATGAATTTTATGACAAAGAAGAAACATTCTTTAATGAAAATTCACCGTTATTTGCACAACTAGGGAACTTATACTATAAAGCCTTAGTTGAAGCAACGTTTAAAGAAGAACTAATCAAACGTAAAGGAAAATTATTATTTGATCAAGCGGAACAATCACTAAGAACATTTAACGATGCGATTTTACCCCTCTTACAAAAAGAAAATAAGCTTACAAGCAGTTATCAAAAACTCCTAGCATCAGCTGAAATTCTTTTTGAAGGTGAGATAAGAAATCTAAGTCAAATGGCTCCGTTTGCCCAAAGTAAAGACCGCGCTATGCGTAAAAAAGCTTCACAAGCAGTATCTGAATGGTTCAAAGGCCATGAAACAACCTTAGATGATATTTATGATGAACTTGTCCAAGTTAGACATGAAATGGCTCTAAAATTAGGCTATGAATCGTTTACCTTACTTGCATATGATCGCTTAGGTAGACTTGATTATGGCCCTAAAGAAGTCGCTAATTACCGTAAACAAGTATTAGAAAACATTGTTCCTGTTGTTGGAGAGCTTGTTAAACGTAAGGGTGAGCGTTTAGGTATTGATACGATGTATAGCTATGATTTGGCTTTAGAGTTTAATTCAGGAAATCCAACTCCTAAAGGGGATAAAGACTTTTTAGTCAGTCAAGCAAAAACAATGTATGATGAAATGAGCGAAGAAACCAGTGAATTTTTCAATTTTATGCTAGAGAAAAATCTAATGGATTTAGAAAGCAAAAAAGGAAAAGCTGGTGGTGGATATTGTACCTTTATTGCAAACTATCAATCGCCTTTTATCTTTGCAAACTTCAATGGGACAAAGCATGATGTTGATGTTTTAACCCATGAAGCTGGGCATGCATTCCAAGTATATAGTAGTCGTCATCATGAAGTCCCTGAATATCAATGGGCAACCTTAGAAGCAAGTGAAATTCATTCAATGAGTATGGAATTCTTTGCTTGGCCTTGGATTGACTTATTCTTTAAAGACGATACACCAAAATATAAATTTACCCATTTATCTGGGGCATTAACATTTATACCTTATGGGGTTGCAGTCGATGAGTTCCAACATGAAATCTACAAAAATCCAACCATGAGTAAAGAAGAAAGAAAAACCACATGGCGCCAAATAGAGAAAAAATATTTACCTTATAAAGTCTACGACGACGATGATTTCATGGAACGTGGAGGATTCTGGTTTAGACAAGGACATATCTTTAGTGTTCCGTTTTATTATATTGATTACACATTGGCACAAGTTTGTGCATTCCAATACTGGATTAGAGATCAAAAAGATCATGAAGAAGCATGGAAA
>JBKHEA010000007.1:0-58041 GCA_046541015.1 Candidatus Izemoplasmataceae bacterium
CAGTACTATTTACTAGAATATTTTTATTACTATAAAGCATTGGCTTATTTTAGACTTGAAGACTTTAGTAAGTTTGAGGAAAACTTATTTAAATGCTATAGCGTTTTACACATGGAAGGAAACCATAAAAAAATTGAAAAGTTTACTTCTTGGATTGAAAAAGACTTTAGAGTAAATTTTGATATGTTTGTTTTGAGACATTTACAGAAAAAGGTTAAGTAAATTGTAATAATTATAAATAAGAGCGGAAAATTGTTAAAATTTTTCGCTTTTTTTTGCAAACACGACAAATCTGCGCTGTTCAAGAATTAAAATTGCCCCTATAATGAATATATACTAGATATATTTATATACATAGTATTTAATAAAACACATGAAAATCCTAAAAAATTCTAACAAAGCAGGGTGAGATCATGACAAAAGGATTAAAATCGCTCATTAAAAGACAAAGTATGGTTTTATTATTTTTCAGTATGTATTTATTAATCAATCGATTCACTAACACTTATAGCCAAGTACAAAATATTATTGTATTTGGTGGTTTTTTACTTGTTGTGGGATTGATTATTTTAGATTACAATCAAAAAAAACCATTAAGTCGATTAAAAGAAAATCTAAAATACTATGTTGTTAAAGGTAAAAACAAAGTTTCAGTAGAACTTAAACGACTTAGTTTTAATACTAATTTACCTGGTTATACCTACGTTCATTTCACGGTTAACCCAAATAAGGAAAAACTATACAGCGGATCGCTAGATAGTTATGGCTATGTGAAAAAAGATCAACATACACTTGATTTATATGTTAACTTTGATAAGTTTGGCTATGTAACTTATGTCAGTGAAGAGATGCTAACATTGTTTGACATTAGTCTTAGTGATATTATTGATAAACACGTATTAGAGTTAAAAGACTACTTTGGTTTAACAAAAGAAGCGTATAGTCACTTAATGGAATCTTATCATAATCACAGTGCAGTTGAAATCAAACTGGCTAATCATAAGAAACGCTTGTTTTGGTCTTTTGAAACCATCCTTGATGAAAATGATAACAACATCTTAATTTTAGCTCAAGGCCATGAAATTACTCAATACTTTAAAGAATCTGATGCATCACTTAATCAAAAAGACTATTTAACAGGGTTACTAAACCAACAAGGGTTATACCAAGTTATAAAGAATTACCATCATGTTGAACAAGCTGTTGCGTTTTTCATTGATATTACAGACTTCTCAAAATTCAATGAATTATTTGGTCACCATGTGGGGGATGAAATTCTTATAGCTATCGCAAAATTACTCGAAGATCTTTCAGGAAAAGAAGCTATAGTTGCTCGTTATTCAGGGGATGAATTTGTCGTACTTTGTTTAAATGAATCTTCGGATAGTGAAACGATTGAGAAGATTTTAAAATCTTTAGAAGCACCACTATCTTCGCTGATTAATCATCCGCTTGTTAATGTAGATATTGATACAAAAACGGGGTATGCTATTTACCCTGAACACACCAATAATTTAGAAGATTTAATTCATTTAGCAAGTCTTGCATTTAACCGAGCGACACCACAAAATCCTGTAAGAAAATATTCAAGTGATATGAAAATTCATTTAACACACGAGTTTAGATTATCAAGTTTAGTTCGTAATGCAATGCGAGAAGATACCTTTGATATTTATTTTCAAGAAGTCGTTGATGTTAAAACCAATCAAGTTAAATACGTTGAGGCTTTAGCTAGACTTGAAGATAAAGATTATGGCGTCATTAATCCGATAGACTTTTTAAGAATCGCAAAAGCATCAAACCACATAAAAAAACTTGATACCTATTTAATCAAAAAAGCATTAAAGCATTATAAAATGATCAGTTCAAAACCTGCTTATCAAGATGCGATTTTATCTTTAAATGTAACCCCAGAAACCTTGCTTGATAAAGAGTTTGTTGGACTAATTGATCATTTAACAAAAACTTTTGATATTGCACCAGCTCATATTAGTATAGAAGTAGCTGAAACGACATTTGTTAATAATATTGATGCTTGTATTGCTCAAATTAAACGTTTGAAAAAACATGGGTATAAAATTGCGTTAGATGATTTTGGTAAAGATTATTCATCTTTAGCAATATTAGAAACTGTACCTTATGACATCATTAAACTTGATGCTATCTTCACCCAAAACATTCACACCGTTCATAGTCAAGAAATTATCAGAATGGTTAAAAATATTAGTCAACTTACTGAAAAAGAAATGATTATTGAAGGGGTAGAAACTAAGACTCAACATGAAATACTTGTAGATTTAGGATGTATTATTCACCAAGGATTTTACTATCATAAGCCTTCAGACCTAACGGTTTGATTGTATAAAAGCCCTCACCCTTCCCCAAAGAAAACCCTGTGTCGCCCTACATAGGGTTTTCACTCTGTAATAATTGTGATATGATAGTCTTAAGCCATAAATTTAGGAGTTATCATGTCAAAAAACTATCCACCTTTAAAAAGACAATTAATTAATATTGCAAAGACTAGTTTATTTTTTAGTCTTATTTTTTACGGTTTAAGTTTAGGGATTGGAATCATACAGTATTTTACAGATCAAGCACTAACATTTAATGAATGGATAAGCTTTTTTATAGGCTTTGGTTTTTTATTTAGTTATCTATTTAGTTTGATTAGCTTATCAAGAAGTCGTGTAGCAAAATTTGTGACTTTTAAATATGGTCTCATATCGTTTTTATCAAAAACACTATTTTATTACCTTGTGACAGCATTAGGCACTATAATCCATGATGATCTTTTAATTATTATTGGGATGATACTATTTTTAATTACCATCATTTGTGACATCACGATTTATAGTTTAGGAAAAAAATCTGATGAAGAAGAACTAACTAATTTATTATTTAATGAGAATCAACTCTTAGATGAAAAAACTTTAGAAGGCTATTTAAGTCATTATAAAATTCATTATAAAATTATTCTGATTTTACTATTATTTACAATACTTAGTGAGTATCAAAGTACGATGCTTTTTAGTTACATTAGATTATTCATACTACTCGCTGTAAATCTATACTTTGTTCTATGGATCAAAAAGAAACTTGTATTAGAAAACGATTTGACCATTCAAACCATTTTATTTTCAAGTATTGTCTTTGTCATAATCTTTATTATAAACTTAATAGGACTTGACTATTTACAACATATCATTATAATAACAATGTTATATGGTTTAAGTTATTACCCAGTATTAAAAAGATTATATGTCGAATATGACCTTATCCAAAGGCATTATGATAAATTAACCTTGCTTGAAATGAAACAAAAATAACTTTTGCCCCCTTATAAATTAAGGGGGACTTATATGACAGGTGTAATAAATTAGTAATTTATAAACTTATTTATAAAAATTATAATTATTCTTCAAAAAATATAGTTCTTATGTTATTGTGTTAACGTAGGTAAAACTTTAGAAGGTGATGCATGATGATACCCCTAACTAAAGCAAAGAAACAGGTTTATTATGAAGTAGTTTCTTTATTAGGAAATACTGAATCAAATCGTTTCTTTGATAATATTGGTTGTTCAGTGGGAGAGAAAATAATGGTAATTTCTACAATAGGAAGCAATTATGTTGTCAAAATCAAAGACGGCCGCTTTGGAATCGACAAACGTTTCGCTGAAAAAATCATGGTTAAAATCCCATGAGAATTGCATTAGCCGGCAATCCTAATTGTGGAAAGACTACTATTTTTAACCAATTGACTGGCCGAAGAGAGCGTGTTGGTAACTGGGCTGGTGTAACGATTGAAAGTAAAGAAGCGCCGCTTAGAAGACGTTTTTCATTTGATACGGATGTAACCATCATAGACTTACCTGGAACCTATAGTTTAGATGCCTACACATTAGACGAACAGCATGCGATAGACTATATTAAACAACAGAAAATTGATTGCATAATCAATATTGTTGATGCTTCTAATTTAGAAAGAAATCTCTATTTAACTACTGAATTACAAGCATTAAACATTCCTCTTGTTGTTGCCTTAAATAAAAGTGATATCGTAACTCGAAGAAAAACCACTATTGATTTAAACCTTTTAGAAGAATTATTAGGGTGTGAGGTTTTTTTAGTTACGGCAACAAGAAATAAAGGCTTACGCGATGTCATTCATGCTGCAATAAAAAAAGGAGCATTGAATTATTGTGACAGAAAAGAACAAGGAAATCAAAGTAGAAAACAAAAAAGAAAAGGCAAAAGACATTGCCACTAAAGTTCAACAACATAATGGTAGTGGCAATGCATTATCTTATTCAGATACATTAGATCGCTTTTTAGCTCATCCAGTTATAGGATTAATCTTTTTTGCCTTAATCATGTGGCTCATGTTTACCATCAGCCAAATGTGGGTTGGACCTTTTATCGCTGGTTATTTAGAAATGCTTATGAGTTTAATTGGTAATGGCGTTGAAAGTTTACTGATTAGTTTAAATGTAAACGACGTATTAATTGCCTTTATATTAGAAGGTATTATTGGTGGATTTAGTGCGGTTATTGGCTTTTTACCTTTAATCATGGTTTTATTTTTTATGTTATATTTACTTGAAGATAGTGGGTATATGGCTCGTGTTGCCCTGCTTATGGATAAATACTTTAAAAAAATTGGTTTAGCAGGAAAATCTATTATTCCCATGTATGTAGGAACCGCTTGTGCGATTCCAGCTATAATGAGTGCACGTACGATTAAAAATGAACGTCAACGACGTATGACAATCTTACTCACTCCGTTTATCCCTTGTGGCGCTAAGTTACCTGTTATTGCCTTATTCTTAGGTGTATTTTTCACTGGTAAAGCATATATGACGGCAGGGATTTACTTAATCGCAATTCTTATTATTTATGTTACAGGTATAACGATTAAGCATTTACTTAATGTTGATTTAGATGAAATTGAAGATACCTTCATTATCGTTGAAATGCCTGAATATAAACGTCCTAGTTTTATTCAAGCATTCCTTAGTATGATTGATCGCGCTAAAGCGTTTATTATAAAAGCAGGTACAATTATTTTACTTGCGAATGCGTTAGTATGGTTTTTTGTAAACTTCGACTTTACCTTAAGTATGGTAGATGCGAACGACTCTATTTTAGCCTTCTTAGCTAGACCAATTGCCTTTTTATTAACACCAATTGGCGTTGCAAGTTGGGGGCTAGCTGCAGCGGCTGTCTTAGGCTTTGTGGCGAAAGAAGAAGTCGTTGGGGCTTTAGCAGTTATCTTTGCCTTTAGCGTTAGTGATGATTTTGAAATTGAAAGTATTGCAGCGACTAGAGATGCTTTAATGGTTGGCGCAGGATTAACGAGTGTAAGTGCCCTTGCTTATATGGCATTCAACTTGTTTACACCACCATGTTTTGCGGCAATTGGAGCTATGAATACCGAATTTGAAAGTAAAAAATGGACAGTACTTGCGATATTCTTACAACTATCGATTGGATTCTTAAGTGCATTAATTATTTATCAAGTAGGATCATTAATTGTAACCGGATCATTTGGTAAAGGTGCTCTTGCTGGATTTATTGTACTAGCCGTTTATGTATTAGGTTATATTTATTTTGTAAATCAAGCTAAGAAAGGGAAAGGATTGGCTAAAATTGATTAATGGTATTATTATCCTCATTTTAGCAACCATATTTGGCTTAATTATTTATAAACTATTAAAAGATAAAGCAAACGGCTGTGGGCCATCTTGTTCAGGGTGTCCAATAGCTAAGACATGTAATAAAATTAACTTAGATGAACTTCGTGCTAGTTTACATAAATAAAACTTCGTAATTTTACGAAGTTTTTTTATGTTTAAAATCTATAAATGGTAAAAACGTTAAGCTAAGCAACAATAGCCCTAAAGCGATTAAACTCGCTAAATATACACTGTAGTGAATAGAAATTAAGAAGTTAAGTGGATTGCCATTACCTATTCTTAAGAACATAAAATCAGTTTGTAATAAAAGGTTGATGTTAAAGGCAATAAAGGCAACACCAAGTAAAATTAGAAAACTATGTTTTAAATCACTGAATTTTGGTTGATATACCTTTGCTTTTACAATGTAGATGGAAAAGAAAATCATTGTGCCGTGATATAAGAAACTTTGAAAAGGCAATAAGTCATAGTTATTAGGAAACCAGTTTGTACTATTACCTAATACTGTTACAGGATAAATAAGGACAATAAGCCCACTAATAAGCCCAACTGAATAAGCAAAAGGCATGACGAATCTAGAGAGTTTTTCATTCGCAAAAGTGACTATCGGCATGGCGTATAAACTATAACTACAAAGTTGAAAAGGCATCATGTGTTCTGGTAAAACATCGCGTGAATATAAAACAAAAAAGTACTTAAACAGTTCAAGACCAATTAATAGAAAAACCGTAATAGCCATAATGGTTTTTGGGTTACCTTTAAATCGTTTTAAACTGAAATAAAGTGTGATGATAAGAAGCATCAGAATAAATGAGGTGCCAATAAGGTGTTTTGAGCCAAAGACTATCGGGGTTAAAATCAAAATATCACTCCATTTCTGATAATAGTATATGAAATATTAAAACAATATACAATCATTATTTAATGAAGCTTACAAATGAATTTTTGCATCACAAACGCAAATGATTTGCATTTGCAATAAAACCTTGTATAATGAAGAAGGATAAAATTACAAGTGAGGTATACTTATGAAAAAAATGATGATTGCTTTTACCCTTTTTATTAGTCTTTTTACACTATCAGCCTGTGGGTCTGATAATGATAATGAGGATATTGTTGTTATTACAACCTTGTTTCCTCAATATGATTTCACAAGACAAATTGCTCAAGATTTAGTTGAAGTAGAATTTTTACTCCCACCAGGAACAAGCGCACATGCGTATGAACCAAGTCCTGCGACTGTCGTGCGTATTTTAGAAGCGGATTTACTCATTTACACTGGGGATGCGATGGAGCCTTGGGTTGATACTTTAATTAAGTCGAGTTCAAGTGAATTAAATATTTTAGATTTGAGTGTGAATGCATTTAAATTAGAAAGTGAAAATACTGAAGCCTTTAATCAACTCATTGATGCTATCGATTATATCGTGCATGAAGTTGAAGAAGGTAGCTTACTAGAAAGTGAAGGGTTAAGTGAAATTGACACATTACTCCATGACTTTTTAGATCATGACCACGAAGACGACCATGATCACGATCATGAAGGGGATCACGATCATGAAGGGGATCACGATCATGAATCAGAGATGGATCAGTTCATAGAAGAATTAGATCATATCATTCACGAATATAAAGATGGTTTAATAAATGAAAATGATGCTTTTTTAAGTATTGAAACTTTGTTGCATGATGATTTAGATCATGATCATGATGATGACCATGATGACCATGACCATGGCGATTTTGATCCTCACATTTGGACCGATCCTTTAAATGCCAAAAATATGGTAACTGATATAGAAAATGCTTTGGTTGAATTATTGCCTGAACATGAAACAACCATTAGAACGAATGCTTCAAACTACCGTGCTGAACTAGATACTTTGCATGCAGCATTCACCGATTTAGTTGAACATGCATCAAGTAAAACCATCATGCATGGTGGGCATAATGCCTTTAGTTACTTTGCAGCACGTTATGATATTGAATATGTGACACCATATACAGGATTTTCTTCAAACAGTGAACCAACGCCACAAGCCTTAGCAGATATGATTGATTTAATGCAAGAACGCGGAATTACGCATCTATTTAGTGAAACCCTTATTTCACCAAATGTTGCTAATGCCATTAGTGAAGCAACGCAAACACCAATCCTTTATTTGTCTGCTGCAGGCAATGTAAGTCGAGATGATTTTGAAAGTGGCGTTACTTTCTTAGAGTTAATGTATCAAAACTTAGAACAGTTAAAAATAGGGATGGGTTATCATGGCGACGAAAACTAAAGAATTAGTTCATGTAAAGGATTTAGTGATTAAATATCAAGCTTTTACAGCACTTAAAGATGTGAGTTTTACCATTAACGAACAAGATTTTATTGCAGTCATTGGCGCAAACGGTTCTGGTAAAACCACACTAGTTAAAGCCCTTTTAGGGCTTTTAAGCATTCATAGTGGTTCAGTCAATTATATTAATGATGCTAGTATGGGCTATCTACCTCAAAATACTACCCCACCAGATAGACACTTTCCAGCAACAGTTGAAGAAATTGTAGCGATGGGGCTACTAGCAAAAAAGAAATTTCCCAAAAGAGTTGAAAAAGCAGATATAGAAAAAATTGAAAATATATTAAGAATATTAGATATTTCTCATTTAGAAAAAAAACGTATCGGTACGTTAAGTGGTGGCCAACAACAACGCGTCTTACTCGCACGCGCTTTGGTTGCTGAACCCGATGTACTGGTTTTAGATGAGCCAACTAGTGCGCTTGATCAATCCATGCGTACACAGTTTTTTGACATTTTAAAAGATTTAAACCAACAACATCACACAACGATTATTTTAGTTACCCATGATATCGCATTCGCAGGAAAATATGTTAATCGTGTACTTTATTTAAATCAACATCTTGTCTTTGATGGTAGCTTTAGTGAGTTCTGTGAAGACCACGAACTTAGTCCGTTTATTCATACCCACGAACTTCGCTATCAAAAGAAAGGAGAGAAACACGCATGAATTGGTTTGACTTATTAATCTCTTCTTTTTCTTATGGATTTATGTGGCGCGCTTTAATTGTAGGGGTTGCGATTGCGGTGAGTAGTTCATTTATAGGCCCGTTTTTAGTGCTAAAGAAATTTTCCATGATTGGGCATGGTCTTAGTCATGTAGCTTTTGCAGCAGTAGCGATTGGTCTTATTACCAATACAGAACCCTTAATTGTAACCATGATTATTGTTGTTGGAGTTTCGATATTTATTTTAAAACTTAATGAACACGCAAAGGTTCATGGTGATGCAGCAATTGGATTAACGGCCGCATTCTCGATGGCTTTTGGGACCGTTTTAGCTAGTGTTGCTGGCGGGTTTAATATTGATTTATTTACGTATTTATTTGGTAGTATTTTAACGATTCAACAAATTGATGTTGTCTTAAGTATTACCTTAAGTATTGTCGTTGTCGCAGTTGTAATCTTTTTATATCACGATTTACTTGCGATGACTTTTGAAGAAGAATATGCACGAGTTTCTGGGATTAAAACAAGACGTTTAAACACGATTTTGGCGATTCTTGTAGCGATGACTATTGTCATTGGGATGCGTGCCATAGGGACGATATTAATTTCAAGTTTAATTATTTTCCCAACCGTTATTGCCATGCAGTTTAATCGTGGCTTTAAAGGTACGATTATTATTGCGGCTATATCAGAAATTCTTATTGTGACGATTGGTTTATTTGGATCGTTTGTACTTGATTATCCAAGTGGGTCTAGTATTGTTTTATTAAACGGGATTGTTTTCTTCTTAATATACATTACAAATGTTATTAGAAGATTACAGTTTTAGGAGTGACTTTATGACTAAATTTAAACATTGGCTCAATTTAAATGGGCTAAAAAAAACCAAACATCGATTAATGGTTTTAAATATATTAGATCAAGAAACCATGTTTTTAAGTGCGGATGATATTTACTTAAAAGCTAAAGAACTCGATGATTCTGTATCACTTTCTACGATTTACCGTATTTTAGAACAATTCACTAAAACCGATATAGTAACTCCAGTTACCGTTGATTACTCTAAACAAGTTTTGTATGAACTCTCACACGATGAACATACCCATCATCTGATTTGTTTAGGATGTAAGAAAGTAATCCATATTAAGGGATGCCCTATTCATAATTACCAAAATGAAATCGCAAGCGATTATCATTTTAACATAAAAAATCATAAGCTTGACTTTTACGGTTATTGTGAAAGCTGTCAAAAAGCACTTGATGAATCCTTATAAGAACTTTTATTTGACAATTAGCTTAATTTTATATATGATTTAAGTAATAATGATGAAGAGGCTAATACTATTAACCCTTTAGCGAAGTAGGACGGTGAAAGCTACTAATTTAATAGTTACTCCCTCAGAGTTGACCTTGAAAAAGTGTTCCGTATGACTGCGTTAAAGTTTTTGAGTGCTTAAGTGAACTAAGGTGGTACCGCGGAAGTTATTTCGTCCTTATAAAATAAGGGCGATTTTTTTATTTTTTAGGAGTGATAAAATGAAAAGAAATTTAACCATTAAAACCTTACAAGAACACATTAAGATCGTTGATAATAAACCAGAAAAAAAGTATGAAATAGCCTTAAAACTTTTTGAAGAAGTAGGAGAATTAAGCGTTGAAATGCGTAAAGCGCATGAACAAGGCTTAACGCCTAGTGTTAAACAAAATATTAAGTATGAACTTTACGATGTCCTTCACTATGTGAATGTCATCGCAAACTTATATGATATTGATTTAGAAGAAGCAATTTTAGAAAAAGATCAAATCAACGCTAAACGCTATAATGATAGAGAGGTGCTTAACCATGATTAATATTACATTTAAAGATGGCAATAAAAAAAGCTTTGAAAACGGTGTAACTATTGAAGCAATCGCCGCAAGTATTGGGTCAAGTTTTAAAAAAAATACTGTCGCAGGGTATGTGAATGATGCGCTTTATGATTTAAACCGCCCAATTTATGAAGATGCTACTATAGAAATTATTACCAAAGATAACCCTAAAGCACTAGAAGTTTTAAACCATTCAACCGCCCATTTAATGGCACAAGCTGTAAAACGTATTTATAAAGATGCACGTTTTGGCGTTGGACCAGCAATTAAAGATGGTTTTTACTATGACATTGCAACTAGTGAAACAATCAAACAAGAAGACCTTGTTAAAATCGAAAATGAAATGCGCCGTATCATTAAGGAACAAACCGATATGGTTAGAGAAGAAGTTACTAAAGAAGAAGCGTTAAAACGTTTTAAAGATGATAAATATAAATTAGAACTCATTAATGATTTACCTGAAGGGGAAATCATTAGTGTATATAGTCAGGGTGATTTTACTGATTTATGTCGTGGTGGTCATGTTGGCAATACCCGTCATATTAAACACTTTAAACTCTTAAACGTTGCCGGTGCTTACTGGCGCGGTGACTCAGACAATGATATGTTACAACGTATTTATGGAACGAGTTGGTTTACTAAAGAAGACTTAGAAGCGTATTTACATCTTTTAAAAGAACGTAAAGAACGTGACCATAGAAAACTAGGTAAAGAACTAAAAATCTTTGAACTAAATAAAGATGCCGGCCAAGGGTTAGCCATTTGGTTACCAAATGGGTATACGGTTAGAAAAGTCTTAGAAGATTACGTGTATAAGTTAGAAAGAAAAGCTGGGTATTTACATGTTAATACCCCAGTCCTTGGGACAAAAAAACTTTATGAAATTAGTGGGCATTGGGATCACTACCGTGATAATATGTTCCCAGTTATGAAACGCGATGATGAGGAATTTGTATTACGTCCAATGAGTTGTCCCCATCACATGATTGTTTATAAATCGGATTTAAGAAGTTACCGTGATTTACCAATCCGTTTGGCTGAAATCGTGACAATGCACCGTTATGAAGCCAGTGGGTCACTTTCAGGACTTGAGCGTGTACGCGCAATGACTTTAACAGATTCACACATCTTTGTAAGAGAAGATCAAATTAAAGAAGAAGCCCTTGCGGCCTATAATTTAATCCTTACTGCGATTAACGATTTAGGGTTAGAGATCGATTATGTTGAATTAGCCTTACGTGACGATCAAAAAGATAAATTCCATGATAATGATATTTTATGGGATTTAGCTGAAAGAATGTTAAAAGAACTGCTTGATGAAGAAGGCATTGAATATACAACCGTTAAAGGTGAGGCTGCCTTTTATGGCCCTAAAATCGATATTCAAGTACGTACCGCAATGGACCATGTTATTACCATGAGTACTGTTCAACTTGACTTCTTACTCCCTGAACGTTTTGATTTAACTTATATTGGTCAAGATGGTGAAAAACATCGCCCAGTAGTTATTCACCGCGGCTTAATTTCCACTTGGGAGCGCTTGATGAGTATCTTACTTGAACAATATAAAGGGGCTTTCCCAACATGGTTAGCACCTACTCAAGTAAAAATTATTCCGGTAAATAATGAAGCCCATTTAGCCTATGCAGAAAAAATTAATCATTTATTTATTGATGAAGATTTTAGAAGTGAACTCGATCAACGTGAAGAAAAACTCGGCTATAAAATCCGTGAAGCTCAAAAAGCTAAAATACCATATCAAATAGTCATCGGTGATCAAGAAGTTGAAAATAATACCGTGACCTATAGAAAATATGGTGAACAAGAACAAGTAACCCTTCCACTTGATGATTTTGTTGCCTACATGCATGATATTATTAAAACCAAAAAATAAACTCGCAATACATAAAAAAATAGTTTGGCTAATGCCAAACTATTTTACTTGTTCTAGCGATTTTACAAAACTTTCAAGCGGATCAATATAGATTGTTTTTTGATGGGTATAACGCACAAAACAACTGCGCTTACCAGGGATTTTTTTAATATGTTTTACTTCAGTATAATCAACCGCTACACTAGATGCATGCTTATAACTTGAATAATAACTTGCAAGCATCGCAGCCGTTCTTATGGTGACTTCATTTAAAGGGAAACTTTCTTTAACCACCACATGAGAACCTGGAGCGTTTTGAACGTGGAACCAAACATGATAATGTTTGGCAATTTCATGGGTTATTAAACTGTTTTGGTAGTTGTTTTTACCAACCATGATTTCAATACCAAGGGCGTCTTTAAAGGTAAGATAGGTTGCCTTTTTTTGATTGGATTTTAAATGTCTTTTTTTAATATAGCCTTCCTCAATCAGTTCATTTCTTATGGCATCAATATCTGAAAGATTCGCATGATTTAATTGGTCTTTAAGTAAGTAAAAATAGTCTAAATCATCTTTAGCGATTTTGATTTGTTTATGAATGTGAGGGATGGATGCTTTTATTTTTTTATAACGTTTAAAATAGGCTTCACTGTTTTGAATGCTTGTTTTTGTTGGATCAAGTTCAATCGATAGCATTTCATTGGTGTAGTAATCTAAACATTCTAAGTAGCGATCACCCTTTTTAATTTCATGTTGATAACTTAGGATAAGTTCACCTTTTTTTCTTAAAGTATCAAGGTTTGAGGTTTGATTTAAATCATGGGTTAACTTTTCAATTTTGTGTTTAAGTTTATCAATGGTTTTATGAATTAACGATTCAATATCTTTTGCTTTTTGTTTGCGCTTATCTTGAGTGTCACGTTCATAAAAAAACGCATCAAGCAAATGAGAAACTGAATCATACTGGGTAAGCGATCCTTTTAGATGGGTTAAGGTATAAGGAGCATAGACACTTTTCTTACCTTCAATCATTGAAGGTTGATTTTCCGTAAGGAGTTCTTTTAAAGCATCAAGTTTTGGGATCTTTTTTGTTTCACTGCGAAAAAGCATTTCTTTAACTGCAAGTGGGCTAACGCCACTAATAGCGTTTAAATAGTCTTTTGGGTCATCAAAGTCTTTTTGACTAAGTAATTTACTTAGTGCGTCTAAATCATATGGATTAATGCGCTCATCTATAGGATATTCATACTTAGCCGTTGCAATTAGAGTGCGCTTGCTTTGATCAAAAGGGCCACTTTGTTTTAATACATCTAATATTTTATAGGATTCATCGGTTAAGATTAGATTACTATCCTTTCCTAAGGCTTCATAAATTAAATGTTTTTTTGTATGATCGCCAAGTTCATTTAATGTATCAACACTAATTGTTAATACACGATCATTATGGTGTTGCGTGATACTTTTAATGATACTTCCCTCAAGGTGTTTACGTAAGAACATACAAAACATTGGCGGGGTAAGGGGTTTTTCGTAATCATTTAATGTACGGTGAGCTCTTGCATATTTTGGAGAGGTACTGATTAAAAAACGTGCGTTTTTTAACCCGCGCGTTTGAAAGAGTAAATCATAGTTAGAAAGTTGATATATTTTTGTGATGCGATTGCCTAAAAAATGCTTGTTTAAATCTTCGACAACATGATGCATCATGATTCCATCGTAGCTCATAATTATCACCACACTTATTATACCATACAGAAATCGCTTATTTTTGAAAATATTTTCTAAATTACTTACATATTTAGATAAAAAGTGTTATTATATTTAATAATACTGACGCAAGGAGGGGCATAAGTATGAAGCTTAACGAACGTGGCTTACTGATTGTTTTAAGCGGTCCCTCAGGGGTCGGGAAAGGAACGGTACGTAAGGCACTGTTTGAACTAGAAGGTCATGATTTAGTCTACTCTATTTCAATGACCACTCGCCCACCAAGAGATGGCGAAATAGATGGCGAAGATTATTACTTTGTCTCAAAAGAAGAATTTGAAGAACGCATAAAAAATGATGCGTTTTTAGAATGGGCACAATTTGTAGGGCATTACTACGGGACACCTAAAGATAAAATTGAAGAACAACTCAGAAAAGGAAAAGAAGTTGTTTTAGAAATTGAAGTCCAAGGAGCCTTACAAGTAAGAGAAAAAATGAGTGATGCCGTATTTATCTTTATCGCACCACCAAATAAAGAAGCCCTTTATAAAAGACTCTTAAGACGCGGTACTGAGTCTAATGAGGTCATTCAAAAACGTATGGATAAAGCCGAAAGAGAATTTCCCCTTGCGCATAAATATGATTACATCGTAGTCAATGATGAAGTGACCAATGCTGCAGATAGAGTCCTTGCGATTATTCGCGCTGAACATGCGAAAACTGAACGATCGATTTACAAATATAATGAATTATTGGAGGTCCAAAAATGAGTATGAACAAAGAAGGATTACGTTATCCATCTATCGACAAACTTTTAACGAGTATTGATTCAAAATATAAACTAGCTTATACTGCGGCTTTACGCGCAAAACTCTTAAAAGAAAAAGAAGATACAGTCATTGAAGCTAAATGCTATAAACCTGTTGGGATTGCGCTTGAAGAAGTCGAACAAAGAAAAATTACGATTGAATTCGAAGAAAATTAGTAGAAAATCATTTCTACTTTTTTTTACGCGTACGCTTTAATTTGTGCTATAATAGATTTAGAATTTGGAGTGACATTATGAAAGAAAACTTTATGAAATTACTGAGCTTTTTAGGCTTAAACGACCTGAAAGAAACCATTAAAGGTAAACTTATCGAAATCACTGTAGATGAGGAACGCCGTGAATGGTTTTTTAATATTGAACTGGATAGTCCACTACCAATTAATCTTTTTAAACGTCTTGAACAAGCCTTAAATAATGTCCCAGCTATCACGAGTAGTTGTGATTATGTTGACTATATGATTGACTACTCAAATCCTAGTGATGCCTACTTACAAGACTATTACTACTATACTTTAGATAAAATCAAAAGTGTAAAACCCCGTTATGATGCTTTAAGTAGTTTTGAAGTTGAAAAAAACGGCAAACCTTTTAAACTCAATATCATTTGTCCAAAAGATGGCACTTATGTAGAAAATATGCTTTATGACATTGAAGAACAACTCTTAAAAATTGGTTTTGATGCGAGTTTAAGCATCCGCTTTTGTGATAATGCCCCAACCATCACAGAGCGTATTAAACAAATCGATCACGAAGAAATGCAAGAAGCATTCCGAACGCATCAAGAAAGCGAAAAAACCGATGTTATTGAATATGTTCGTTATAAAGAACGCAGCGTTAAAAAAATCAGCCATACCATTAAAGATATTCCGGTGACGGAAGACGATTTAACCCGTTATAAATCCGCTCACCATAAAGCAGACTTTACCTTAGAAGCTAAAGTCATGAATGTTGAAGAACGACGCATCAATCCAAAAACGACGCTTTTTACGTTTGTTTTAAGTGATGAAGAAGACTCTATTTATGTGAAAAAGTTTGTAAGAGACCAAGAAGAACTAGCCTTTTTAAGACAAACTGAAATTAATATGTTAATGCGCGTTTCAGGGACAGCTCAATATGATACTTTTTCGGATGAAGTAACCCTTACAGCCTTAACCATCGAACGTACAAAAAAACCGATTTTACTTGAGTTAAGAGAAGATTTAGCCAGTGAAAAAAGAATCGAACTTCATATGCATACAAAAATGAGTACATTAGATGGCATTGATAGTGTTGATGATATTGTTCAAACCGCATTACGCTTTAAACATAAAGCCCTAGCTATTACTGATCACAATAGTGCTCAAGCCTTTCCAGATCTTTATAAAGCGACAAAATCAAAACCCATTAAACCCATATATGGGGTTGAGTTTAACGTGGTTGATGAAGATGATATTGCCGTAGCTTGGCATGAATATGATGGCAATTTACGCGACGCTACTTTTACAGTTTTTGATATAGAAACCACAGGACTTAGTGTTAACTTTGGAAAAATCATTGAGATTTCTGCGATAAAAATTAAAGACCATCAAGTTGTTAGTCAGTTTAATCGCTTTGTTAATCCTCATGAAAAACTAAGTGAATTTACCAAAAAATTTACGGGTATTTCTGATAGTGATGTCTCAAACGCAGAAGACATAGAAACGGTAATCGAAGCATTTTATGAATTTTTTAAAGGTTCGATTATGGTTGCCCATAATGCGCGTTTTGATATGGGCCATATTTATGAAAATCTTAAAAAAGTCCGTGATGAAGCGTTAGTTTTTCCAACGATTGATACTTTGCAGATTGCGCGCCAACTCTATCATGAAAAATTGAATCGCTTTAATCTAAAAGCGGTTGCGAAACTTTTTAAAGTAGAGCTCAAACAACACCATCGTGCGATTTATGATACCCGCGCAACCGCAGATATTTTTATGCATATGCTTACGGATTTAGACCGTTTACGTGTGAAACACTTTAATGATTTAAAACAACTTGATAAGTTTGTCAAAAACTATAATCCCTATATTAACGCAATGCCTAAACATTTAAATGTTTTGGTTCAAACGCAAACAGGATTAAAAAATCTTTATAAACTTGTTTCTTTAGCTAATACAACGTACTTTTATAAAGAACCTGTATTACCTAAAAAAGTGTTAGACAAGTATAAAGAAGGGTTATTAATAGGCAGTGGCTGTATGAATAGTCATCTTTTTGAAACGGCATTAAACGCTAGTTATGATGCTTTATTAGAAAAAGCTAAGTATTATGATTATCTTGAAATTCAACCGTTTGAAGACTATCTATTTTTAAAAGAAGATTTAGATAACGTTGAAGCAGTCATTGAAGAAACCCTAAAACGCATCATTAAAGTGGGCGAAACATTAAATATTCCTGTAGTTGCAACAGGTGATGTCCATCACATTGAAAAACATGCGGTTAAATACCGTGATATCTACATCCAAACCCCAGTTGTTGGTGGGGGTCTTCATACGCTTAATAAATATAGTGAAATACCAAGTCAATACTTTAGAACAACCGATGAAATGCTTTCAAGTTTCCCGTTCTTAGATGAGGTAACAACGAAAAGAATTGTCATAAAAAATCCAAACTTAATTGCTGATTCCATTGATTATGTTGAAGCATTTAATAACCAATTATTTGCCCCAACAGATACCTTCTTAAGTCAAAAAGGCATTCCATCAATCGAAAAACATATGCATCAAATGGTTTATCAGCACGCCTATGCGTTATATGGTAATCCGTTACCACCACTTGTAAAAGACCGCATTAAAAAAGAGATGGATTCCATTACTAAAAATAAGTTCTCAACTGTTTATTATATTTCACATTTGCTTGTTAAAAAAAGTCTTGATGAAGGCTACTTAGTTGGTTCTCGTGGTTCGGTTGGGTCAAGTTTAGTTGCAACGCTTATGAATATTACAGAAGTTAATCCACTACCGCCCCATTATGTATGTCCTAAATGTCATTACACAAGCTTTAAAATGAGTCCAGATGAGAAAAAACAATATGGCATCAGAGATGATGAACGCGGGATTCAAAGCTTACTAGATGAAGTAAGCAGTGGGTTTGATTTAAAAACTATTGAGTGTCCAAATTGTCAGTCTGAGATGAAAAAAGATGGTCATGATATTCCCTTTGAAACATTCTTAGGCTTTAAAGGTGATAAAGTCCCAGATATTGATTTAAACTTCTCTGGAGATTATCAACCCATCGTTCATGAATACATAAGAGAACTCTTCGGCAATGAGCGTGCCTTTAGAGCAGGGACCATTTCAACCGTTGCTGATAAAACAGCCTTTGGATATGTAAAAGGGTATATTGAGAAAAAAGCCATCCACCTCAGAAAAGCAGAGATTGAAAGACGTGCTAAAGTAATAACAGGCGTTAAACGTTCAACCGGACAACATCCTGGTGGGATTGTGGTTGTGCCTGATTATAAAGAAATTTATGATGTTACCCCGGTTCAGTTTCCTGCAGATGATACCAGTTCAAACTGGCGTACAACCCATTTTGATTATCATTCTTTTGAAGAAAATTTATTCAAGTTAGATGTTTTAGGTCATGATGATCCGACGATGATCCGTTATCTAATGGATTTTGTCAAAGAAGATCCGATTAGTTTCCCATTTAAAGATGCCACCGATATTCCTTTAGATGATCCTAAAGTTTATGCCTTATTAAGTGGTACTGAAGTTATTGGGTTAAAACCAAGTGATATTAGAAGTGATGTTGCAAGTTATGGAGTTCCTGAGATGGGCACACCGTTTGTAAGAGGCATGTTAAAAGATTCTCGTCCAAAAACATTTGCGGATATTGTAAAAATATCAGGATTATCTCATGGAACTGATGTATGGTTAAATAATGCTGAAACTTTAGTTACAGGAAAAAATCAAAAATTTGGTAAAGTCCCATTTAAAGATGTCATTGGGTGTCGTGATGATATTATGGTTACCTTAATATCTCACGGATTAAAAAGTGAAGTTGCCTTTGAAATCTCTGAGTTTATCCGTAAAGGTAAAGCAGCATCAAGTCCAGATCAATGGCAAGGGTATGCGATGATTATGCGTGAACATAAATTACCCGAATGGTATATTTGGAGCGCAGGTCAAATTAAATACATGTTCCCTAAAGCCCACGCGACAGCCTATGTTATGATGGCTTTACGTATTGCATGGTTTAAAGTATACCGCCCGATTTATTTTTACTCTGCGTATTTTTCTAAACGCGCGCGTGATTTTGACTTAATTAGTATGCAAGGTGGAGAGTATGCGATTGAAAAACGCATGCAAGAAATTGATGATGCTGGTAATAAAGCAACCGATGTTGAAAAACGTCTTTATACTGTATTAGAAGTGGCACTTGAGATGGTAAAACGAGGCTTTAGCTTTTTACCGATTGACGTTAATTTAAGTGAAGCTAAAGATTTTGTGATTTCTAAAGAACGAAAAGCTTTAAGGCTACCGTTTGTAGCGCTTGATGGCTTAGGGGCTAAAGTTGCCCAAACGATAATTGATGCTAGAAATGAAAAACCATTTACCTCAAGAGATGACATCAAAGAACGCACCAGTTTATCAACAACGTTGTTTAATAAACTTGATGCTTTAGGGGCATTTGGGGATTTACCTGAAACAGGTCAAATTAATTTATTTGAATTATAAGATTTTAGTGTATAATATAATTGAAAAATTTAGGAGTGTGATGTTATGAGATTTAGATCAACAAACCCAGTCTATAGACATGTTCATAATAATGCAACTATTGATTATGCTGAAAGTGTTAGTTATTCTGGTGTTATATTAAAAAGTAGTATTTTGTTTGCGATTGTAGCGGTCATTGCCAGTTACATTGGGTTAGAGGTAATGAGTTTAAGGACCGTTACAACTGGCTTACTAACAATGATAGTTGTTGCGCCACTTTTTGGCTTTATCATGGTGCTAATTGCAATGTTTCGTCCAACAAGCGCAAAAATAACTGGACCAATGTATGCTGCTGCACAAGGGGTTACTTTAGGTGCTATAAGTGGGATTTATGAAGTCGCTTATGGTGGTGGTATTGTCTTTATTGCCTTACTAGCAACTTTCGGAGTTTTTGCATCCATGCTTACTTTATACGCAACCGGTTTAGTAAGAGTAACTGAATTTTTTAGACGATTCTTATATACGATGTTACTTGGCCTTGTATTTACTAGTTTTATTATGATTATCGTTTATTTAATAGGTGGGACATCATCTATTTCAATTAGTTTTATTTTTGCGATTACCATAATTAGTATCATCATTGCCAGTCTTTATTTGCTTGTTGATTTTGATAATATCGTTCAAGCGGTAGAAGGTGGCGTTGATAAACGCTATGAATGGGTCCTTGCATTAGGGTTAATCATTACGATTATCTGGCTATATATCGAAATTTTAAGATTAGTTGCTATATTAACATCAAGAAGAAGATAGACACACACTGGTGTGTCTTTTTTTTATCATAAGGGATTCGCACGCATTGTGCTAAGTAAAATCATGCTTATGATTAAAGCATGCGTTATTTTTTTCTTCAAAATCTGCGAGCTAATCTTATAAAATATTCCATAAAGGGGTGTAAATTTGACCCTTTTTTAGTATAATGATACTATGTCATTTTTAAAAAAAGGAGACGTTATGGAACAATGGAATTTAGAAGCACTATTTAAAAATTATGAAGACCCTTTATTTTTAGAAAGTTTTGAACAACTAAAAAAAGAGGTGGATGAAGCCAATGAGTTTGTTGATAACTTATCAGAAAATCATGAACAAAATTTGCTTAAGTATATCAGACTTGCAAGCCACTTAAGAAGCAACAGTCTAAGACTATATGCTTTTATTAATTTACAGCTTGCGACAAATGCACAAGATGAAGTCAGTATGACATGGTTAAACCGTATTCAACAGTTAACTAGTAAAACAACACCATTTTACACTAAAATTTCTAAATACATCCCTACTATTGATAATTTAGAAACCGTAATTGATGCCAATGAAACCTTAAAAGAATATCGTTTTCATTTTCTAAGTATTAAAGACCGTGCTCAGTATGTCTTAAGCGATAAAGAAGAAGCGATTATTTCTAAACTCACGCAAACAGGTTCAAGTGCTTGGGGACGTTTACAATCGCTGCTTACAAGTATTGTTGAAGTTGATTTTGAAGGCAAAACTGTCAATTTATCAACCATCCGTAATAAGGCTCATTCCAGCAATCCAAAAACTAGAGAAGAAGCCTATTATGCTGAACTAAAAGCGTATAAAAAAATTGAACAATCTTTAGCTTATGCCTTAAGTTCGATTAAAGGTGAAGTAAATGAAATAAGCGCTTTAAGAGGGTTTGAAAGCCCGCTTCACGAAGCCGTTTATAATTCACGCATGCAAAAAGATACCTTGGATGCCTTGATTAAAAGTATGCGTAAATATTTACCAGTATTTAGAAGCTATTTAAAACGTAAAGCCTCGATGCTTGGTCATAAAAACGGTTTACCTTGGTATGATTTATTTGCGCCACTTGGAAAGAGTAATCGTGAGTTTACATCAGAAGAAGCCATCGATTATATTGTTAAAAACTTTAAAACCTTTGGTGATGATTTAGCCAATTTAGCTAGCCGTGCTTATAAAGATAAGTGGATTGATTTCACGCCGCGTCAAGGGAAACGTGGAGGCGCATTTTGTATGAACTTACATCCTATTAAACAAAGTCGCATCTTAACGAACTTTGATGGGTCATTTTCAAATGTCATTACCCTTGCCCATGAACTTGGTCATGCCTACCATGGTGATCGCATTTTTAAAGAAAGTATGCTTAATGCTTCTTATACTATGCCGGTTGCTGAGACTGCCTCAACCTTGTGTGAAACCATTGTTAAACGCGCAGCTTTAAATGAAACCGAAGGCGATGAAAAACTCTTCATCTTAGAACAATCTTTAATGGGTTCAACGCAAGTTATTGTTGATATTTTAAGTCGCTTTATCTTTGAAGAAAATGTTTTTAAAGCGCGTAAAGAAAGTATCTTAAGTCCAACTAAATATAATCAAATGATGCTTGATGCTCAAAAAGAAGCCTATGGTGATGCGCTTAACCAAGACACGTTACACCCATATATGTGGGCTAATAAGGGTCACTATTATAGTGGGTCATTAAGTTTTTATAATTTCCCTTATGCTTTTGGGTTATTATTCGCAAAAGGGATCTACGCAAAATTTACCAAAGAAGGCAAAACTTTCACAGAAAAAATTGATTTACTCTTACAAAAAACTGGCCAAATGTCTGTTGAAGAAGTGGCAGGCATTGTTGGCATCGATGTCAGTACTGAAGCATTTTGGGATTCAAGTTTAGAAGTGATTAAAGAAGAAATCGAATTATTTTTATCGCTTACAGAGTAAACCATGCCATGAAGGAAACTTCATGGCTTTTTTCTTTTTAAGACTTGAATAAATGCACGCTTAAGCGTATAATGAATTTAACACGATGCGTATGGCCATGTTTAACGATAATTCTTATTTTAGAGAGAGACTGATGCTGAAAATGTCTTATAAGAAATGGTTAAATTTCACCATACAAGTGATGCTAATCCCATCCGTAAATCTGCGTTAAAGATTAAAGTGCACATTGGTGAACTAAGGTGGTACCGCGGAAATTATTTCGTCCTTTTTAAAGGACGTTTTTTTATTTAAAGGAGTGATTTTATGGATGTAAAGAAAACATTTGAGAAACTAGAAAAAGCTTTAAAAGAAGCCTTACAAGAAGTAAATCAAATTGAAGCTTTAAATGATTTAAAGGCTTTATATGTTGGGAAAAAATCTGAACTTAGTGGCTTAATGCGTCACATGAAAGATTTAAGCGATGAAGAAAAACCAGCATTTGGACAAGCTGTTAATGACGCAAAACTCGCTTTAACTAAACTTATTGATGAAAAAAGAGAAGCGATTGAAACTAAAGCTTTAGAAGCCAAACTAAAAAAAGAAACCCTTGATGTAACTTTAGATGGTTATACACTTTCATTAGGTCAACCTCATATTTTAACCAAAACAGTGCATGAAATCGAAGACTTATTTTTAGGCATGGGTTACTTAATTAAAGAAGGCCCAGAAATTGAAAGTGATGCCTATAATTTTGAGAAATTAAATTTACCCAAAGACCATCCTGCACGTGATATGCAAGATAGTTTTTACATCACCAAAGATACCTTGCTTAGAACCCATACTTCTCCCGTTCAAGTAAGAACAATGCTTGAATATGGGGGGGTAAAACCGGTTAAAATTATATGTCCTGGAAAAGTTTATCGCCGAGATGATGACGATGCAACGCATAGTCATCAATTTATGCAAATAGAAGGGTTGGTTGTTGATAAAGACACCTCAATGGCTGATTTAAAAGGTACCCTTTTAGAAGTTGCTAAAAAAATGTTTGGGGAAGATCGTAAGATTCGTTTAAGACCATCATACTTCCCATTCACAGAACCAAGCGTTGAAGTTGATGTGACGTGTTCAAAATGTGGTGGAAAAGGATGCAGTATGTGTAAACAAACTGGTTGGATAGAAATATTAGGTGCTGGTATGGTGCATAATAATGTCTTAGCCGCAAGCGGTTATGATCCAAAAATCTACCAAGGCTTTGCGTTTGGAATGGGTGTTGAACGCATTGCCATGTTAAAATATGGCATTGATGATATTAGACATTTTTATCAAAATGACTATCGCTTCATCAAACAGTTTAAGTAAAGGAGGCAACTATGAAATTATCAATTAATTGGTTAAAAGAATTATATCCTTTTGATGTGGATACAAATAAAATAGAAACGCTTTTCAACACTTTAAGTCAAGAAGTTGAGTATCTTAAACCACTCGTTAGCGCTAAAAAACTAATCATTGGCTATACAGTAAGTTGTAAAGCCCATCCGGATGCGGATAAATTAAGTGTTTGCATGGTTGATGTAGGCGATAAAACCTTACAGATTATATGTGGTGCGCCTAATGTAAGAGAAGGTCAACATGTTATTGTAGCGCTTGATGGGGCAGTCTTACCAGGCGATTTTCAAATTAAAAAAACCGTCATTCGTGGTGTTGAATCAAACGGCATGATTTGTAGTTTAAGTGAACTCGGGATTGAACAAAAATATCACGGTGAAAGCGGCATTCATGTTATAAAAGAACCCATTGAAGTTGGTAGTGATGCCCTTAAAGCACTGGCTTTAGATGATTTTGTCTTAAGCTTAGATTTAACCCCAAACCGTAGTGATTTACTCTCGATGCAAGGAGTGGCTTATGATTTAGCAGCGATGCTTGATAAGCCTTATAAAGTTAAAGACGTTGTTGTCAATGAAACAAAGGAAAGTAACCCACTAAAGATTACAATAAATACAGACGCTTGCATAAGTTATTACGGACGTGTAATTAAAAACATTACCATAAAAGAAAGTCCAAACTGGATGAAAGCACGTTTAATTGCTGCTGGCATTAGACCCATTAATAACGTCGTTGATATTACAAACTATGTGATGCTTGAAACGGGTCAGCCGCTTCATGCTTTTGATTATGATTTATTAGATTCTCAAGAAATTATTGTCCGTATGGCTAAAGATGACGAAACCTTTAAAACCCTTGATGATAAGGTTCGCACATTAAAAAAAGACGATATTGCAATTACCAATGGAAAAGAAATTGTTGCCCTTGGTGGGGTTATGGGAGGTGCTTTAACTGAAGTCCATGCAAAAACATCTTCGATTATGCTAGAAAGCGCTGTATTTAGCCCTGTTCATATTCGTAAAACATCTTCACGCCTAGATTTACGCAGTGAATCAAGCATGCGCTTTGAACGTAAAGTGAACCCTGAAAATACACGTTATGCCTTAGATTTAGCAACACATTATTTAGAACTATATGCAGACGCTTCACCACTTAAAGGTGTTGAGTATGTAGATCATCATGATAAAACACCCGTCTATATAAAAGTGACGCTCGATAAAATTAATCGTGTTTTAGGAAGTCAGTTAACAAGTGATGATGTATCTAAAACTTTAGATCGTTTAGCGTTTAGCTACACTTTAAAAGATGAATCATTTACGATTAAAAAACCAGCACGACGTGTTGATTTTGAAAACTACCAAGATATTATTGAAGAAATTGGCCGTTTACACGGCTATGATTCATTACCACTTACCTTACCAAAAACGGTTAGTGTTGGTCGTTTAACTCCCTATCAATCTTTAAAACGAGCGATTAATCAAACATTAACTGGACTTGGGTTAAACGAAGTGATCACGTATGCCTTAAGAGATGAAGGTACAATTCATGATTATACGCTAAATAAAAAGCTTAAAGCAGTTAAACTTGATTATCCTATGAGTGAACACCGCAATACCTTATCACTTAGTCCTTTAAACGGATTAGTAGAGGTTTTAGCATACAATAATAATCGTAAATTAAAAGATGGTGCCATATTTGAAATTGGGAAGTCTTATCAAGTTGATGAAGAGTTAGAACGTTTAGGCATTGCGATGATGGGAACTTATAAAGATGGTGGATTTAAAGAAGGGATTCAAACAGACTTTTACACGATAAAAAGTGTTTTAAATGCCATGTTTGAAGCACTAAAAATTCAAAATATTACTTATAAAGCAACGACCATCGATAACTACCACCCGCATCAAACCGCGCTTATTATCAAAGATGAACACATTATTGGTCACATTGGGAAACTCCACCCAAGTCATGCGTTAATGCTTGATTTAGAAAATGTATTTTTAGCTGAAATCGATGTTAAAGCACTTCTTAATGATTATGAAAGTCAAACAACTTTTACCGCTTTAAGTAAATATCCAAGTGTTTCTAGAGATTTAGCGATTGTATGTGATAAGAGTATTACTGCAAATCTTATTAAAAAAGCGATATTAAACGCCAATATCAATGCACTCAAATCCATTAAAATCTTTGACATTTACGAAGGAGACCATGTTAAAGAAACAGAAAAATCGGTCGCACTTCGGTTAACGTTTGAAGCCGATAAAACTTTAGAAACCAAAGAAGTTGATGGCTTTATTCAAAGCATTTTAAGTGAACTAAAAGAAAGTCTACATGCGACATTAAGATAAAAAGCAACCAAATGGTTGCTTTTTTATTGTTTGATATACTTAAAGTTAAAATAAAGCATTAAGTAAGTTTAGAAAGGTTGGCTTATCAATATGGTTATATGGAACTAAAATGGTTAGTGGCAATTCATCAAATGTTTCTATAAAAATATGATGTTTTTTAGCCTTTGATAAAACGTTGTTTTTAGTTATGGAATCACTTAATTCGAATAAGATGTGCAAATTACTTTTTAACCCATAAACTTTTTTAACCCCTTTAAGACTTACTTGATTTAATACCTCTGATATCATATCGTTTTGTTTTTTTGCATACTGGGTTAATTTTTTTAAATGTTTTTGATGATGACCTAGTTTAATCCAGTTTGCCATCACGAGTTGATCGATTTTTGAAACGGTTTGAGAATAAGGGGGTTTCTTACTATAAAGTTCAAGTAAATCATTAGGTAAAATCATATAACTAAGACGCATGCTTACTAAATACGTTCTTGAGAATGAGTTAATATAAATAACGTTTAAGCCTTTTGCTAGCCCTTGTATTGAAGGAATGATCGCCGCGTTATATCGATAGATATGATTATAGTCATCTTCAATAATATAAGCTTTTTGATTAAGGGCATAATTTATTAATTTCATGCGATCACTAATGGGTAAGATGTCACCAGAAGGATATAGATTAGATGGTGAGATATAAATCAAATCAGGTTTAAGTGATACCATCTCATCAATCGTATGACAAGGGATAAGGGTAAAGTTTAAATCATTTAATATTTGTTTGGCAGGTTTAAAGATTGGGACAAGATAAGCTAAACGTTTTTTTCTTAAGATAGAAGCTAAGATGACCAATTGATTTTGTAAACCGCTTGAAACGACTACTTGTGAAGGTGTTAATACCCCACCACGTTCACTACTTACTAATCTATGAATTGCTTCTTTTAAAAAAGTTTCACCGGTTGGTGAAACAGGTTTAACCAAATCAGTTTGATTAACAAAAAAAGTTTCATTGTAAAGTTTTCTTAGTTTTTCGATATCAAATAAATCTTTAGATTGATTTAAATTGATATACGTACGCTCTTTAATTTTTAATGTTTTTTGATCTTTTACATTATGAAGTGGTTTTATAACACTCACAACATAACCACTTTTTGGTATCGCCTCAATAAAACCTTCTACTAACAGTTGTTGGTAAGCTTTTTCAACGGTATTTTTACTGACTTCATAGCGGTTACTCAATGATCGAATAGAAGGAATCTTATCATTTGCTAAATAGATGCCTTCTAATATTTGATGTTTAAATCGTTCATAAATTTGAAGATATAGGGGTGTTTTACTGGTTTTATCTAAAATCATCTGTCCACCTCAAAATTAGTTAAATTTGTCACTTTAAACCATGACACATGTTTATTATAATAGATTTACATAAAAAAGAAAAGGTGATTAATTTGACACATACAAAAAGAATTGTACTAACTGGGTTATTTATAGCACTTGTGTTTGTAGCGACGAATATTAGAGTGCATATTCCTTTGTTTATGGCTCAAGGAGGCTTGGTGCATTTAGGAACTTTGATGAGTTTTTTAATAGCCATTAAGTATGGCGCGCGCTATGGTGCACTCTCTTCAGGGATAGGAATGACACTTTTTGATTTACTTAGTGAATGGGCATATTGGGCTCCAGGAACTTTTGTAGCGAGAATCGTATCAGGGTATTTATTTGGATTGATTGCGCTTAGTCCTAAAGGACAAGGAGCTAGTATGACAAGAAATGTGATCGCTTTAGCTGTAGGTGGCGCAAGTATTATTGTACTTTATTTACTCTTTGAAGCCTTATATTTAGGTTATGGATTTGAAGCGGCTATATTAAGTATTCCTGGGAATTTACTTCAAATATTCATCGCGAGTTTTGGGTTATTTATTTTAAAAAGTATGCCCGATTTAGAAGAAGTCTAAGAAGACTTCTTTTTTTTGTTTTTAAGGGAATGGTTTGTTATAATAAGTTTTGAGGTATTGTTATGAATAAAGAAAATTCTGAAATGCTTGCGAATTTGCATGTAAAAAAACTTTTGTTTAAACTAGCCATTCCAGCTACCGCTGCAATGATTATCAATGCACTATATAATTTAGTGGATACTTTTTTTGTGGGCTGGGGGTCTGGTACACTTGCTATAGGCGCTTTAAGTATTGCTTACCCGATTCAAATGATTGTTTTAGCCATTGGATTAATGATTGGTGTAGGGAGTTCAAGCGTTTTTTCACGTGCATTTGGTCGTGGTGATGAGTTAACGATGAAACGCAGTGTTTCAACGGCAATTACTGTGAATATATTAATATCGGCATCACTAAGTATTATCACTTTTATTTTTTTAGAGCCTTTACTGCTTTTATTTGGTGCAAGTAGTTCAAATATTGACTTTGCAAGAGACTATTTAGAAATTATTTTAATTGCTTTAGTCCCGTTTAGTTTATCGATTATGTTTAACAATTTAACCCGTGCAGAAGGTCGTCCAAAAATTGCGATGATTAGTTTGATGATTGGAGCTGGATTAAATATTATATTAGATCCAATTTTTATTTTTGATTTTGGGTTAGGCCTTGGCGTGCGTGGTGCAGCCTATGCGACTGCGATTGCAAAAACAGCCTCGTTTCTTTATGTATTTATAAAGGCTCTTAGTAAAGAATCATCACTTATGATTGATATAAAACGGATCTTTGTGATTGATTTTAAAGTCTTAAGCGAAATTATTGCGGTTGGTATCCCAAGTTTTGTAAGGACTGCAATGGGGGGTGTTTTAATTATAATTGTTAATAATCTCATTAACTATTATGCCCCTGGAGACCCAGCGATTTATATATCCATTTATGGCGTAATTAACCGGTTAATTCGTTTTTCCTTAATGCCTGGATTTGGTCTTGTACAAGGTTTAGTGCCAATTGTTGGCTTTAACTTTGGTGCTAAACTAAATCAAAGACTTTATGATGTTATTGCATATGCATCAAAACTATTATTTAGTTATTTCACGATTGTCTTTATTTTAGTAATGATTTTTGCAGAATATTTATTCTTACTATTTGGCGGCGCAGAAGACCCAACCTTTGTTCGCGAAGGGGCTAAAGCCTTTAGAATTGTCGCATTAGGGTTTAGTTTTGTAACTTATCAAGTCATTTTATCAAGTACTTATCAAGCCATGGGCTATCCTGTAAGAGCTTTTTTCGTTGCCTTATCAAGACGTTTTTTAGTCTTTATTCCAGCCGCTTTCATTCTTACAAGATTTTTAAGCTTAGAAGGTATTTGGTGGACTTTCTTTGTGGCGGACTTTGTAACAGGGTCATTATCTTATCTTGTTTATCGCTATGAAATGCACACATTAAAACTAAAAATAACCGAATGATAAAGATTTGGTTATTTTTTAAATTTAATGTATAAAGATGTCTTACAAGTGATATAATAAATAAGACATCCTGAAGAGGAGGGATACTATGATTACATTAAAAAATATTACAAAAACTTACCATTTTGGGGAAACGTCACTGCATGCTTTAAATGATATAAATGTCACTTTTAAAGCTGGTGAAGTCGTTTTTATCTTAGGTGAATCAGGATCTGGTAAATCAACTTTATTAAATATCATTAGTGGACTTGATACCCCTACAAAAGGTTCAATTATTATTGATGGAAAGTCAACAAAAGATTTTTCATCGGTTGATTTTGCGAAATTTAGAAATCAACATGTAGGCTTTGTGTTTCAAGAGTACAATTTGATTGAACATCTAAGTGTGATTGAAAATGTTATGTTGCCACTACTTTTACAAGGTGAAACCAAACAAGTAGCTTACAAAACTGCCGTAGAAGAATTAAAGCGTATCGGGCTTGAAAATCATATGGATAAAAAACCTTTACAACTTTCTGGTGGACAACAACAACGCGTGAGCATCGCTCGTAGCTTAGTCACAAAACCATCCATTATTATGGCTGATGAACCAACGGGTGCTTTAGATGAATTGCTCGGAGAAAAGATTATTGCTTACTTAAAAAGTCAAAGTAAAGACCGCGTTACGATTATTGTTACGCATGATGAAACTTTAGCGGATAAATATGCTGATCGCATTATCCGTATTGCGGATGGTAAAATCATTGATGATAATAACGCCATAAAAAGCACCCAAAAAGAAGAAGCCTTTACCTTAAAAGAAACACGCATGCGCTTTGGCATGTTACTGAAGTTTGCAAAAAATAATATTTTTAGCCGTATGGCTCGTAACATTTTTACAAGCAGCATCGTCAGTATTGGATTTGTTGCTGTCTTACTTTTAAGTTTCATTGTTTTTGGGATTACAACAAGTTTATCCGATAGTATTGCAAGTTTAATACCGCCTGATGAATATCAAGTTACATCTATGGATAATAGTTTGATTGAAGAATCTACACTGACTATGTTAGAAGATGAAGCTATTGTTGATTCAGCAAGGTATCATATCGTTGAACCTTTTTTAACTACTTATGATTTTAATCCTGGTAATGATTATTATTTTACCTATCAAGCGATACCGCTAGACCCTTATTACTTTACTAGAGACGCAGAATTTTTAGGTGAAATGCCTGAAGCTGAAGATGAAGTTATTATTAATTTATCTGCAGCTTTAAGATTGTTAGGTTTATCTAGTTCTGATGAAGAAAGTTATGCTTATATTTATGAACGTTTAGCTGGTAGACAAATTAGAATTTATGAATCGATACCCATTATTGATGAGTTTGGAGATTATGTTGGGGAAGACCGTGAGTTAATGGAAATCTTAACGATTAAAGGAATAACTTTTACACAAGGTATGAATAGTGTGTATATGGACTATGATTTCTTAAAAACTACCGTTGATAATTTAGGTGAAAACTTTAGTGAATATCAAACCCGTGTCATCGTCCACTTAAATACAGATGATGAAGATTTAATAGAATCACTTAGTTTGCAATTAAGAGATGATGAACGCTTAGTTATGCGTAATCTTTATGAAGATATTACTGGTGAGATAGAATCTACTATGTTTAAAACCTTAAGTTGGCTAATAGGTATATCGTTAATTACTTTAGTGGTTTCAAGTATTTTAATTGGTTTAGTTATTTATACAAGTGTTTTAGAAAGAACGAAAGAAATTGGTATTTTAACGGCACTTGGAGCTAAGGCTAAAAATATTAAGCACATCTTTGTGCTTGAAGCTGGGATTACGGGATTAATCAGTAGTATTATCGCAGTTTTATTATCGATTTTAATTGGTAGAGTACTTAATAACATCTTCGCAAGTATCATCGCACGCCCACTTGAATTCTTAACCGGAGGCGTTTTAGAAATTGAGTTGTTGCGTATGAATTTCCTTGCGGTACTCTTAGTAGTAACCTTTAGTATTGGCTATGCGATGTTAAGTGGGTTAATTCCTGCCTCATTTGCCTCAAGATTAAAAGCGATTAAAGCTTTAAGGAGGGAATAAGATGATTACATTAAAAGAAATACATAAAATATACTCACAAGGATCAAAAGCCTTCCATGCTTTAAAAGATGTTAATTTACAATTTAAGGCTGGAGAAACCGTCATTATTTATGGGAAAAGTGGTTGTGGTAAAACGACTTTATTAAATATTTTAGGTGGCCTAGATCAACCAACTAGTGGTAATATGGTTATTGATAATAAACTGACAACACAATTTAAAGAAAGTGAATGGGATTTCTTTAGAAATCATCGCATTGGGTTTATTTTTCAACAATTTCATTTAATTGAACATTTAAGCGTTTTAGATAATGTTGCGATTGCTTATTCAATCGCAGGAAAAAGTCATAAAAGCGCTAAAGAAAAAGCGATTGAATTATTAAATCAAGTAGGGTTAAGTACACATGTCGCAAAAAAACCTTCAGAATTATCAGGCGGTGAACGTCAAAGGGTATGTATCGCAAGAGCTTTAATAAATGATCCTGATGTTATTTTAGCCGATGAACCAACGGGTGCACTTGATCAAAAGAATTCAAAAGCGATTATGGATCTTATTAAAACTGTAGGAAAAGATAAACTCGTGATTATTGTCACTCATAATATGCGCTTGGCTAAAACCTATGGAAACCGTTTGATTGAACTTAGGGATGGTAAAGTTGTCCATGATTCTAACCCTTTAAGTGAACGTGTTAAAGTTGATATGTCAAAAACAAAAAAACATGGTAAATTATCGTTTAAAGAAGGCGTACGAATAGCTTGGTATAATCTTTTAACTAGAAAATTTAGAACGCTTTTAGTTGCTTTTGGATTAGCTATTGGAATCTTAGGGTTACTAGTGGTAGATACTATTTTTTCAACCGTTAGAGAAGGCATTAGTGGGCCGAGTGAAACCTTAGAAAATAATCCAGAAGTTTTAATTTATAGTAATGATGAGATGCATGCTGATTACGATAGCTTTAGACAAAGCATTTTATCAAACTATCCTGAGTTTAATGATTTAAGTTTACAAAAACAACCGATAAGACTTGTTAAAAACTTGTCTATCGATGTTGAATATGCTTACCCAATTATGGCACAAAACTACCTATATAGTTTTGAATCTAGTGGGGTTTATAATATTCATAATTATTTTATTGAAGATGGACGTTACCCAAATGATGAAACAGAGTTTGTCATCCCTTTATCACTCGCACGACAATTAATTAATGATGACTTAGGGTTAACAGACCAAGAAGTTTGGGATATGCTTAAAAATACAGAGTTTGAAGTCGCGACGAATTATTTATATTCTATTGATTTATTTATTGCTGATAGCCAGTGCTTAGCTGTAACTGATTATCAAGGCGAAGCAAGTCTTCCTTCAAGTTTTTATACGATGTATGATAGTTTAGAAGATCACACGCTTGCCTTATCGCCTTACCGTGATACCCCACTTACGATGGATGATAAAACCTATTTTTGTGAAGATTATTCAAGCTTTACATGGTATTTAAGTGAGATTGAGCCTACTACTTATGAAACCCTTACTTTAGTTGGAATCACAAATCGTAACCACATTAATAAGAGTTATTTTCATGAAGATTTTATTGAAAATATTGACAATCAACCGACGGTTATTGAAGCCAATACAACGATTGAAACGTTTCAATTGCGTGCCTTTGTTGACCCAAGCTTTATTGATCAAAAAGCGAGTCTTTTAAATGCTTTAGAAAATGATGGTTATCAAGTTGTTGATATCTTAGAAACTAATTTTGACTTTTTAGGGACTCTCGCTGTATTTTTTACCTATGTTATTCAATTTGTCTTTAGCAGTATTGTCTTTATTGCGATTATTACTGCTAGTTTAATGCTTTTACTTATCTTATATATATCCATCTTAGAACGTAAAAGAGAAATAGGGTTATTAAGGGCAATGGGAGGCACTAAAAAAGACGTGCGAACTATATTTGTTGGGGAAACTTTAATGATCGGCTTCATCTCAGGAATCATCAGTATTATATTAATGGGAATTACTTTAATAATTTTAAATACCATTTTAAAAGATTTTGTGTATAATTTACTTAGTGAGACATTTGATATGGTTATATATGATCAAATAATCACTGTAGATTGGATTAAATTAATTTATGCATTATTTGGTGCGATGTTAATTGCGTTTGTGAGCGGAATTATTCCTTCAAGCATCGCAAGCAACAAACAACCAATTGATGCATTAAGAAATGAATAAGGAGAATAAAAAATGATCAAAGAAAATGTAAAAGGCGAAAGAATTATCGCCGCAATATTAGATGGTATCTTCTTAGGAATTGCCACCTTCATTGTCAATATTGTTGTAGCAGTTGCTTTCGGGGCCGAACAAACACTCAATTTCTTTATTTCATCAAATGATATTAATCAATCGATGGAAGGTTTATTTAGTTTCATTTTAGTAACTAGTATTGTTGCTTTAGTGATTGGGTTTGTTTATTATGCTTTAATCCCAGCCAAATCTGGAGGACAAACGCTTGGAAAAAAACTTTTAGGCATCAAAGTTATCAATGAACTTGGAGAAAATCCGAGTTTGAAAGTACACACGATTCGCGCAATTAATATTTGGGATGTCTATATTTCAGTCCCACTCCTTGCGTTTTATCTCGTTAATTTCGTACTTTATAGTGTGCTTTCAACCATCGCAGGCTTAGTCATCTTAGTATTAGTTATTGTCAGTTTGATCATGATTATAACCGATCAAAGAAGCCAAGGATTACATGACCGCATGGTAAATACCTTCGTTGTTGATAAACGTTATGATCCAAACCGTGAAGCGCGTGAGGCTGCAGCATCGATTAAAGATTGGGCTGATGTTGAAGGGGATAGCGACGAAGAAGAATTCATGGATGAATTTGAGCAGTATTCTAATAAAGAAGACGCAACTGATGAAGAAAAAGATCCGTGGGAAAAATAAAGAGGTTAATCCTCTTTTTTTCTTTTAATCAAGGGAAAAACAACCGTTTATAGCCATTTAATAAAAACCCTTACATTTTTTTAGAAATTTGGTTGTAATAACGTACTTGGTTTGTTAAAATATAGTCGTGCTTTGACACATAAAGGAGGCAAGTTATGAATATAGGTGTACCAAAAGAAATAAAAAACAATGAAAACCGTGTAGGGATTACCCCTGCAGGCGTTAGCGTGCTTGTTCATGCAGGTCACAATGTTTTTATTGAAACCAAGGCAGGTCTTGGTTCAGGCATTAAAGATGAAGAGTATGTAGAAGCAGGCGCAACGATTGTTGATAGCGCAGAAGAAGCTTGGGCTCAAAAAATGGTTATTAAAGTTAAAGAACCCTTGCCAAGTGAATACGACTTTTTCAGAGAAGACTTAATTTTATTTACGTATTTACATTTAGCCGCAGAAGAAAAATTAACCCATGCACTCATCGAATCAAAATGTAAAGCGATTGCCTATGAAACCGTTCAAGTTGGGCATTCTTTACCACTATTAAGACCAATGAGCGAAGTTGCAGGTAGAAGAGGAACCATTGTTGCGGCAACACAATTAGAACGTCATCGCGGTGGACGCGGCATTTTATTAAGTGGTGTTCCTGGTGTAAGTCGCGGGAATGTCGTTGTTGTTGGTGGTGGGGTCGCAGGGATTAGCGCTGCCCGTATGGCGATTGGTCTTGGCGCAAATGTAACCATCATCGAATTAAGTGAAGACCGTATGCGTGAACTTGAAAATATCTTTGATAAAGAAGTAACGATTTTAAAATCAAATCCATTTAACCTTAAAGAAGCACTAAAAACTGCGGATGCTGTTATTAGTACGATTTTAATTCCAGGCGCTAAAGCGCAAAAAATTATTACTGAAGATATGGTTAAAGGAATGCCTGAAGGCAGTGTTATTGTTGATATTTCCATTGATCAAGGGGGTTCAGTAGAAACTATTGATCGCATTACAACGCATGATGATCCAGTTTATATTAAACACGGGGTTGTGCACTATAGTGTCGCAAACATGCCAGGGGCTACGCCGCGTACATCAACGTATGCTTTAACGAACGCAACCATACCTTATGCCTTAGATATCGCTAATAAAGGGTACCGTATTGCTTGTTTAGATTCAGAACCTTTACTAAAAGGATTAAATGTCTTAAGCGGTCATGTCGTTTATAAAGCCGTTGCGGATGCATTTAATTTAGACTATGTTGATGCAAGAGAAGTGTTACTAAAAAACCAAGAATAAATCATTTATTAACCCATCGAAATCGATGGGTTTTTTAATTGCTTTTTAAAGTAACTAGCGACTATCACAAGAATTATGGTATAATCATACTAGGTGATTACGCATGAAAAATATCTATAACGAAACCATATCTTCATTAGAAGAAACGCTTAAACAAAACGGATTTAAAGCCTTTGCGGCCAAACAAATCTTTGAATGGATTTATAAGAAAAAAGTATTAGACTTTTTTGAAATGAGTAACCTTCATAAAGACCTAAGAACTTTTTTAAGTAGCCATTATAAGGTAGAATCTTTAAGCCTTTTCAGTAAACAAGTTGCTAAAGACGGAACCAAAAAATATTTGTTTAGTTTAAGCGACAAGCATTTAATTGAATCGGTGTTAATGGTTTATGAATATGGGTATAGTTTATGTGTTACTACACAAGTAGGGTGTAATATAGGATGTTCATTTTGTGCCTCAGGCTTACAAAAACGCATTCGCAATTTAACCATCGCAGAAATGGTAATGCAAATACTAGAAGTTGAAAAAGATAATGACATTAAAATAAGCCATGTAGTCATTATGGGTACTGGTGAACCTTTTGATAACTTTGAACATGTTATGGGCTTTATTGATGTAATCAACCATGCGCATGGCTTAGAAATTGGTGCCCGCCACATTACAGTGTCAACAAGCGGGATTGTACCAAAAATTTATGCATTTGCAGACATGAAACGTCAAGTAAACTTAGCGGTTTCTTTGCATGCCCCAAATAATACCATTCGTTCAAGCATCATGAAAATTAATGATGTTTACCCTATTCATAAACTTATTGATAGTGTAAAGTATTATATCGATAAAACTAACCGACGAGTGACGTTTGAATATATCTTACTCGATGGCATTAACGATTCCGTTGATCATGCCAATCAGTTATCGGATTTATTAAGAGGCTTAAACTGTTATGTGAATCTAATTCGTTATAATGCTGTTGATGAATTTTCTTATAAAGCGAGTCAAAAAGATAATGCTCAAAAGTTCTATGAACAATTAAAAAAACGAAAAATACAAGCTACCTTACGTCGTGAACTAGGTAGTGATATTGACGCTGCATGTGGACAGTTAAGAAGTAAAGCATTGAAAAAGTGAGGGTGATTTTGTGACATTACTAAATACCATTTTAAACACTGATCGTGAAATGATTATTATTACCGATCATCACACAAAAATGACCATTTTAAAATCACTTTCTGAAAAGAAAGTATTTAAAGCCATGCGCTTTTTGACAAAGGAAGACCTACTTGATGAGGTCTTTTTTAAAAAGGATCCCTTTTTAAGCTATCAAATGAGTCAATACCTTTTAAAAAAACCAAGCTTAGCGGAAAGTTTAATCCCTTATTTATACTTTATTGATCTAGATGCTAATTATGAAAGCGAACGTTTAATCCTTTTAAAAACCATTAAAGCCTACTTACTTGACCATCAATTCTTAAAAAAATCCATGCATAAGGAAATGCTTTTTAAAGATAAAGTAGTCTTAGTGAGTCTTGATTATTTTCCTTTAAAACCGTTATTATTAAAAACACTTGAAGGCTTATGTACGTATCAAGTACTTGATAAATATCCAATGCATAATCAAGCGATTTATTATAAACGCTACCATTATTATAAAGATGAAATTGCCGATGTTGCCCATGATATTAATGTACTTTTAAAAGAAACGAATTCTTTAGATAAGGTAAAAGTAGCTTATACAAATCATAGCTATCTACCAGCGATTAAAGAAATCTTTCAGGCGTTTAATTTACCCATTTTTAGTTATGAAAAAACGCCATTAATTGCCTTTGAACTAACTCAAAATTTCCTAAATATTTTAAATACTTTAGAAGACAAACCCTTGTATGAACAGTTAAACGAAGCAATAAGTGAGTTAAAAACAACCCTTCACTATCCCATAAACCCTCGGATTATGACCAAACTAATCCAGACTCTAAACCCCTTTATTTTATTAAACAAACCATTTAGTGCGTTAAAAGATTATATCCATGATACCTTAGAATTTACCATGATTAAAACCATGAAAACCCCTGGGATTATGGTAGGTGCCCTTGAAGATGTTTTAAAAGAACCAACTGAATACTTATTTGTGTTAGGGACTGCTGAAACGATGTTTCCTCACTTTAAAAAAGAAGATAGTTTCTTAAGTAAAAAAGAAAAAGAAACGATTGGTTATCCTACTGCAGCTATTGAAAATACCATGATAAAAGCTCAATTAATTGATGCCTTAAAAGCTATTAATCATGTGACTTTAACTTATAGTAAAAAAGGCTTAACAGATACTTTTTATGAAGCAACCATGATGGCAGATATCAATAATAGTTTCAATCTTATTTTAAGTGAGCAAACCCCAAGAGTAGCTTCAAACTTTGGACGACTTTATGATTTGATTACCACTAAAATTGAGTTAGATTATTATAAACGTTATGGTCAAGACCACACACATTTAAAGCATCATTATCATCTTTTTAAAGATGCTTATACCGCATTTGACAATCAGTTTAAGGGATTAAAAAATGATACCTTAGAAGGACTCATTAAAACACCTTTAAAACTATCTTATACAAAACTTAATACCTATTTTAAATGTAAATTTCGTTATTTAATAGAATATTTATTACAACTTAAAGAAATTTCTGATACCCTTACTTTAGATATAGGGACTTTTTTCCACGCGGTATTAGAAAAATATATCCATGAAGAACAACTCACCGAAACAATGCTTGATGAGACTTTAGAAGTTGTCTTACACACATTAAATAGAGATTATCATGCTAAGGAGCAATTCTTCTTAAGAAATAGCTATAAAACACTCAAAAAAGTATTTGAAGCGATTAAAGACCAACATACACGCACAAGCTATCAATTATATAAACAAGAATTAAAATTAAACACAATTTATGAAGCGTCTAAACCAGTTGAATTTAATGGCGTTATCGATAAACTATTATTAAGCGACGACCAACAAGGCGTTGTTATTATTGATTATAAAACGGGAAAACCAACACTAAATTTAAGCCATAGTTATTATGGGTTTGATAGTCAGTTAGTTTTTTATGCACTTTTACTTCAAAAAGCCTTTAAAACCGCTAACGTTCATGGCTTTTATGAACAAACCATTTTCCCAAAACCTTTTAATCACGACCCATCTATAAGTATGGATGATCAGTTTAAAGAAGCATTAAAGTTAAATGGTTATACCATTAACAATCTTCAATACGCCGATAAAATTGATCATACATTAGAAAATGATTCATTTATTAAAAGCATGAAACTTAAAAAAGATGGAAGCTTTCAACATTACGCAAAAGTTTTTGATAAAGATGGATTAGACGCATTAATTAATCATTTAGAAACCTTAATTACCGTTGCGATTAACGATATTTTAAAAGGAGACTTCACCATCAACCCAAAACAAGATCAAGCTTTTAATGATTTAAGTTGTACTTATTGTTCCTTTAAAGATATTTGTTATAAGAAAAAAGAAGATTATCAAACATTAAAGATTCCTAAAGATGATGAAACCTTATTTAAATGGGTAAAGGAGAAAGATCATGGCAGCGATTAATTTTACCCCTGAACAACAACGTGCTATATATACCAATAACACAAATATTTTAGTAAGCGCAGGTGCTGGAAGTGGTAAAACTGCAGTTTTAAGTGAACGCGTAGTTGAAAAGATTAAACAAGGGATACCTTTAGAAAGTTTAATCGTTTTAACCTTCACAAATGCTGCCGCAAAAGAAATGCATTTACGCATCAGAAAAAAACTTCAAAATCTCCCAAATAATACTTACGCTAAGGAAGCTTTAAAGAGTATTGATGCCGCAAACATTCAAACGTTTGATAGTTTTGCATTAAATATTTTAAAACGCTTTGGTTATGATTTAAATATTAGTCCAAACGCAAGCATTATGGATACCCTTAGTGCGAGTTTGCTTAAAAAAACGATTGTTGATTCACTATTTAACCGTTATTATGAAGAAAAGAACCAAGCTTTTCTAACTTATGTTAAAACGTTTGAAAACAAACGTGATGATGCATTAAAAAATCAGATTATAGCCTATCATCAAGCCTTAAGCATGCATGCGAATTTTAGTGAACTTCTCGATTTTTATACCGATAACTTCTTTACTAAAGACCATTTCAATCAATTATTTAACTTAGTAAGATCGCAAATAAAAGTTTATCAAACAGCCTTAAAAGAAACCTTAAGTAATCTTTTAACAAACTTATCTCATGAAGCTGCGCTTGAATATGCAAATCTTTTATATGAAGCTTATAAAGGCATTTTTGCCGAAGAAAACTTTAACCAATTGGTTAAAAACTATAAAGCTTTATCCCTTCCAAGTTCTTCAACAACTTCTAGAAAACTAAATAGTGATGGCGCTAGTTATGATAAAGCCTTGCTTGATCAGGTGAAAAAGACCGCAAAAACAATTAGTGCTAAACTTGATCCTTACCTTACCAAATCCTTAGAAGACCATACCGATGATTTTTTAAAGAGCGCACACCATATTCCAATCATTAAAACACTGATTTTAGGCTTAGAAGATGCCTTAATTAAAACCCAAATGAGGCTTGATCAATATGAGTTTTCAACCGTTGCACGCTTAGCTTATAAAATTATTAAAGAAAATCCTAACATTCAACAAACTCTAAAAGATAGCATTCATGAAGTAATGATTGATGAATATCAAGATACTTCAAGCATGCAAGAAAGTTTTATTCAATTAATTACCGATCAAAATGTTTATCAAGTCGGTGATATTAAACAATCTATCTACCGTTTTAGACACGCAGAACCAAAACTATTCACACAAAAATATAATCACTATGCATCAAGTAAACAAGGTTTAGTAATTGATTTAAATCAAAACTTTCGCTCAAGAAAAGAAGTGCTTTTTGCGATTAACACCATTTTTAAACCACTTATGGATGAAGCGATTGGTGGCATTTTATATGATGAAGCTCAAGCATTAAAATTTGGGAATGAAACCTACACAAAATATCAAGATACTAACACCAACTACGGCTTAGAACTTCATGAAATCATACTTGAAGAACCCATAAAAGACCTTGCGTATAATCAAGATGAAATTGAACTTTTCCATATAGCTAAAGACATATTAAATACTGTAAATCACGCGAAAATTTACGATGAATCTATCAAAACCTTAAGACCAGTTAAATTTAGTGATATCACTATTTTAGTTAACGTATCGACACGTTTTGATCTCATTAAAAAAATTCTAGAATACCACAAGATTCCTGTGTCCATTTCAAGAAGTGAAGCATTTATTGACTATTATGATATGGATTTATATAGACACTTATTTAAACTCATTCACGCTTTAAAAGATGAAGCTTACTATGAAGAAACCTTTAAACATAGTTTTTTAAGCGTCTTAAGAAGTTACGCATTTCAAATCGATGATGATACCATCGTTAAAAATGCTTTAAGACTTCCTAATAAGTTACGCGACTTTTCTTTAAATTTACTAACCCATGAGGTAAAAGAAATCTTTGAAGTTATTGAAGAACTTGCACGTTTAAGCCAAGAAAGTTCTTTAAACACTTTATGGGAAACCTTAATTAAGCGTTTTAATCTATATGAAAAAAGTATCCACCTTGAAGATACAGAACGCGTTTTATTAAGGATGAATCACTTAAGTCACATGATTAATGATTTAACCCTTCAAGGTAAAACACTCCCTTTTTTAGTGACCTACTTTGATGATATTAAAGAAGAAGGGTTGGACATTGAATTTGAACCTCGTGGCATGCATGAAGGCGATACAGTCTTATTGATGACAATTCATAAATCAAAAGGATTAGAGTTTCCAATTGTTTATTTACCACATCTAAATCATCGCTTTAATCGCTCTAATCTTTCAAAATTTGACTTTGATTTAACGTTAGGATTTCTAATGCCTTTTGAAGATGAAGGATTAAACAAATCTTGTTTGTATGCCTTAAAAAATGATATGGATTTAAAGGAAGACTTATCTGAACGTTTAAGGGTTTTATACGTTGCCTTAAGTCGCGCAAAAGATAAACTCATTGTACCAATAATCCCTAAAGAAACAGAGTTTATCGTTCAGTATGACGAACAAGATATTATGCTAGAAGGCGATCGCTTGTTAGGCATAAAAACGTATCATGATATCTTTTTATTCTTAAAGGATCGCTTAAAAAATCATACTAAACGTATTTTAGCTAATACACTTTCTTTAAACAAAGACTATCTTTATCACCAAACCTTAACCCCTTATGAATCAGAGGTCTATTTAGATAAAAACTATCAATCGTATACGCCTAAAGAAACCACACTTAAAGACCAATCATTTAGCGCTAAAATTACAGAGTTGCTTACAAAAGAAAGCCTAGAAAGTGTTGCCTTTGGAAACTTGATGCACGGGTATTTTGAGTTAATTAATTTTAAAGAAGACCCGTTCCCTCAAATTGAGGCACTTGCGATTGAACCTTCTCATAAAGCACTTTTAAAATCCTTTTTCTCTCAAGATTTGATAAAGTCATTAACCATTATCAATGCCTATAAAGAATTTCCTTTTGCCCTAACAACTGAAGAATCAACCCTTACAGGCTATATTGATTTACTCTTAGAAACAAAAGATGCGTTTATTATCATTGATTATAAACTTAAAAACATTGATAAAGAGGCCTATGTTGATCAATTAAAAGGCTATGAGTCGATTCTTAAAACTATTAGCGATAAAAAGGTTATAGCCTATTTATATTCAATTTTAGATAAAAGATTCAAAAAAATATTAGGATGAAGGTGACAAAATGGCCATTAAACTTGAAGCGGTTAATAAAATTTACCAAGCAGGTGAAACCAAAACAAAAGCGTTAAAAGAAGTTAGCATTACTTTTAATGAAGGAGAATTTATTGTCGTACTTGGCCCAAGCGGTAGTGGTAAAAGTACACTTTTAAACGTCATGGGAGGACTTGATCAGGTGAGTTCAGGGATGATTACAATTGGTGAAGAACACATTCATGACATGACACAAAAAGAACTAACCTTATTTAGACGCCATCATTTAGGGTTCATTTTTCAACAGTATAATTTACTCCAAACCTTAACGGTAAAAGAAAATGTAGAAATCGGGGCTAAATTAGTCAAAGAACCATTCGACACTACTGAGATTTTAGAAAAAGTAGGGTTGAAAAATCATATCAATAAATATCCTTATCAATTATCCGGTGGCGAACAACAACGCGTAAGTATTGCTAGAGCACTTGTTAAAAAACCTAAGATTTTATTTTGTGATGAACCAACTGGTGCTTTAGATGAAACCACGGGTAAAAGTATTTTAAGAACCCTACAAGATTTAAATAAAGACTTAAAAACCACCATCATACTAATAACACATAACCCATCAATTGGGTTACTTGCAGATACCATTGTGAAGATGAACTCTGGAGAAATCGTCGAAGTTATTCAACAAGATACTAAAAAAGACGCACTCGATATTCACTGGAGTTAATATGTTTACGCCGCATGTTATAAAGACCTTTAAAGCACAGTGGTTTAAGTTATTACTCATTAGTGTGATTATTATATTAAGTAGTTTTCTTTATATTTTAATGGGCACAAGTATGCACAGTTTATATGAAGAGTCGACACCTTACTTAAAAGAAAACAATCAAGAAGATTTCGCAATTGAACTGATGCCGTTTATCACTCCAGATGAATATAGTCTTTATCAAGATCAATGTGTTATTGATACAGGGTTACTACAAGATATCTATAAAGATGATTTTGATTGTTACGAAACGATTATGCAGGCAAGAGTTGATGCACTAAAAGACCATTTAGGAAGCGTAGATCTTGCGGTACGTTACTATAAAGATGCAGCGATTACTACTGCAAATAGTAACCATCAAGTAAGATTTTTACGAAATTTAGATTCCATTAACCAAACCTTAATCACAAAGGGCGCTATGCCAGAAGCTAGCGATGAGATTGTCCTTCTTGAAAATTACGCAAAAGCCAATGATTTAAGTATTGGCGATTCGGTTAACATTGATGAGGTGAACTATACCATCTCTGGCTTTGCGCTATTTCCAGATTATACACTTCCAGTGCTTAGTAGTCTATTTGTCTTTGATAGTGAAAGTCAAACATTGGCTTTAGTTAACGATGAAACCTTTGATCTATTACCTTATGAAATCAATCAAGTAATTGGCGGGGTATATCAAGAAGAGTCAATTAAATTAAGTACAATTTATGATACCTTTGATTACGTAAGTTACGTCGTTCATACAGAATCAAATCTAAGAAGTGGTGCTATATATACTGAATTAAGAGGTGGGCAGTTAACAAGTGTCTTTTTAAGTAGTATTATTGCAATCATTGGGATTTTTGTTATATTAATCCTTATCGCAAAGTCGATTGATAAAGAACGTTATGCAATAGGGATTTTTAAAGCTTTAGGGGTTAAAAATCATGAAATTATTATGCCTTATTTAAAATTTATTGCCGTTTATATCACGATTAATTTGCTTATTGGCTTTACTTTAGGTATCTATTTTGCAGATGATTTCATGCGTATATTTTTATCGTTTTATCTTTTACCAAAACCAAATGTAATCATCAATACCTTAGACATTATCTATGCAATTATTGTCCCTTTGATGATTATTATGTCACTTGCATACTGGCGTTTAAATAAACTCATAAAAAAAGATGCCATCACACTTTTAACCTTAGAGTTAAAACCAACAAAGCCTTCCAAATTTAAAATCGTTAAGAAATATTTTAATAAATTAGGTATATTACTAAGACTTCAGTTGTCGTTATTACTCAGACAACCAACAAAAGTTTTAGCATTTAGCATCGGGTTATTTTTCGCGTTTTTCCTCATGTTTATGAGCTTAAGTATGCGCGAAGTGATTGACTTAACCAGTACATCTTATTATAATCAAACAGACTACACACATATTGTAAGTTGTGACGATAGTGACGAATGTGATGAAACTGAAGGGGATCAAGCGATCATGATGCCTGCCTTAATTGATGAAGTTCAAGTGACCCTTTTAGGTTTAGATAATGATGCATCGTTACATCCTTTGTTCAATGAAAAAAATGAAAACATCACTGCACAATTAAGTGAAGGTTTGATTATCTCAAAAAGTTATCAAGATATGCACGGTGTTGACTTAGGTGATGAAGTTTCTATCATCATTATGCAAGAAACCATTACTTTAGAAGTTATAGCCATTTCAAATGTTATGATTGGCCCTTATGTCTTTATTGAACGTACGCTTCTTGCAGATCAAGTATTTAATGATACCGATTATTATAACCAAATCTATACCAATAATCCGCCAAATGATAATACTATTGAACAAACAAGTGTCAATAATATTTTAAGTCAACTAAAAAGGACCAATCAATTATTTAGTGTTACTTTTAATCTTTTATTCATAAGCGCTTTATTCATTGCGTTTATTGTTATTTATCTTCTGACTACCTTATCGGTTGAAGATGAGTTTTATGCCATTAGTTTACTAAAAGTACTCGGGTATGACCATCAAGAAATTAGTAAGATTGTGCTTAATGGCTATATGAAGATAGCCTTTATCATGTTTATCATGACTATTCCATTTAGCTTAATTACATTTCAGCTATTAAAAACGTTAATGATAGATACATTTAACTACTATATTCCTTTACAAATCACACTCACTGATATTGTATTTAGTTTAGGATTAAGCACTATTATTTTTACCATTAGTACCAAAGCATCGAAGAAAAAAATCGCATCACGTTCGCTTCAAGAATCCCTAAAAATCTATCAAGTATAAAGAGGTGGCTTATGCCCAAAGGAATTATTATTAAATTAATCGGAGGTCAATATACCGTCTTAGATGATGCCACAAAAGAACGATTTATTTTAAAACCTCGTGGCGTTTTTAGACATTTAGAAATCAGCCCAAAAGTTGGAGATAAGGTCGTTTACAATACTGATCAAATCATCAAAGTAATGGATCGTGACAATGATTTAGTAAGACCTCCAATCGCAAACATTGACCAAGCGATTATCTTAAATGCCGCAACGAGTCCAGCCTTTAGTTTTAACTTGCTAGATCGTTTCTTAGTGCTAATTGAAAAAGAAGATGTGCATCCAATCATTGTGGTTTCAAAAATGGATTTAATAAGTCAAGAAGAAGCCATCACATTAAAAGAAAAACTTGCTTACTATGAAACGATGTATCCCGTTTACTATGTTAGTGTTAAAGACCAAACTTCAGTTGAACCTTTAAAAACACTCTTTAAAGATAAAGTCAGTGTCTTTGCTGGTCAGACTGGAAGTGGTAAAAGTAGTTTGTTAAATGCTTTAGATATAAAATTAAACATTGAAACAGGAGAAATCTCAAAAGCTTTAGGAAGAGGTCGTCATACCACAAGACATTCAGAACTAATTGAACTATATGATGGCTTAGTCGCAGATACACCAGGGTTTTCTAAACTAGATTTTTATGATATAAAAAAAGAAGACTTAACTGTCTTATACCCAGATTTTTTTAAACTTAGTGAAGACTGTAAATTTAGAGGATGTCTTCATATTAACGAACCTGGTTGTGCGGTTAAAAAAGCACTGAATCAAGGTGCATTATTAAAAGAACGTTATGACAATTATCTACTGATTTATCAAGAAATAGCCAATCAAAAAAAGAAATACTAAGGATGTGACACGATGCAAATAGCCCCATCAATTTTATCAGCTGATTTTTCTGAATTAAAAAAAGAACTAGATTCTATTCATACGGCAGATTGGATCCATATTGATGTTATGGATGGCCATTTTGTAAAAAATATCACGATTGGACCACTCGTGATAAAAAGTATCCGAAAACATTCGAAAAAGGTTTTCGATACCCATTTAATGATTGAAGATGCGAATCAATATGCAGAAGCTTTCATTAAAGCGGGAAGTGATCAACTAACCTTTCACATTGAAGCATGTGATAATCCTTTAGCACTAATTAAAAAAATCAAAGCTTTAGGCGCTAAGGCTGGCCTTTCCATTAAACCAAATACACCGGTTGAAACATTAAATCCTTATCTTAATCACATTGATTTAATCTTGATTATGAGTGTTGAACCAGGCTTTGGAGGCCAAACCTTTATGGAAGAAAGTTTAGAAAAAATTGCTTATTTAGCAACTTATAAAAAAAATCATAACCTAACATTCGATATTGTCGTTGACGGGGGTATCAATGAAGAAACAGGCACACGTTGTGCTAAGGCTGGTGCGACTTGTTTAGTTGCAGGGTCATTTATATTCAATCAAAAAGACCGTTTAAAAGCCATTGAAAGTTTACGAAAATGATTGGTAAAATATTCACAAACCCTGTTAATTATTCGATTGATACGCTATATACTAAAGATGAATCCGAACTTTTAATCGGCGTTGAACAAGGCGCATATTATGCCATCAAAAATGGTTTAGCGCTTGATCTTGCGATTGGGGATTTTGATTCTATTTCAAAAGATGAACTTACTACTATTGAGCAACATGCAAAATCGCTCAAAAAGTATCCAGAAAGAAAAAATGAAACAGATACCTTTTTAGCAATCATAGAAGCTCAAAATTTAGGGGCTAATCCGATTATTGTCTATGGCGGTATTGGCTCAAGAATTGACCATACTTATGCAAATATATTACTTGCGAAAAATCAAGCAATCACATTCATCAATAACCAACACAAACTCTATACATTAAAAAAGGGTACGCATACGATTAATGCTACCCATAAATATATTTCATTTTTCGCTTTAGAAACGGTCAAAGCACTATCTTTAAAGGGATTTGATTATCCACTTGACGCTTATACTTTAAGTGTTGATGATCCTTTAACTATCTCTAATAAAGGCTCTGGCACTGTTTCTTTTAAAAGTGGTACGCTCTTAGTCATCGAAGCCGATGATCATAAATAAAAAAAACACTACCTGCGTAGTGTTTTTCAAAAAAGAGAGGGGATTTTGCGTTTATCCATAAAAAAAGCCGATACTATCGGCTTGACAGTATACTTCTTTAAGCTCTAGTAAGGGAATTCTTTTTAAGAGCGCGTGCTGAAACATAAACGGTTTTAGTTTCACCATTTTCAACGATTTTTACTTTTTGTAAGTTAGCTTTCCATTTTCTTTTTGTTGCATGCAATGAGTGTGAACGATTGTTTCCTGATAAAACTTTTTTACCTGTAACGTAACATTCTTTTGCCATGATAAGCCTCCGTTCATGATTTTTTCATGTAAACCTATACTATTGTATCACAAAGATAAATTAATGCAAGGCTTTTTAATAAAAATTTAACAACTTGCAAGTAACCTTATATTTGTTGCATTTTACATAGCACTATGATAGAATAATTTAAGTCCATTTGTATATAATCATAATGGATAATTAAAAGGAAATCAACCTAAAACTAAAAACGATATAGACAAGATAATATGGAGGAGTTATGTATGAATCCTAAAGAACTCGATGGTAATTTATTAAAGCTTATCATCACGAATGGATCAATCAACTTAAAAAACAACAGCCAAGTGATTAACGATTTAAACGTCTTCCCAGTACCTGATGGTGATACCGGTAGTAACATGCAATCAACTATGATGAGCGGTGTTAGTGCCATTAGTACATTAAACGATGAATCTGTTGAAAAAATTGGTAAAGCTTTATCCCGTGGATTACTCATGGGCGCAAGAGGAAATTCTGGTGTCATCTTAAGTCAATTATTCAGTGGCTTCGCAAAAGCCTTTAAAGATATAGTTAAAGCAAACGCAAAACAATTTGTAGAAGGACTAAAACTCGGGGTTGATCAAGCATACAGCGCCGTTATTAATCCTGTTGAAGGAACAATTTTGACCGTGGCGCGTGAAGCGGTCGAAAACACTGAAAGCATTGTAAAAGAAGACTCAGACATTAAAGAAATCTTAGAACATTATCTAAAAGAAGCGGAAGCTTCATTACAACGTACCCCAGATTTATTACCGGTTTTAAAAGAAAGCGGTGTTGTTGATAGTGGTGGGGCAGGACTTATTGTTATTATAGAAGGCATGCTTGCTGCTTTAAATGGTGAAATTTATGAAGAAACCCGCCAGAAAAAACAGAAAGCTCGTGCTTTTGAAAGCGAAGAAGTTGAATTTGGTTATTGTACTGAATTTATCATCCAATTAAATGAAGATAAAAAATTTAATAAAGATAAACTCATCAAACAACTCAGTAAATTAGGCGATTCTATCGTCGTTGTTGCAGATGATGAAATCTGTAAAGTCCATATCCATACATTAAAACCTGGTGATGCTTTAAACTTAGGTCAAGTATATGGTGAATTTGCAAACTTAAAAATTGAAAATATGACCTTACAGCACACAGAAACCTTACTGCATTCTGCAGACTCACACGGTCAGCATATTGATTGTGGCCATGATCATGGGGAAACTCAAACTAAATCAACAAGAAATAACGATAACTTTAGAGTTGAAACACGTAAAAAATATGGCCTCATTACTGTTGTGAATGGTGATGGGTTAAAAACAATGTTTAAAGAATTAGGCGTTCATGAAATTATTGATGGTGGGCAAACCATGAATCCATCAACGCAAGATTTTATCGACGCTATTGATAAAGTAAATGCAGATAATATCATTATCATCCCTAATAACAAAAACGTCATGTTAAGCGCAGAACATGCGGCTAAAAACGTTGATGATAAAAATGTCATTGTCCTTCCTGCAAAAACGATTGCACAAGGTTATGCATCTTTAACGATGTTTGATGCGAATCAAGATTTAGAAACGATTATTGATGAAATGACAGAGCTCATTAATCATGTTAAGTCTGGTGAAGTAACTTACGCTGTTCGTGATACAGAAATTAATGGGTTAAAAATTAAAAAAGATGATTTTATCGGCATCGAAGAAGGTAAGATTGTTGTTTCAAAAGAAGACCGTTTAGATACTGCAAAAGAACTTGTTGCAAAATTAGTAGACGAAGACAGTGAAATTATTACTGTTATGTTTGGAAAAAATGTTGAAGAAGATGAAGTTAGCTCTTTAAGAGATTATATTGAATCAACATTTGATCATGTTGAAATTGAAACTGTAGATGGAAAACAAGAAATTTATTGTTATTTGATTGCTGTAGAATAAGCCACTTTAAGTGGCTTTTTTTATGAGATAAGGCTATAATATTAGTGGTGATACTATGAGTTTAAAGACACTTAGTGGCGTTGGTCCTAAGACACTTGAAAAGTTAGAAGCATTAAATCTATTTAGTTGTGAAGATATTGTTCACACCTATCCTGTGCGTTATGACGCACGCTTTTTATCGCGATTAAGCGATATGGTTGATAGTTATCACTATATAAAAGTTAAAGTACTTGAAAATGCGAAAATTTTCGCACCATCAAGTAAATTACTTATCATTACTTTTAAGGCTTTAGTTGATGGCCAAACGTTTACAGTTAAAGTATTTAACCAGCGGTTTTTACTGAAAATGATTAAACAGCACACCACACTTATTATCTTTGCAAAAAAACAAGGAAATGAACTCTTAGCGCAAAAAGTTATCCTTGAAAAAAGTTTTAAGGAAGCAATTCATCCAATTTATAACCTAAGTGATATAAATGATAATGCTTTTTTAAAGATTGTTGATCAATGCTTAGGTTTATATAAAGAAAAAAATGATATTATCCCATTATCCCTTAGAGAAAAATATAAACTCATGTCAAAAGAAACGTTGATTGCTAAAGTGCATACCCCGAAAACCTTAGAAGAAGTGATTCAAATTAATCGAAGATTAAAGTATGAAGAACTCTTTGTTTATGAACTGAAAATCCAAACAAAAAAATACTTAACTGATGCATATAATGGGCTAAAGAAAAATGTTGATGATTCCTTCATTAATCATTTCATTTCGCATTTACCTTTTAAACTTCATGATTCGCAAAATCAAGCGATTCAAGAGATTTTAAACGACATTAAAAGCACAAAAGCCATGCACCGGCTACTGCAGGGGGATACAGGCAGTGGAAAAACCATTGTTGCACTAATTAGTATGCTAGCTATTTTTACAGCAAATTTTCAAAGTGCATTCATGGCTCCTACTGAATTACTCGCGCTTCAACATTATCAAACGATAAAAACACACTTAAAAGATTTTCCTATAAAGATTGCCTATTTATCAGGCTCTACTAAAAAAGATGACCGCAAGCAAATTATAGAACAACTCAAAAATAATGAGATCGATATTTTAATTGGGACTCATGCCTTGTTTAGTCAAGATGTCAGATACCATAAACTAGGGCTTGTTATAACCGATGAACAACATCGTTTTGGGGTTAATCAACGTAAGGCTTTAGCGTTTAAAGCACGTTATCCTGATATTTTACACCTAAGTGCAACCCCAATCCCTAGAACACTTGCTCATACACTTTTTGGTGATATGGATGTTTCAACCCTTGAATCCAGAAAAAGTGCTGCTGAACGTATTGAAACTAAACTAGTATCTTATGCCGATAAAGCGCTCATTAAAACAGCCATTTATGATACCTTAAAAAAAGGGGAACAACTTTACATTGTAGCACCTAATATTGATGATTTAGAAGCTGGAATTAAAGGCGTGGAAACGGTTTATCAAACGATTAAAGCACGTTATAAAGATGCTCGGGTTGGTTTATTACATTCTAAGCTAAGTCCTATAGAAAAAAGCAATACTTTAAAAGCTTTTAAAGATAAAGAAATATCTATTTTAGTCTCTACAACGGTCATTGAAGTTGGAATCCACATACCAAACGCAACATTAATGATCATTTATCATGCAGAGCGTTTTGGCTATGCACAGCTTCATCAGTTAAGAGGTCGTGTTGGCCGTGAAGGCAAGGGTTACTGTTTACTTATTCATGATAATCAACCTTCTAGTATTGAAAGACTTAAAGTACTAGAAACTGTTTATGATGGTTTTGAGCTTAGTGAAATTGATTTACAACAGCGCGGATTTGGCGATTTGATTGGAATCATGCAAAGTGGCTATTTAAGATTTAAGCATGCGGATTCTAAAGAAGACTTAAAGATTTTAATGCTTGCTAAAGATGATGCTACTGAAATTGTCTTTGATTATATGAAAGATGCTGCTTTTAAAGAAACAATCAGTATGGCTAAAAGGTTAATTAATAAAGAAGAACGATAAAATATATGGTATAATAATAAAACGAAAGAATGAAGGTGATACTATGATAAAAATTGCAGTCGATGCAATGGGTGGCGATTTTGCCCCTAAAGAACAAGTATTAGGTGCGATGATGGCAATAAAAAATATTCCAGATATTGAAATTACACTTTATGGAGATATTGAAGCCATTAAACCTTATTTAACCGATGAAACCCGTATTAAACTTATCCAAACTGAAGGGGTTATTGACATGGGTGAAAAAGATCCCATCCGTGCAATCAGAAGTAACCGTAAAAGTTCAATGGCACAAGCCTTAAGTAGTGTAAGAAATAAAGATAATGATGCCATTGTATCAAGTGGTGCAACCCAAGCATTAATCGCTGGAGCTCATATTTTAGTGGGACGTATGAAAAATATGAAACGTACAGCCATAGCACCGCTTATTCCAACTGTTGACCAACGCCAAATGATTTTACTTGATAGTGGCGCAAATTTAGAAATCAAACCTGAATACATGGTCCAACAAGCTTATTTTGCAACGGTTTATGCTAAAGAAGTATTAAATATAGAAAACCCACGCTTAGGACTTATTAATATTGGAACTGAAGAAGGTAAGGGAAGAGATTTAGATAATGAAGTAGCCCAATTATTTAAAGTCAATAAACACCTTAATTTTATAGGAAATGTTGAACCTAAGATGGTTCTTAATCCACCATGTGACATTTTAATTAGTGATGGTTTTACCGCTAATATTGTTATGAAAACCATTGAAGGAACAGCCAAAGGTGTTGGCGCAATCTTAAAAGAAGAGTTAAGCCGAGGATTATTAGGTAAAATAGGTTTAGCTTTATCCATCAAAAATTTAAAACGTTTCAAAAAACGCTTAGCTCCAGAAGAAATTGGTGGCGCAATGATTTACGGATTAAGCGGCGTTGTTGTTAAGGCGCAAGGCGCATCTAAAGCAGTTGGTTTTTATAATGGGATTAGACAAGCAGCACAAGTCGTTCGTCAAAACGTCATTGAGAAAGTGTCAGCTGTCATTGATGAATCAAACGAATAACTCACACGGTTTAGAAACATTTTTCAAGTTAAATTTTAACGATAAAAACCTATTAGAAACTGCTTTAACCCATTCATCATTTGCCAATGAAAATCATACCGATTCAAATGAACGATTAGAATATATTGGGGACGCTGTTTTAGATTTAGTCGTTGGTAAATACCTTTATGATAATTATCCCCATTATCATGAAGGGGAACTTACCAAACGACGTGCTAAACATGTATGTGAAAGTGCACTAGTAGATTATGCGAATGCTTGTGACTTAGGTAAATATTTACTTTTAGGACACGGTGAAGAAAAAACCGGTGGACGTACACGTTCAGCACTACTAGCTGATGCCTTTGAAGCATTTATTGGAGCTGTTTTCTTGGATAAAGGGCTAAAAGAAATATATAAAATAGCAAACAAAGTTATTTTTCCACTTATCGAAGAAGAACGCGCTACAGACTTTATCGATTATAAATCTCACTTGCAAGAACTCGTTCAATCAGACAAACGTACGTTAGAATACCGTATTGTAAGCGAAACTGGACCATCACATCAAAAAACTTTCGTTACCCGAGTTTATATGGATGAAATTTTAATGGGTGAAGGTAAAGGGCATAGTAAAAAAGAAGCCGAACAACATGCAGCGGAAATCGCCCTTAAGAAATTAGCGAAAAAAAGCATTAAATTTTAGGGAGTGTTTCAAATGAAACAACTTTTAAAACAATTAATCGACGAAAAAATCGTCGATTATAACATGTTAGTTTTAAAATACTATCATCATTTTGATCTAAGCGAAAAAGAAGCAATAGCCTTAATGAAACTTAATAGTTTACTTCAAAAAAAACAAGAAGTTATAAAACCTGAAAAGTTTCAAAAGTGGCTATCTTTAGATAAAAAGGAAACAGAAGCCTTGCTTATGTCATTGATGAATAAAGGGTATTTAAAGATTAAATTAATCGATCATTTAGGAAAATCTCAAGAAACGTTTGATATTGATTTTTTTCTCACTAAAATTATTGATTTATTTAATAAAAAACATGATGAAACCATGCTATCTATTACCCAAGAATACGTATCATTTTTAGAAGATGCTTTGCAAACTTCACTATCACCTTTAGATATAGAAATCATCACAAAGTGGATTGATGAAGACCATTATAGTTTAAACTTAGTCAAAGAAGCGACATTAAAAGCTTTAAAATTTAAGTATCCTAATGTCAAAAAAATTGATAGTTTATTACTTGAGATTACAAAAGAACCAAACGATCAACCTGAAAAAAAAGATGTTCTTAAGGAGTTTTACAGCCTATGGGACGAGTAGAAGAAATACTGAAAGTTTTTGATGAAATGTTCCCAAGCGCAAGTTGTGAACTTAATCATACCAATGCCTTAGAACTACTAATAGCTGTAATGCTAAGTGCTCAAACAACCGATGCATCTGTCAATAAATTAACGGAATCACTTTTTAAAAAGTACACTACGCTAGATGATTATATCTCAACGCCCTTAAGTGTATTAGAAAACGATTTACGACGAATCGGGTTATATAAAAACAAAGCAAAAAATCTTCAAGCGACATGTCTTGCTATTAAGGAACAGTTTAATGGACAAGTACCATCCTCACAAATTGAACTTGAACAACTACCTGGTGTTGGAAGAAAAACAGCAAATGTTGTCTTAAGTGTATGGTTTGATGTACCAAGAATTGCAGTTGATACCCATGTTGAACGTGTTTCTAAACGATTAAAGCTTGCGTATAAAAAAGATTCCGTTTTAAAGGTTGAAGAAAAATTAATGCGCAAAATTCCGCAAAATCGTTGGAGCAAAACCCATCACCAAATGATTTTTTTTGGACGCTATCATTGCACAGCTAAGCGCCCGAACTGCAATCATTGCAAACTCAAGGAACTGTGTAGATTTCCGGACATATATGTCCGATAATGATTTTGAAAAATTATTAAAAAGAAATAAATAACGCTTATGTGTAGCGTTATTTTTTTGTAATAAATTAAAAAAAATAAAAATATACTTCCTTTAAAAACAAAAATAGGTTAAAATAATGGTAGCGCTTTAGAAAGAGGGGTATGATGAATAAAAGGATTACGAAAAAAATTGAAAATTTACACAAGAAAAAAGAAGCGGATGGCACTATGTTTGGAGAAATTATAAGAGAAGAGAGAATGAAATATGGTTTTACTCAAGATAGTATTTCTACTTATGGTAGGGGATACCCTAGTAAAATTGAGAAAGGCATCATCATTCCAAACTTCGAATTTATAAAGGACATAGGTGACGTGATGAACTTAGACTTTTATCAATTATCTCCGACAAAGAAAAATACACAGGTGTATAAGCCACTCATTAATTATTTTATCTTAGAGAATGAAAAAAAACTAAATGATTTATTACGTTATGCCGAAGGCTTTACACATAAGACACTAAAAACGGTTATAAAGTTTTCATTAGATGTAATGAAGCTTCGGTTAAATGATATGGATAAGACGATAGATTATATCATTCGTCAAATGGAACAAATGGATTCATTATTAAGACAGTTTAGTATTTGTTTAATGGGTATTTATTATTACAAGACAAATCATTATACTGAAGTAATAAGTATTCTTAAAACGTTTGAAGAAAAAGAAGATGATATGTTTAAAGACATTAAAGGCTTAACACATCATTACTTATTTTTAGCACATCAAGCCCTTAATCTACATGCAAACGCAGCCCATTATTATCAAGCCGCAATAACGTATTATCGAATAAAAAAAGCCTTTCATATTGTAACGAGTTTAGAAGTTATTCACTTAGAAAATTTATACCATGAATCTGATCACAATATTGGTTTTATATTAGAAGAGTTAAGTACCTATACATTTACCTCACTTTATGATAAACACCGATATGTGTATGTTGATATAATGCATCAAATTGATGATATTGAAGCATTAGAAAGTCTTGCGGATCGTGTTATAACTTGTCTTAATGAAAAGAAATATACTTATTACACTTATAAACTATTCATTTTAACTTATCAACGTTTACCCTTTAACCCATTAGAAAAAGAAGCAATCTTAAAGTGTCTAAATCAGATGCCTAAATCAAATGAATTTACCTTATTGCATTATCACAAGGATAGTTTAACGCTAAAAGATAACGACCTAAAAATATTTTTAAAAGAAAAGGCACTACCTTTAGCAATTTTAAGAAAAGACATTTATTATATTAAATATTTTACTGAGTGTCTTATAGAACTTAGTATGCAAATGCATCGTTATAAAGAAGGGTTATATCACTATAAAAAGTATCAAAGAATTCTAAAAAAACTTCATTCATTTAAGTAAAGATAAAAATAACCGTTCAAATCTATGACGGATTGTCACTTTGTTTGGTATAATAGTTTGTGGAGTGATTATATGAACAAAGAACGCAGTGTCATGTTAGGCAACATGAATGTAAGAAAACTATTAATCAAACTAGCAATCCCTGCAACGATTGCGATGCTTGCGAATGCATTATATAATTTAGTAGATACTTTTTTTATCGCTAAAGATGCAGGGGAAATCGCAATTGGCGCTTTAGGTATTGTATACCCTGTTCAAATGATTGTCATGGCGATTGGGTTAATGATTGGCATTGGAAGTGCTTCAGTTTTTTCTAGAGCTTATGGAAGAGAAGACGAAGAAGCCATGGTTAAAAGTGTAAACACTGCGTTATTTTTAAATATTAGTCTTGCTTTATTAATTACGGTTTTAGGCTTAATGTTTATGGATGATCTCTTAAGATTTTTTGGGGCAACAAGTGGAAACATTGGTTATGCAAGAGATTACATGTTTTACATCTTAATCTCTCTTGTACCTTTTTCTTCAGCGATAGTTTTAAATAATTTAACGCGTGCTGAAGGCCGTGCAAATGTGGCGATGATTAGTTTACTTATTGGTGCGATTTCAAATATTATTTTGGATCCGATATTTATTTTTGGCTTTTTATTTATTCCAGCAATGAGTGTAAGTGGGGCAGCCCTTGCAACACTCATCGCAAAAACACTATCGTTTATGTATATTTTTTATATGGCTTTAGGTAAGAAATCTAGCTTAACGATTAAATTGAAAACACTTCATAAAGTTGATTTAACGATGGTAAAAGAAATAACTTTAGTTGGGATTCCAACATTTTTTAGAAATACATTAGGCGCAATCTTAGTGATTATTATTAATCAATTGATTAATCGTTATGCGCCTGCGGATGTCGGACCAGAAATATATATCTCAATTTATAGCGTTATCAATCGCTTAATTATGTTTTTACTCTTACCAGGGTTAGGACTTGTCCAAGGATTAATCCCAATTGTTGGCTTTAATTTTGGTGCGAAACTAAAAAATAGATTATACGATGTTATTCATTATGCGATGATGCTCATTGTTTTATATTTTACTACGATGTTTATCGTAACGCTCATTAGTGCGAATGTGCTTTTTGCATTATTTAGTAAAGAAAGCGATCCGTTTTTTATCAATGAAGGCGCAAAAGCATTACGCATTATATCGATTGGCTTTACAGTCTTAGGCTTTCAAATTCTTTTATCTAGTGTTTATCAAGCTATGGGTTATCCTGTAAGAGCATTCTTAGTTTCAGTTTCTAGACAATTTATACTCTTTATTCCCCTTGTTTACTTTTTTAGTTATTTGTTAGGTATACCTGGCATTTGGATTACTTTTTTAGCAGCGGATATTATTTCTGGATTTGTCAGTTTCTTTGTTTACCGATATGAAATGAGAGATTTAAAAAAACAAATATTATCACAACAATTTGAGTAAATTTTATATAAAGTAATCTTCGGATTACTTTTTTTATAAAAAAAAGGTGCTTAAAGCACCTTAAACTTCTTTAATCATTTTATTAGCAAGTCCTAAA
>JBKHEA010000008.1:0-57937 GCA_046541015.1 Candidatus Izemoplasmataceae bacterium
GACGCCGCAGTTGAGCTGTTTTACAAAAACGGATACCATGGAACAACTGTCAATAATATCACAAAAAAAGCTGGGGTAGCTGCAGGGACGTTTTATCTATACTTCCCAAGTAAACTTGCTTTATACAAGCATATGTTGATAACCTTTTCACACGACATCAGAAAAGAAATTGCAGAAAAAGTTTCATTAGAAAACAATCGTTATGATAAAGAACGCGTTGGCATAAAAGCGTTCATCAACTTAGCGAAAAAAAATCCTCAAATGTATAATATTATTTGGGAAAGTTTATATATTGACCGTGCGCTATTTAAAGAATATTATGAGTCATTTGCACACCGATATGTAAAGGGACTCAATTTTTCTATCCAAATGGGCGAAGTTAGAGAAATAGATCCTGAAGTTATCTCCTATGTTCTTATGGGCATTACCAATTTTATAGGATTAAAAGTTGTTTTGGATTTAGGGCAACATAATGATGTTGATTATATCGTTGATCAAGTCATGGACTTAATTGAACACGGGTTATTTACTAAAGAACGACCATTTTAGCGCAGCGGATGCTGCGCTTTTTTTATAAAAAAAAGACCCCTTAGGGTCTTAAACAAGTGCTTCTTTTGGTTTTGGTTTCATTTTAACGCGTACTTTTGGTTTAAAATCAATACGCAAATACAAGATAAACCCAAGAATCGCAATCAAGAAGTTACTAATTAAAATAGCATACCAAATGCCACTTGGTCCTAAATCTGTAAATTCTCTCATTAACAAGACAATTGGTATCCTCATGCCCCATAATCTTGTTACGGAGATGATTAAAGAAAAATGGGTGTTTCCAGTACCATTATACGTTCCCATAAAACTTTGGAATATAGCCATAAGTGGCAAGCCTATTAATAAATAAAACATGTATTCACTTGCAAGCGCAAGCGTAAAAGGATCATCTACGATAAAGATGCTTGCAAGTTCTGTTCGAACAAAGACTAAGAATGTAGAACCAACTGCCATAATTCCAAAAGATAAAATCATTGATTTTTTATGCGTCTCTTTAGCCCTTTCAGCATTTAAAGCGCCGATATTTTGACCAATATAAGCACTCGTTACGCCACCAATAGCCATTACAGGGTGTAAAAGCATTGATATAATGCGATTACCAACACTAAATGCCGCAACAGTTTCTGGTCCGTAATTATAGATAATCCCATTCATGATGTAAAATCCAATGGCTGTAATCGCTTGACCTAAAGAAGCTGGTACTGCCGTTTTAACAATATCAGTGACAACACCTTTACTTAAACGCATATCCTTAATACTTACTGTAACACCACTTTTTGCAAAAAAGAGTAAGTAAAAGGCAAACGGCATAATAATAACATTCGCAATAACAGTTGCGTAAGCTGCCCCAGGGACACCTAAATTATAAACACTAATTAAGATTGGCGATAAAATAGTGTTTAATATAATCGCAGTCCCACTAATAATAACGGGCCACACTGTATCGCCAGAAGCTTGGCGGGTTGCCATAAACGCAAAAAACATAAAAAGCACTGGAAATTCAAACGCACGAATACGTAAATAGGCAATACTATTATCATAGACAAATTGGTCTGATACACTTGCGAGTGGATCAATACCCATGGTTTTTATAATAAGCGGTGCACCAATATAAGATAGCACAAATAAGATAACCCCTATAATCATTGAAAGGGTTAATAATTGTGATGCGTACCTTCTTGCATCATCTTTTTGTCCAGAACCTAAAAATTGACTAATCAGTGCCGTACCGGCTACACTTAGTCCAATCCCCAAGGCTATAAAGGTAAACATTATAGGAAATGTTAGTTGAATTGCCGCAACACCGTTTGTTCCTTCACCTGGAATACGACCAACAAAAAACATATCAATGACATCATGAAATGTTTTTAAAAAGTTGTTTAGCATAAGCGGTATTGCTAAAATAATTAGTCCTTTATATATGTTTGAATCCTTTAATATTAAATAACGTTTTCTATCATCTTTACTCATGTTAGTCACCTACCGAAAAGTATTATAACACATTGTCATAAAAATAGTTAGTAGAAGCCTAACTTTTTTTAAAAAAAATAAAAACCTAGTTTTTTAACTAGGTTTTGGTCCATAATATTGATAATATCTTGCTTTAACATTACCATTAAATAACACCCTTGTTCGGTCGGCTTTTTTACCAATAATGCCCTCAATGCCAGGATATGAGGTAATCATATATAAAGAATATGTTTTTAGTTCAGTAAAGCGTTTAGCAATTTTTTGATAAAGGGCTTCTGCTTCTTCTAAGGTATCTAATCGAATACCATATGGGGGATTTGTGATGATGATCCCATAAGGTTTATCAAACGCTTGATATTCAAACCTAGTAAGTTCAAAGCGTATCACATCATCAACGCCTGCATTAAAGGCGTTTTCACTTGCTACACTTAAAATATTTTGATCAACATCGCTTGCAATGATGGTTAAATTAGCTTCTTGATCAATCGCTTGTAAGAAATCTTTTCTAACAGTTTTAAATGCTTCTAAATCAATCCAAGGAAACTTTAAAAACGCAAACCCTCTATTAAGATTTGGTGCCATATTTTTTCCAATCATCGCTGCTTCTATAGGAATGGTTCCAGAGCCACAAAATGGATCATATAAGACTCTTTCTTTTTGATAAAATGATAATAAAACCAAAGCGGCTGCTAATGTTTCTTTTATCGGTGCTTCTCCTTGTTTAGTTCTATAGCCTCTTTTATGCAATCCATCTCCTGAAGTATCTAACCAACATTCACAGGTATCTTTTTGAATGTCAATTAAAAATTTATACGATTCTTCTTCTTCTAAAAATGTATTAGTTTTATAAGCGTGTGTTAAATTATCGATCATTGCCTTTTTAGTGATACTTTGAATATCTCTAAGGCTATATAGCGTTGATTTAACACTTTTTGCTAAAACTAAATACTTTCCTTTTTTTGATACATAAGATTTTAAATCAATGGTTTTAATAAAGTCATACAGTTCGTCATAACTTTTCACGACTTGACTTCCTAAAACGATAAAAATTCGCTCCGCAGTTCTTAAAGCAATCGATGCTTTAAATAAATCAGCTTGGTCACCTTCAAAATAAATCTTACCATTTTCACTAGCAATTATATTTAATGATAAACCTTCCATTTCCCTTTTTAATACTGCTTCTATCCCAAAAGCGCAAGTAGCAACAAATTTCATACTTTCACCTCTATATTATTGTATCATAGATAGGATATTTAAGAAGAATCGATTATAATAAACTTAAAAAATAAAACTTTTACCAATAAATTTGCCCCCTACTTTGTTTATAAATTGAAAAGTGTCAGCGGGGATAGAGGTGACACCGTGACAAACAAGCGTTTAGAACAAGCTGTTAAACAATTTAAAAATGGCCATGAAGAGGCATTTGATGTCATCTATCATGAAACAAAAACCAAGGTATATTATACCATTCTTCACGTGGTCAAAGACCACGCTTTAGCTGAAGATTTGATGCAAGAAACCTATCTAAAAATGATAGAGGCCTTACCAAAATATGAACGACAAAATCAGTTTCCTGCATGGCTTGCAACCATTGCTAAAAATTTAGCGATTAATACCTATAACAAGCGAAAAAAAGAGACTCTAGTAGATGTCAGTGAAAATCCTTATATTTTTGGTGAAAGTATAGAAAACAATGAAAAATCGTACTATCTTAATAGTTTATTAAATCGACTAAGTAAAGAAGAAAAAGAGATTGTACTAAGACATGTTTTACTCGATCAAAAACATAAAGAGATTGCTGAAGCTTTAAATAAACCCTTAGGGACTGTTACTTGGCTTTACAGTGAAGCATTAAAAAAATTAAAAGAAATGGATGGTGAATAATATGCGAAAAGAATCTACCAAAGACCGTATTATTGAAGCCGCTAGTCGTGATGTACCAGATGTTTTATCACGCATAAAAGAAGATCATCGCTTTAAAGTACCAGAGCATAAACCATTCTTTAAACGTATTGAGCTAGTTAAATTAATGCCTTATACAGCTGCATTAATAGTTATTTTAGCCTTGATTTTTACGCTCAACTTTAATAATCCACAACCTATAGAAGCAAGTTCAACGGTTTATATCGAGATTAATCCAGCTTTAGAAATTGATTTAAATGAAGAAGATGAAATCATCGCAATTCGTGTGAAAAATCAAAAAGCACAAGAAATTTTAGATAACCTTATTGATTATGAGGGACAAAAGGTTGATGTTTTTATTGAACGTTTAATTCAAAAAGCCATTGAAAGAGGCTATTTATCAAGTGAAAATCCTTTTGTAATGTATGATATAAGTGGAAAAAACACGGTTATTACAGCACGCATTGAAGCAATGTTAAATGAACGTGTACCTGAAATTGCTCAAAGAAACTTACCAGGGTTAGCTTTTGTTCATGGCAATGCCAAAAACCTAACTCAAGAAGAAATTAATAATGCCCGTGAACATAACATAAATGTTATGAAATATCGTCTCATTCAAACCATTTTAGAAAATAATGATACATACACATTTGATGAACTAAAAGCTTTAAGTATTGGTGAATTACGTGCTTTACTATCAAACGATGAACGATTACCCGTTATTCCTAACACACCTAGAAGACGCAATAACTCAAATGTACCACGAAACTAAAAAAGTGCTTAGCTAAGCACTTTTTTATAAATACGGTTTGATGAGTTTTCTTGTTTCTTCATATAAAAACGATTGATTAATCTCATCTTCTGCAGCCTCGCTAATTGATAAAGGTTTAGACTGATAAAAGTAGCTTGCATCAGGTAATTGATTTTCATACACTAAGTAATCATAAGTCCCTACTACTTCATTAGGTAAAAATCCTTTTCTAGTAAAAAACTTCCAAAAGACTTTATAGATAAATGCTGTATCTTTTGTACCAATTTCTGTTTTAACGCGTCCAGGATGGACTGCTAAAAAGGTAATATTTTCATTTTCATGCAAGGTTTTTAGATAATTCGTATAAAGCACATTATATAGCTTGGTTCTGCAATATGATCTAAATGAATGGTATTTTGATAATGCCTCTAAGTCTGTTGCATCAAAACGTGCACGTTTATGGGCATCAGAACTCGTTGTTATCACGCGACCAGATTTTTTTATAATTAAATCTTTTAATGATTCCGTAAAATAAGCTACCGCTAAATGATTCACTTGAAACTGCATTTCAAAATCATCAACGGTAAACTTTTTATCTTTTGGTACAATAGCAGCATTATTAATTAAGATATCAATGCCTTCTTTAAACATGGTTTTAATATTTTCAACTGTACGTTTCATATCTCGAAAACTTGAAAAATCACAGGTCATCATGGATGTATGGTGATTTGGATAGGTTTCATCTAATACGTTTAATACGTTATTAAGTTTTTCACGATTTCTACTAATACCAATCACACGCTCTCCTTTTTGAGTAAAATGCGTAATCAGTGCTTTCCCTATTCCACTACTAACGCCTGTAATAATAATTGTTTTCATGTAATCACCTCAAAATATGATATGATAAATTATAGCATAGTTCATTGAATGATGCACGAAATCAAACAGATGAAATTAAAGGTGATTAAAATGGGTACACTCATAAATGTTATAGCGATCATTATCGCCTCGTTTTTAGGGGTAATATTTAAAAAGGGACTCCCTGAAAAGATTCAAAAAACGATTATGTTTTCAATGGGGTTAGGATTAAGTGTTTTAGCCATAGGTTGGTTTTTAAAAGACTTTTTAGAAATTGATGGCACACTCCTTTTATCAAGTGGTGACTTACTCATAATCATAAGTTTAGTAGTTGGCAGCATGATAGGAGAATGGATTGATTTAGACGGCTTACTCAACCGATTTGCTCATGGCATCGAAGCGAAATACCATTTGCCACCGCTTGCTAAGGGTTTTGTTAGTGCAACACTTATATTTTGTGTAGGGGCTATGGCTATTCTAGGAGCGATTCAAGATGGCTTAACGGGTGATTATACTATTTTAATTGTAAAAAGTGCACTGGATTTTGTGACAGCGCTCATGCTAGCGGCAATATTAGGAATTGGGGTTATATTTAGTGCTATTAGTGTTTTAATATATCAAGGGTCGATTTTTCTTTTAGCACGATTTTTAGACGATTTTTTCACAGTAGAAATGATTCGTGGCATTAGTATGGTAGGTAATATTTTGCTTGTTGCTATAGGCATTAATTTTATGGAACTTAAGAAAGTTAAAGTGGCTAATATGTTGCCTTCACTGCTTATACCAATAATTTATTATGGCGTTATGCTTCTTTTTTAAGCAAAAAATCATGGTATAATAATGTATCAAAGGAGGTCGTTTATGAGTAATCGGATAAAAATCATACTTCTTGGTTTGATTATTATAAGTTTTATATTTGTAGCCATCTTTGGCTACATGATTTTACTTGATATCAGCTTTATTGATGCTTTATACATGACTATCATAACGATTTCAACCGTAGGCTATCAAGAAGTTGCCCCAATGAGTGATCAAGCAAAAATTTTCTCTATGTTTGTCATCATTACTAGTGTTGGTACGGTTGGGTATATGCTCAGTGCTATTTTTAGATTCTTTAGTGAAGGATTAGTGAATGAGACATGGAAGGTGAAAAAAATGGAAAAAAATATTGAACAATTAGATAATCATTTTATCTTATGTGGTGCTGGAGAAACAGGGCAGCACATCATCAAAGAATTTAAGCGACAAGGGATTTTATTTGTTGTTATTGAAAATGATGACTTAATCACTCAAGAGTTAAGAAATGACAATATTTTAGTAATTAAAGATGATGCAACGCATGAAGATGTTTTAGAAAAAGCAAATATTCATCAAGCTAAAGGATTGATTTCAGCACTTAGTAAAGATGCTGACAATGTTTTTGTTGTTTTAACCGCAAGAGAAATGAATAAAAATCTTCATATTATTGCTAGAGCTCATGAAGAAAATGCATATAAAAAACTTAAACGTGCTGGTGCTGATAATACTGTTTCTCCTAATGAAATTGGTGGTAAAAAAATCGCAGCCATGATGATTAATCCATCATTATCACGATTTATGGATACGATTATTGATACTGGGAAAATTTCCATTAACCTTGAAGAAATCGAAATACATGCTTCTTCTAGCTTATGCAATCAAACTTTAAAAGAAGCAAAAATATCTGAAAAAACTGGATTAATGATTTTAGCAATAAGAAAAGAAAATAATAGTGAGTTTTTATTTAATCCGGGAGCAAGCGAGACATTAAACCCAAAAGATAAGATGATAGTAGTCGGCGAAAAAGAACAAATTGATAAACTAAAGGCTTTAGCAAAATAGGAGGTATTACCCATGTTATTTATCGAATATCCACCTTGTTCTACCTGTAAAAAAGCAAAAAAATGGTTAGATCAACATCATCTAACTTATAAAACCCGCCATATTGTAGATGATACCCCAACTATAGATGAACTCACCCAATGGATTAAACAATCTAACCTTGATATTAAGAAATTCTTTAATACTAGTGGCAATGTTTATAAAGCTTTAAACTTAAAAGATAAACTTGATTTAATGACATTTCAAGAAAAAATAGAATTATTATCTAGTAATGGCATGTTGATTAAAAGACCTTTACTGATTACAGATTCGCATGTATTCGTTGGATTTAAAGAAAAAGTTTATGAAAGTTTATTAAAAAACGAAGGATAACTTCGTTTTTCTTTATTTATAGCCATTTATAAGAAATTTGGATTCATTTTCAGGGTAAATTATCTAAGTTTTTCGATGCAAGGGCACCAATTAACCCTTGATTTCCATAAAAAAAACACTCGCAAGAGTGTTAAATACTAAGATGGTGCCGCTTGCTGGACTCGAACCAGCAACCTCTTCCTTACCATGGAATTGCTCTACCTATTGGAGCTAAAGCGGCATTTAGAGGGTTAAACTCTAAAACATTTTAACATAAAATACTTTTTATGCAAAGCATTTAATGAATAAAAATCATCGCTTTTAAATCATTCATAGACCTACTTAAATGAAAATTAAGAAAAAAGCCTTAATTATCTTGCTTCACGGACAAAAAATGCTTGAAAATAAAGCGGGGTTTGGTACAATATTCATACATCTAATTTTTACGGAAGGAGTTTTAATATGTTTACCCTATCAATTAATGGTAAAAAACAAACATTTAAAGAACCAGTTCAATTATTAAACTTAATCGATGATGTTGATAAACAATACTTTTTAGCTCTCGTCAATAATCGTTTAAGAGAGTTAACTTATGAAGTATCCTATAATGCAACGATTGAATTTTTAGACACTAAAAATCATGAAGCGATTTTTACTTACGAGGCAGGATTACGCTATTTGATGGCTATGGCTTTTTTTAATTTATATCCTGATTATAAATATAAATTTAATTATAGTGTATCTCGTACTACTTTTTGTCACATTTTAAATCTTGAAGATAGCGCCTCTATTAGAACGGTAGTATCTAATTTAAAAAAAGAAATGAAGCGCTTAGTTGATCTTGATTTACCGATTAAACGACTTGAGGTTTCTAATGATGAAGCGATTAAGTTTTATGAAAAACATGACTATTTAGATAAAATTGACATTATTCAATATCGTCCCGAAAAAACTGCCCATTTTTACACATGCAATGGTTATCAAAATTACATGTATAATCTCATGGTCCCATCTACAGGTTATTTAGGTAAATTTGATTTAAAAGTTTATTCACCGGGATTTTTGATACAATATCCTCGCGCTGAAGAAGGGGGAGAAATTCCGCCATTTGAAGATGCACCGATTTATGGCAGAACATTACGTGATGCCAATAAATGGGCAGCACTGATTGATGCAAACACCATCGCAAAAATGAATCAACATGCCTCAAGCAAAACGATGGTTGAATTTGTTCATATGTGTGAAGCCAAGCATAATCAAATGATCGCAGAAATCGGAAGAAAAATCACGCAAGATCGAGGCGATATTCGCTTAATTGCGATTGCTGGACCTTCATCAAGTGGTAAAACAACTTTCTCTACTCGCTTAAGGATTGAACTGATGAGTTTAGGATTAAAACCTGTAATGATTAGTTTAGATGATTATTATTTAGATAGAGACCAAATCAAACCTGATGCCTATGGGAATATTGATTTAGAACATGTTAATACTTTAGATATTGATCTATTTAATCAAAATATGCTTGATTTGATTGAAGGAAAAGAAGTTGAAATTCCTCATTTTGATTTTATGACCAAAAAACGTACTGGGTATAAAAAAATTAAGATTGATGAAACAAGTCCTATTATCATTGAAGGGATTCATGCTTTAAACGAAACCCTAACTTCACTGATTCCAAAACATCAAAAGTTTAAGATATTCATTAGTCCACAACTCCAAATAAACATAGACCATCACAACCCTATTAGCATTACAAACTTAAGATTATTAAGACGTATTGTACGTGACAAGAAGTTTAGAAATTCTCCAGCCAGTAAGACAATATCAATGTGGCAAAGCGTTAGAAACGGTGAATTTAAATGGATTTATCCGCATCAAGAAGGCGCTGATTACATATTTAATAGTGGTTTAGCTTATGAGTTAAATGTCATGAAAAAATACGCACTTGACACCCTCATGGAAATTCCTAGAGAAAGTGAGTATTTCATTACCGCTAACCGTTTAATTAAATTCTTAAAATACTTTACAGATATTGATGATTACGTCGTCCCATGCAACTCACTTTTAAGAGAATTTATTGGCGGGTCATGTTTTGAAGTTTAAAAAATAACAGATTCAATCGAATCTGTTATTATTTTTTTCTAAATAAGCTAAATAGGCAGCTTTATAAGATTTAGAGAGCATTTCTTTTTCTTTATAAAGCAGTTTATCTGCACGTTTAATCGTTTTTTCTAAGTTTTCTTGATCTTTTCTTAGTGCATAACCAATTGAAACGCTTATGTGTTTGCGTAAATCCTTATGAGATATTTCATTAAGTAAGGTTTCTTTTATGGTTTTTAAACGCTTAAGGCTTGCATGTTTTGTTAGAATTAAAAATTCATCGCCACCAAAACGGATAATTAAAAGATTATCAAAAGAATTTTCTAAATTTTTTAAATGATTAGAAAATCTAATAATTAAATCATCCCCAGCTTTATGGCCTAAATAATCATTAGTTAGCTTTAAGCCGTTTAAATCTAATACCAATAAGCCACAATCACTGCATGCATTTTCAAATTCGTCTTTGGTTTCTTCAAAATAATTTCTATTATAAAGTTGTGTCATCTGATCGTGGGTTCTTAAGAAGTTTAAATTATCAACGAGTTGCATTAAACGGGTTTCATCATAAAGTAAAATAAGTTTACCATTGACTTTATACCTTTTTAATTTAATCGCTTTTTCAGAGTAATAATAGTAGCGCTTAGTCTTATCATAAGGTCTATTTTTAACTAAATCAAACGTTAAATATAGTATAGCTTGTTCATGTAATCTTTTCATTAATGAATCTAGCTTTTTAACATCACTTTGTGTAAGCTTAAAATGTTTATCTAAATCACTTGAATATTCAATGATATCTCCCTCATCATTTGCGATGATATACATTTCGCGCATAGAATTAATAAGTAGTTTTCGAGATGTAGAAATTAAGGCTAACCGAAAATCTCTTTGGAAAATAACAAAGTATAAAATATATGTAAAATAGACAAAGAATAAATAGGAAGGATCAATGAAAAACGGGTAAAAAAAGACATGGATAATATTTAATGTAGCACCAATGAAAACACTAAATAAGACTAGATAAAAAGGAACAACGGTTGCTTTTTTCTTTATTTTCATCAGATAAATTAATAATTTAATGACAATGGTTGTCATAAAAATATAGCTAATTGCCGTGTGAAGATAAAAGAACCATCCCGAACCAGCATTGATCATAACTTCCCTACTAGTTACTTCGCTTGGTGAAATCGTTCGATAACTTAGATGTAGTGGATTAGTAAGTGCCATGATGATATTTATGATTAAGAATACATAAGCAAATATCGTTAATGCTTTGGGTGTCTTTTGATTGATAAAACTCTGAATAGTTAAGAGACCTAAATAACTGATAAAATATATAATTGGATATAAAATTAAAGTAAAATAATATAAAAATCGCATGTTTTCAGTTAAGAATATTAAAAACATCACAATTGTCCAAGTAAATATACCCATTGTGAAGTGTCTTAACGCTTGATAGTGTCCATCTTGTTTTGATTGATATAAACGTATAACGGGTACAAATGATAAAAACCCTGTGAATAATAATAAAGGATAGCGTATAAATTCCATAAATAACCTCGATTTTATGACTTAATAAACACAATAGTTAATGCGTTAGAAAATGATTCATTAACCTTATACCCTTCAGCACAAAATCGTTTTAGTTCATCAAGTTGTTTTATATTTTTCGTTGCTAAAAATCTTAAAAAGATTCCCCTTAATTTTTTTACTTCCATGCTAGCAGCCCTTTTTAATGGTGCAAGGGACTGATAAAACACAATGGAAATAGTTTTTGGATGATTGAGTAAATCTCCATATTCATCACTTGCAAGATTAATAATAAAGTCTTCTTCTTTTAAATAATTATTGATTGGATTTTTCCAAAAGAACTCCATGGATTGTTTGTTGAGTGAAACACCCATGGGCAGACGATAATAAGCAACCGCATCTTTAGGCTTTAAAAGACCGTAAAGCCCACTCATAATCAATAGATGTTTGTCTAGATAATCTTTACTATTATCGTCTAATTGCTTATAGTTTAAAGCTTTAAATTGAGCCCCTGTATAAGTAAGTATGGCTGGGGAGTCTTCTTTAAAGGTTTTGTAATATGATTCAACTTCTTTTGATAATTTATCACTTATTCCAAAAGTCTTCTTAATACTGTTTAAAGAAAGTGTTTTTAAGTGATTATATAAGAGTTGTTTTTCGTTTTCAAAAATATGATGATTTAATGAAGGTTCATTGACTTTTTTCATCGTTTTTGAAGGTGATATTAGTATCTTCATAAGTAAATCCTCCAATAATATATTAGCATAAAAATGACTTAGTGTATACTAAGTCATTTTACTTAAATAAGGATAAATAATCTTCATAGCCTTCTTCTTTTAGCTTTTCTTTGGGTATAAATCTAAGGGCAGCTGAGTTAATACAATATCTTAGGCCACCTTGATCTTTAGGGCCATCAGGAAATACATGTCCTAAGTGAGAATCACCATCGACGCTTCTAACCTCAACACGTCTCATTCCATAACGATTATCAAGTTTTTCTTTAACTTCTTTTATTGGTTTTGTAAAACTTGGCCAACCGCATCCAGCGTCGTATTGATCTAAGCTAGAAAATAAAGGCTCACCGCTAACAACATCAACATAAATGCCTTCTAATTTGTTATTGTAATAAGGATTGTCAAATGGGGGTTCAGTTCCATCTTCTTGTGTCACATAAAACTGCATTTTAGTTAATGTCTTTTTTAAGGTTTCTTTGTCATCTTTTTTATAGGTTTTCATAACTTCACCTCACCACTATCATAGCATGTTTAGCTTTGTTTTTTGCTTAATATGCTGCTAGATAAATTTAAAGACCTTAATAAAATATCTAGACAAATATAATAAGCTAAACTTAATAAGGAGTGTGCATTAAAAGCACTATTTTCTTATACAGTACAACTTTACTGGTCAAATTGATAAAGTGAAGTTTTAAAGTTTATATAATCTAAAGAATGGTTTTTTTAAAAAACTTATGGTTTGGTTACACAATCAAAAAACGTTCATTAGAATCATGATGGTTCTTTTGTAAATCGTTTTTTAAAATAATCAACCAATGCTTTAGCATTTGGTAAAAGTTTTGGGGTGGCGTTCATATATTGATGATAGGCTGGTTTATTTTTAATAAGTCTTCTTTCCATCAATGGGATGCTTATTTTATTGAAGAGTAGTGTCATAATTAAAACCCCTATTAATGCATAATGTACTCCTATAACACCCACCATCATGATAGCACAGCCTAACCACATCATCATCTCACCTAAGTAATTTGGATGTCTACTTAATGCCCATAAGCCATAATCCATTAAGCCTTTTTGGCTTTTTTTATGGTGGTGAAGTTCATGATCTGCTTTTGCTTGTAAAGTGATGGCTAAGATGCTTATAATTGCTCCTAAGTAAAAGATAATTGTTGGCTGATGCGTACTTTTTAAAACAAGCAATACGGGCATCATTGCTAAAAAAACAATTAGCGTTGGCATCATGTGGATTCCAAACAAGTTAACCATTGGCCATAATTTACGACTTTTTTCTTTATAGTAATCATAGCGCCAGTCTTGAGTATTTAAACCTTTAAATGTTACTATCCAGTTCGCACTAAGACGAATGGACCAGGTAATTAAGATAAGTGTGATAACCATATTTTTAAAAGATAGGGTAAATAATGGCAAGATTAATACAAGAGGCGCAATGCTCCAGTAAGGGTCATAAATAGAAGCATTCTTAAAAATTAAACTGAAAATAAATATATAAAATGTGATGATAAGATCAATAACAAGAAGCCTTAAAAATATTTCATCAATATGAAGGCCATGACTAAATAGTGCCATTGCTAAAAAGCCTGCACTTAAATAAATAATTAAAATTGTAATTAAACCCTTAGTCTTCATATACGCTAAATACCAACCCTTTATATGTAAGTTTATCAATTACAAATGTTTCATCATGAACTAAGTGAAGATGATTTGCCTCAAAATACGGCTTATAATCTAAAGTATCTAAACAAAGGATTGCACATTTAAGCCTCAAGTTTTTTTGATTTAACAAATCAAAAAGTTCATGCAATAAATCATTATTGTTAATGCCAATAGAAAACAATGCATCAATTTCATCAAGTGACGCTTCGTAATCTTTATAAAATACCTTTGGAGATTTTTGATTTAAATACGCTTGGGCTTTTGTAGAAATAGTACTTTTAAAGTCTAATATTTTTTGACTATGATCGCCTAACCAATCTAGCATGCGGTCTAATCCTATAAGTTCGGTTGTAATCGCTTTGGTAGGTTTTTTCATGATTTGTTCAAAAAAATGTTCCGTAGGTTTTCTAGCCATCTAATCACTCACTTTTTTTGGTGGGATTCTTTTTTTAGTAGCTTGTTCATAGGTATAGGCAATTGGAAAAATAGTTGCTTCATCAAAGATTTTGCCCATGAAAAGTAGATTAATTGGTCGTGTGTCATTTAAAGCTTTCGCTGGGACACTGATAACAGGTGAACCAAGTGCTGCAGGATAACCAGTAATTTTTGTTGCAATAATCGCATCAATTTGATTATCGGTAAATAAAGCGTTAAAACGTTCTAATTCTTCTGTTTGGATGCGTTTTGCTTTTAAATAGCGGGCATCTTTTAAGGTTTGATTAACCCCTTCAGATAAAGTAAAGATGCGCTGTGCATATTTTAATCTTAATGAAGGCGATTCTAAATTAAACTTTATAAGATCTTGTAAGGTATCAATTGGAGTTAACCCTTTAATCGTTGATAAGAAATGATTAAAATCACGTTTAAATTCATATTTTAAAGTATCTAAACTTGGGGGCATTTTATATTCAAAATCAATCGTTTGAAGACTTGCACCCGCTTTTTCTAAGACTTTCTTAGCTTCTTCTAAAATGGTGTTTTCTTCGTCATCATTTTTATAATTTGTGAAGTTAAGTATCCCAATTTTCATCCCTTTAACAGGCTTTTTGCATGCCTCATAAAAAGAACCTTCACTTTGATAACGCAATGTCGCAATATCTGCTTTATCTTGTCCTTTCATGGTATCAAGCATAATCGCACTATCGATTACACTTTTACTCATAGGACCCGCTGTATCTTGTAAAAGACTTATTGGTATAATGCCATCTCGAGATACTAATCCCAAACTTGGCTTAATCGTTACAATACTATTCGCTTGTGCTGGGCTGATTAAAGACCCGCTAGTTTCTGTCCCAACTGCGGCGGTTGCAAAGTCCATTGCAATGCCAACTGCACTCCCAGTACTAGATCCAAGAGGATCAATTTTTTCATTATATGGGTGTTTAACTTGTTTATGCATCGACCCATAGCCTGAGGGCATATTGCCAAAAGACATAAAATAAGCGAACTCACTACAATTAGATTTTGCTAAGATGATTGCACCAGCTTTTCTTAACTGACTAATCATTTGGCCTTCAAAAGGCGCATAAAAATCTTTGAAAACTAAAGCATTAGCGGTTGTTCTTAAGTGATCGTGAGTTAATATATTATCTTTTACAAGGATTGGAATTCCATGTAACATGCTTCTTGGTCCGTGGGTGATGCGTTCTTGATCAAGAGCTTTAGCTTCTAATAAAGCTAAATGATTCAAATCAGCCAACGCATTTACACGCCCTTCATGCGCTTCAATTTCTTTTAAGTAGTAAGTTACTAAGGCTTCTGAGGTCGTTTTGCCTTTATTTAGTTCATGATATAAATCAACGATTGTTTTTCCTTCCATTTTATGCCTCTTTTCTGGTTGATTTTAGTAAAAGATTATAAATATGCGGATGATGTTTTGCTAAATTAAGAGGTTTTAATTCATGCGTTAACCATACAAGCATGGTTTCACCTTCATTAATTAAGTCACCTTCTTGATTTCTTATTTCATATCCGAAAGTTAGTTTTAATTTTGTCATTGATTTTATGTAAGTAGTTTGGATTAAGGGCTCGTTAAAACGTGCACTTTTAATATAATGAACCTTTAAGTCAATAAGTGCTTGGTAAAGGCCTTCTTTTTCTATTTTATCAAAAGGCATTCCTATATCTTCACAAAATTTTACTCTTCCTGCTTCATACCAAATTGGATAAACTGAATGATGAATAATACCCATCTTATCTGTTTCTTGATAACGTGGGGTGATTGTTAATTGTGATATCATTAAAAATCAAAATCATCGTCATCGTTTTTTACATATGAACGAAAACGCTCTTTCCATTGATATTTGTTCATATAGATGATGGTATTTTTATTTGGGAAGAATAAATTATTAATAATAGGAATTAAAAAGAAAATCACCCATCCAGGATGCCAAAATGAACGACCAAATATTTTTAAAGTTTCAGGAAAAAAATCGAGATTATAAGTAAACCCTACTGCTAAATAGATGATAGTAATCGTAACTGTAACCATTTTTCTTGCATCAAATTTACCATTATAAATCATGTCTGATAGAGGAATTAAGAAAAATACGACCCATCCAGGATGAAAAGCATCAAAGCCAAACCCAAGCCACAAAAAGATAACTAAGGCAATTAAAGGCATGCTTTGGTGAATGCGCTTAACAATGTTGTTGCTTAAAATAATCCATGATAAGGGGATTAAAAAAATAAAACTAGCTCCTAATAACCAATTATCTAGCACAAAGCCACTAAATAAAAGTAAAAATAAGACAATTAAAGGCATAGTTGATACAATACGCTGTTTCATAATGACACTCCTTTATGTTTGTAAATTGTTATATTAAAAGGCGCATTGGCGCGATTTAAAATCTTATATAAAGACACTGTAAATTTTTTGGTTGAAAGTTGTTTTAAATAATTAGTGATTGCTTCGGCTTCTTTATAACCTTCTTCATGTCCAGGATATAGTGTCATAACAATAATGCCTTCTTCTTCGATAAGGTCAATACTTTCTTCTAATGCAAGGATTGACGAAGCCATTAATGTTGTTAAAGCTTTATCATAGCCTGGTAGATATCCAAAGTTAAAAACAATGGCCTTAGGCGATTTTTGTATATATTTTCTAACATAGACATGAGAATCATGAATAAGTCTTACATGACTAATTAGATGATCATTTAAGCGTTTTTGGGTGTTTTTAATTGCTACTTCTAAAACATCAAAGGCTAATACATTTTGTGAAAGTTTTGCTAAAAATAATGTGTCGTGCCCATTACCTGCAGTCATATCAATAACTAAATCATCTGGTTTTACATAATCCTTTAGTAATGCATGGCCATACTCTATGATATTTTTCATGACACATCAATTTTTAAAGCGATTGGACAGTGATCACTGCCTAATACTTCATCATAAATTAAACTATCTTTTACCTTTGATTTTAGGCGCTTTGAGACTAGAAAATAATCAATGCGCCAACCAATATTCTTCTTTCTTGAATTAAACATGTAACTCCACCATGAGTATTTAATGGTATCAGGATATAAAGTTCTAAAAGTATCGATAAAGCCTTCTTTTAATAAAGCCGAAAATGCATTGCGTTCTTCAATCGTAAACCCTGCATTGCGTTCATTTTTTAGAGGATTTTTTAAATCTATAGCCTCATGGGCAACATTTAAATCACCACAGTAAATGACGGGTTTTTTTTGATCAAGCTTTTTTAAATAACTTCTAAAATCATCTTCAAATTGCATTCTATAATCAAGCCTTGTGAGCTCTCTTTGCGTATTAGGCACATAGGCAGTCACAAAGTAATACTGATCAAATTCACACGTAATAATACGTCCTTCATCAAGATAGGTTGTATCATCGATGCCATAGCTTACTTTAAGTGGTTTTTGTTTCGTTAAGACAAGTGTACCTGAATAGCCTAACCTTTCTGCGCTATGATAATACACATGATAATCCTTAAATGTAAAATCAGCCTGTTCAGGCTTCATTTTAATTTCTTGTAAAGCTAATATATCTGGATTTTCTTTTGTTAGAAATTCCATAAAGCCTTTTTTTACAACTGCCCTTAAGCCGTTTACATTCCATGATATGCAATACATGACCTCACCTCAAGAATAATTATAACAAATTATCCCTTTAAATAAATAAAGAACTGAAATTTTCAGTTCTTTATTGTTTTGCTAGTGCCTCTAAATCTAAATCTTGATCATAATCAATATCCGAAAAATTAAACCCATGGATTTGGTAAAAATCTTCAAAGAATTGATGAGTCCCTTTTAAGTCAAACAACGTTTTATCATTAATAACACCCATTAAAGCGACTGTTTCATTTTGAACATCTTCTTGCATTTCTAAATGATCGAGTCGAATACGATTTTCTTCATCAACAATGCGGTTATGTCCATATACCATATCTTTAAACAATCGGTATTTATGAGATACAATGGTTTCATGCAAGTTTTTCTTCATCATAACATCAAATAATGCAGCAACATATATCGGCATTTGTGGGATAAAGACACTCGCTTTTGTTACAACGGCTTTACTTGAAGAAATTAAGGCTTCACCATTAAAGTCTTTTTGTAACCAGGCATCCATCGCTTTAGCTTTTAACTCTAAATCTTCTTTAGCTTTACCTAGTGTGCCTTTTCGGTATATTTTTTCTGTGGTTGGACCACCGATATAAGTATAGGATATGGTTTTAAAGCCTTGATTAATTAGTCCTTCATCATTTAAAGCATTAATCCATTGTTGCCAATCATCGCCACCCATAACATAAACAGTATCTTTAATCTCTTGTTCAGTGGCTTCATCAACCGTTAAATCTTCTACAGTTTTATTGGCAACATCAATTGTTTTACCTTCTACTTTTTCACCAATAGCTTTAATTGCTGAGCGAACTACTTCACCGGTTTCCTCGTTTTTTCTTGCGCCACTAGCAAGTGAATAAATAACAAGATCAATTGATCCAAAGTTTTCTTTAATCGCTTTGATGACCTCTTGTTTCATTGCTTTAGAAAAAGCATCCCCAGTAAAATCTAAGTGTTGGCTTGGTAAATCACTCGTTAGTTTTTTAAAATAGTGATTGTTCCACCATCCAGCGGTACCACTTCGTTTGCCTTTTGGCGGTGATTCATAAGATACGTTTATCGTATTAGATCCGCCTTTAAAAGCCAGGGCAATACGACTGGCAAGACCATATCCAGAAGAACCGCCGATAATTAGAACATTTTTTGGACCAGAAAACGTGGGTTGTTGATTTAAATCATTAATTTGTTTTTCTAAGTTAGCTTTACATCCAAGTGGATGAGCATTGGTAAATACGTTTGAACGTATTGATGGTTTTAAAATCATAAATAAGCTCCTTTTTATTTCTACAATTAGTAATTATATCACATGCATTCTTATTTTATCATAAAGAATGTTTGAAATTCAAACAATCTATTTTAATTCATGAGGAGGTTTGTTATAATGATTGCGGTTAGGAGTGATACTTTGTCTATAGATTTAAATAAAGAGCTGACGATTGAAGCGGCTAAACCAAGTGATACTGCAATCATTTTATCCTTTATCAAGGGGTTAGCAAAATATGAAAAGATGAGTGATGATGTTTCGGCAAATGAAACAAAGCTATTTGATAGTTTATTTGTTAAAAAAGAAGCCTTTGTGGTCATTGCTAAAATAAAAGAAAATCCTGTGGGTTTTGCTCTATATTATAAAAATTATTCGACCTTTTTAGGTCAAGCGAATATGTTTTTAGAAGATATTTTTATTAAAGAAAAATTTAGAGGGTTTGGTATTGGAAAGGCTCTATTTAATTACCTAGCAACCACTGCTAAAGAAGAAGGATTTAAGAGGATTGATTGGTATTGTTTAGATTGGAATCAGCCTTCAATAGATTTTTATCATACCTTAGGTGCTAAAATGAAACCTGAGTGGAAAATCTTTCGATTAGAAGAAGCTGAGATTGAAAAGTTAAGTAAGAAATAATCTTTTAAAAAAAACTTTCAAAATTAATAATCTAAGCTATAATAGTAACGTAATAAAAAAGTGAGGTGCCTTATGAGAATTGAGTTTGATGATAAGTTTGATTTTAGTGATGTATTAATTAGGCCAAAACGTTCAACGTTATCGAGTCGAAAAGAAGTCGATTTAAACCGTACTTATACGTTTAAACACAGTAAAGAAGTTTGGAAAGGTATTCCCATTATGGCAGCGAATATGGATGGTGTGGGTACGATCAATATGGCTAAGGCACTTCAAGAACATAAACTTTTTACATGCTTAGTTAAAAGCTATGATGCGAATACGATTACAGAAACCATGACTACTTTAGATGCGAATCACTTTGCGGTTAGTACTGGGACTAGTCAATATGACTTTGATAACTTAACAAAAGTTTTAAATGATAATCAAAGCATTAAGTTTATTTGTATCGATGTTGCGAATGGTTATTCTGAACACTTTGGGAATTATGTTGAACGTGTTCGAAAAGCTTTCCCTAAAAAAATTATTATTGCAGGAAATGTTGTTACTGCAGACATGACACAAGAACTTATATTGCGTGGTGCTGATATTGTAAAAGTTGGGATTGGACCAGGTAGTGTTTGTACAACACGTATTCAAACAGGCGTAGGTTATCCTCAACTCTCAGCAATTATTGAATGTGCTGATGCAGCACATGGTTTAGGTGCTCATATTATTAGCGATGGTGGTTGTACTTGTCCTGGCGATGTCGCTAAAGCCTTTGGGGCTGGTGCTGACTTTGTTATGTTAGGTGGAATGTTTGCTGGACATGATGAAGGTGGTGGTTCAATCATTACTGAATATCATGATACCTTACAACGTAATAATGAGACCTTTAAACCGATTTATAAAGAGAAAAAATTTGTTGAGTTTTATGGCATGAGTTCTTCTACTGCAATGATTAAACATCATGGTGAAATTGCTGAATATAGAAGCAGTGAAGGTCGCACTGTAAAAATCCCTTATCGCGGCAATGTATCAACTACGGTATTAGATATTTTAGGGGGGATACGCTCAACGTGTACCTATGTTGGTGCCCCGTCTTTAAAACAATTATCTAAATGTACCACATTTATAAAAGTCCATAGACAATTTAATGATATATTTGTTAATACTAAACATTAAAAACTCTCCAAAATTGGAGAGTTTTTATTTGCTTATAACTTCATAGACTTGATAACTTCTAAGTAATGTGTACCCTAACTTTTCTGCAAGATTTTTACTCATTTGATTGGCTGCATCCCAGTGTGGAATAAGGGATTTACTTAAGCATTCTTTTATAAAATACGCAGCACTTAAAGTAGCGTAGCCTTTTTTTCTATAGTGTTCATGTGTAACAATTTCAATTTCTAAGCCCCCATTAAAGCGAGCAAAACTTGAAGTCCCACTAACAATGGTTTCGTCAACTATAACGACATAACCAAAGGCATGTGTACTAAATGCCTTATAAGATTCAAAGTTTTCACATAAACTTTTACTCCATGATGCGGCCATAATCTCATCATATAGATTATAATCAATTCGTTTAACAATCGCGCCTTTTACACCTTGATCAATAATTTCTTGGATGGGTGCCAACTCGATGGTTTCGTGGTTCATTTCATAACGGGTGAAGGATTTTAACACTACCCCTTGATTTGTTAAAACATCTACCCATTGACTTGAACAATGAACTTCACCATATAAGGGTAGCTTTTCTAACACGTTATTGATGATTGAATCATTAGGGTTTCCGCTTAAATAAACAATATCAGAAAAAATGCCCATCACGAAGGTTGGTTGGTTTAGTGAATCTGTATATATCGCCCCATGATATCCATGAATCACTGCATCAAGAATACTATCATATTGAAATGCCATAAACAGTGGCCAAACTTGTACAACCTCATTCGTTTTAACTTGATGTAAGTTATTCACGATATTCACCAAGCTTAAAATACTGTTCTGCTAGTTTCACTTTCTCATTTATAGGTTCATCTAATGTCTTACGCTGTATGCAGTGAAATCCTGAATTTTTATAATAATCAATAATTTCTTTACGATTAAAATAAGCAATTGTTTTTTTATAATGCGCAAGCAAAGCTTCTTTTTCATCATTCTTTTCAATCACACTTAATAAAAACTGTTTTTCTCTATCCTTGCGGTTAAAAAATTCATTCATTGCAATCTCTTCAGTTGCAACCATATATAATACATGATCTTTATCACTAATCTCTTTTAATATATGATGGGGGATACTTGTATCAACAATGACTTTATTATTTCTTGATAAACTAATCAGTTCTAAGATTTCAAACGGAGTGGTTTCTAAACTTACATTCTCCATCCAGGCATGATAATCTTCTTTAGAACGCCACAAGAATTCTTCCCAACTTTTCATCGTATTAAAATAGTTCATATTAGGATGGGTTTCTTTATTTGTTAATGCTAAAAAATCACCGAATTTATAGTTTTCTCCGCATAATATCATTTGATGTTTTTCTGCTAAAATTTTACAAAGGGTACTTTTACCAGCATAGGCAGTCCCATTTACAAAATAGACATTCTTTAAATAGGCTTTTATATGATTTAGACTAAACTCCATGATGCCCTCCTAAATGGTAAAGAAATAATAGTTGATCTTCATCTAGATCATCATAGTGATTATAATTTATTTTATATAGCTTTGCACCAAGCGATTCATAGAACTTGATAGCATCGACATTATTATTTTGTGTCTCTATAATAATCGATGATTTCCCTTGTGCTTTTGCAAAGGCAACACATGCATTAAATAGTAATTTACCTAATCCTTTTCCTTGATAGGCTTTTTCAACACGAATGTCCCATAAACAAGCACTATTTGGCACAATCTTTAACATGTTAACTTCACTACTATTTGTGATGATTATCGCTCCTGCAACTAGGTGGTTATCTATTTCAACACCAAAGATTTTACTTTGATCAAAGTTAATAATTTTTTTCCAACTCATAACATCTTCTTCATTTAAATCGATTGTATAAGGTAACACTTGTTTCGTATTAAAATTTTCTAGATCTTGATAATTTCTAATCGTGTGAACATTTTTTATGATAGGAATGGTTTGATAGTGTTTTAAGTCTTCTATGGATAAGACATTTAATCGTTTATTCGTTTCGTTCATAGACTGCCCAATCTCCTAAAGATTTAAAACCTAGACGATGATAAATTCTTCCCGCTTCTGGATTATCATAAAATAAACAAAGATGTTTCCCAAGGTCATTGATGTAATAATCCATTAATTTTTCTAACAATAGTGAGGCATAGCCTTTCTTACGATAATTGTTTAGGGTTGCAACACTAATAACCATTGCATTTTTACTCGTTGTAGCGGTCGTTGAAGCGGTTGATACAAGCAAATCATCTTGTTCATAGGCAAAGATATGCCCCATTTTCAAAGCATTAAGCTTATCTTTGATAAATTCTTCCCTAGATTTTTTACGATAGTGAAACTCATCAATTTCCATTAATAAATCATAGAGTTTTGATAAAGATGTTTCATCATTCACTTCTTTAATCGCATCTATTTTTTTTACTTTTTTAGCTTCATCAGCTTCACAAAAGTACATTTTTGTGGCTTTGAAATCTACCAAATAAGGATCAAGCAAATTCATGAGTTCGCTTTTTCCTGAAATAAAATCAAAGGGGTCATTATTAAATATTTCTACGTAATTAACATTAAAACGTGTTTCACTAGCGTAATAAACTGCATGTTCTTTATACCTTAATAAAATGCTTAAATAGTTTCCTTCATCGTCAAATTCTCCGTATACACGCTGAAAATCTATATCAAACCCAAAAGTTTCAATGTCACCAATAGGAAAAATATTATAGGCTGCTTCTTGATATAAAAAATCTAAAAGACTTTTTTTATCGGTTTTTTTTAATAATCTAATCATTTTGTCACCTCGATATAAGTTACTCAAATTATACCATGAGAAAGAGTAGGTTATCTTTTTTATTTGGAAAATCAATGGTTGTATTAAAAAACCACTTGAATCAAGTGGCTTAGTTTTATTTTAATCTTCGTAAATATAGTAAGGAATATCTAAAAAACCTTCATATTGATGAATTGTAATAAGATCATTGATATTTAAACGTTCATAATCACTCTCACTAACTTCTAATAATATTTCATCATCATCAGTAAGCTTAATCACAAGTTCATAAGATGTTACAGTTCGATAGCCTGCATCAATAGATTTATTAATAATCAATCCGTTTTTATATTCTGGTTCACTTGAATCTAGTGTGTAATTAAGTGCGTTTAAAGAAAGAAAGATGTATAAAAAGGTAAACATAAAAACAACTAATGGTAAAAAGATTTGGTCTTGTTTATTTTTTAAAACAATTTTATGTTTTAATACTAATGTTATTGTAAAAAGCATTAAGATGATACCTATAGTAAGTGCTAATTCCCAAAAGTGTGAGGTTTTACCATCTATAGCCCTAATTCTCATAATTGGATAAACAGCATTGATAAATATTATTGTTATAACTACAAGACTTACATTATTAGAAGTTTTCTTTATCAAATAACTAATGAATAACAAGAGGTAACTTAAACTACTAAATAAGAAATATATAAACAAAATCAATCTTGGATGATTAATAATTAGTGGTAACCATAGTAAAAAAATGGTTCCACTTAATATCAATGTATTTAACTGATTAATATTTTTACTCTTTTTAGCCATGTAATAGATTAGAATTAAAGAAATAACTGTGCGTTCGATAATCCTATAAAAAATTGATTCTCTTAAAGAAAGTGTAGCTGGGTTTAAGAAAAAATAAATAACTACCAAAAAAGCTAAACTATAAATAAGCAATTTATGCTTAAATAGATTATTTAGTTTCATCTAAATGCCACCTCTAAAATTATAGTAAAAAGATTGTATAATCTTCTAGTAATGATTTCATTATCTTAAGATAAATAATGCGTTTTGATCTTATGGAACACATAAATGCTAGCAGTCACTATAGTTTTCATAGAGTTTAAATCAAACACTTCTTGATATAATTTATTCGCTTCTATAAGAGCATCTAAAAAAATATGGATCCAATCTTGCTAATTTTATTTACTTCGTTTCTCATTAAAGTTTATTGGTTCTCAAATGTTCTTACCAGAATGGTTCTAACTTAACATCAATATGATGTGTAATCTGACTCATATGAACAGTGTCATTGTTTATATCAAACGTATATCCTATTTTATCTTTATGAATATACCCTTTATAAGGTATCACCTTTATAAAACATACACTCAAATTTTTTTCATTGTTTACTTCTTTATACCAATTTTTAAATACCTTTAAAAATACCTCTCGAATCGATTGATTCTTTTGTTCTAATGGGTGTCCAACAACATAAGCTTTACACCAAAATCTATTATGTCCACCATCTGAAATCATGACGTAGTCATTGCTTTGAATCTCATTTACATAATTACAACGTGTATCGGTAACAATCCAAAAAGATCCTTCATAATAAAAACTATCTACACTTCTAACTGATGGTACATTATCTTTCGCTGTAGCAATCAGTAAAATTGTGTCATTACTATATTTTTCTTCTAAAATATTGATGACGCCACTATCTTTATAATTTGTTTTTTTCATATTAACTCCTATAAATGGCGGAGGAAATGGGATTTGAACCCACGCGCCGTTTTACCGACCTACTAGCTTTCCAAGCCAGCCCCTTCAGCCACTTGGGTATTCCTCCACTAGATGCATTTTATCATAAAAGTGATGTAAAAGAAAAAGAAAAAGTTAAACTTTTTCTTTGACTAATGTCATGATCGCTTTTGGTATGTAATCAATGATATCTGTTGCTAAAACAGAAAGGGTTGTTAAGTCGTGTTTTGCTAGTTGACAAGCCTTAGCATGAATAAGGGTTGCATGTAATGTAGCCTGAAGTAAATCAATGTGCTGTCCAACCAAACTAAGAATTAACCCTGTTAAAACATCACCAGATCCTGCCTTGGCTAAAGTAGCGTCTCCATAAGGCATGATATAAAGTGCCTCACCTTGTGCGATAATTGTAGCGGGTCCTTTTAGTACTAAGATGCCTTTAAAATCATTCATAAATGCTTTAATATGTTTTATTGGATTATCTGAAAAGTCAGTTTTGTTAAAGTTTGTAAGACGTAAAAATTCACCAACATGTGGGGTTATGATGGTAAAAGGATGTGCAGTTGATGGATCAAAATAGTTTAGTCCATCTGCATCAATTAATATCGGTTTATTTAGAGCTAATAAATCTTTTAAGCGTCTCGTGTGGTGATCTTTTTTACCAAGCCCCATCCCAAATGCAATCGCATCTATTTTTTCTAAATCCCCAATTGGATTTCTTTCATAAAAATGGTTTAATACTTCAAGATTATGCTGGGTATAATAAGGTAAATATTTTTTTAACGTATAAGTATGAACAAGTCCCGCTCCAAGTTTATATGCAGATAACGCACTTAAATGTAGTGCTCCCATTAAGCCGTGCGAACCACCAAATAAGGCTAAATTACCATAATGATATTTATGTGAATTATGGTTTCGATCAAGATAATCTTTTGGAATTTTTTGTTCAATGACTTGATACTTCTTATGTTCTAAAGTACTTACCATTCCAACATCAACCATGATAAGTTTGCCAACATAATCTAAGCCATCATTAAGATAATAACCAAATTTCGCAAACCCAATTCCAAACGTGATTGATGCTTTGATAGCTAGCTCTTTAACGATGCCATTATGCGCATTTAATCCAGATGGTATATCAATGCTATAGACTGTTTTATTTTTTTGATTAATGGTATCAATTAGTGTTTTATAGATCCCTTTAATGCTTTTATTAAGGCCAGTGCCAAATAAACCATCAATGACATAATCTGCGCGATTAATAAGATCAATCATTTCTTGTGGTAAAAACGTATCTAAACTCCAGTAATAAGCACATTTTATCTGTGATAAAATGCTTGCATGAGAAGCACTAAGTGCTGTTTGATTGCCTACAATCACTAGCTTAATGTTATAGCCTGAAGCAACTAAGTAATCTGTAAGTTTAGATGCATCAGCGCCATTATTTCCAAGGCCCGAAAAACATACACCTGTTGCCTCCTTATGAACATGATCTTTAATCTTATCAAAAAGCGCTTTAGCAACATGGTCAATTAAAGTAACTTCTGAAATCCTCTTCTTCTTTTGAGTGTAGATTTCTATTGCTTTCATCGTTTTTAATTCTACAATTTCTTCCATAATAGCACCCCCAATGTCATTATAATAAACTTTTTATAAAAAGAAAAGGACTAAGCCTTTAGTCCATATGTTTACGATATTTTTGATGAATGCTTAACGCGATTTCTTCTAAATCATGATCTGCATTTAAAATAGTGTAGTCAATATGTAAAAGATGGGATTCAATAAAGTACCCTCTGTCAATAGCTAGACGGTTTTCAATATCATTAAATGCATCACCTCTAGCAATCATGCGTTCTTTTCTTATTGATTCAGGGGTTTTAATAAAAAATATCACCACATCATCTTTTAATATTTTATAGATATTGTTAGCGCCTTGAATGTCAACAATTAAGACTTTATCAATACTAGCATCTTTAAAGGCTGTTCCATAATAGTGATCATGGTATTTAGACGTTTCTAAAAAAAAGTCAATTTTCATTTTTGCTAAAAAATCTTCTTCACTTAAAAAATGATAATCAATCCCATCTATTTCACCTGGTCGTTTTTTTCTTGTCGTATAAGTCACCATCTTCTTATAGCCATAGTGGTTTATCAGTACTTTTGCAATTTCAGTCTTCCCACTTGCGCTAGCGCCAATCAATACTAACACATAATCACTCCTATTCTACCTTCTATTGTATCAAAGAAGCTGTGAATTTAATAGAAAAAGGTAATCAAATTGATTACCTTTTTTCTTCTTAAAGATCACTTATTCTTCCTTTATTGATTCGCTTTTTTCTTTATAATGTTTGAGTGTTTCTTTAAAGAGTTCTTGGATTTTTTCTTTATTTAAAAATGGTAAAACATGTTCTATTTCAACTGTATCCCAATTTGATGCTTCAGCTTTTTTAATGAAATAGTCCATCGCTTCATCGTTTAAGAAAGGTAACATGGTTGTATAATCTAAATCAATGGTTTTATCTAAAGCTGCTTTAAATAAACGATTTAATTGATTCGTGTTTAAAAATGGGTAAATTGCGGTCGTTGCACCTTTTAAATCTACTTCTTTATTTAAAATTTGTTCAACAAGTTCCTCTTTACTGGCTTCATCTAAAAATGGCATCATACTAATGATTTTCATAAGAATTCTCCTTTATATATTTTCTTTCAAATGCCTTTAATAATGGGTATAAGGTGTTAAGTTTGTTTGGTGATTTTTTAACTAGTTTATCGATGACAAATCGTCTTTCTGAAAAGGAAAGCCTCATAAATAAATTTGATAATTCATGATTCGATATCGATAAAATAGATTTGTTTAGTGCATAGTAACGCTCTTCTTTAGATAGTTTATGCAAGATATCTTCTAAAGTTAACGCGTTTATAGTGCCTTTTATAACTTCATCAATGATATGAGTTCTTGTATGATTAGAAAATAGTAAGTCAAGGTCATCTTCATAATGAATGCTGTAACATAATAATGTTTCAAGAGGAGCTTCATATAGCTTTGAAAGAGCGACTAAACTATCTAAACTTGGCAGACTTTTTCCTGTTTCCCACCGACTAATCGCTTGGTGCGATACAAAAAGTTTTAAAGCCAGGGCTTCTTGGCTTAAGTGATGTTTGATTCGATAACTTTTTAACGTTTCTCCTATTTTAATTAAATCTAACATAATTAACCTCCACCTAGCTAGGTAATTTTATTATAGGCTTTATCACATTAAATTTAAAGCAATTCTTAATTGCATAAAAAAAGCGCTAAGCGCTTTAGTTAAAATAAGGATTTTTAATGATCGTAAAGGTATTTTCTAAATAGGCTACAAAGGGATTATTTAAACTGTGTGATGGGAAAAAATCTGTTGAAACAATTTGCGCACCACTTAATGTAACAGCTTCTAATGCATCATCATGTAGCGTAAGATTACTATCTAAACGGGTTCTAACAATTAGGTTTTGATCGATATACCCATTAATTTTTTCAGTTTCAAAAGGATTATTGCTTACAATAAACGACGTATGAAACCCTTCATCTGTATGATTACCTACAAAGGCATTTAAAGTTTTAAGACTTGGGTCAAGCGCTAAATAGCTATCATTTACAGCACTTGGATGCATCACGATGATAAATTTTCCAAGTAAATCATTAACAAGCGGCCAGCCATCCTCATCTAATAAGGTTTTAAGTGGACGATTATCAATAAGTAAATCATTTGGAGTTAAAAGCTTATCTTCAAATGAATCAATGATTAACGCGTTAAACTCAAGTAAAATATCATCATTATAAGGTTTGATAAAAGGATCTAAAAATGCAAAATCTTCTTTTGCTTCAATTAAGATAATAACAGGAAAATGATTTGGATTATTTTGACTCCATAAAAGCATTTCATCAAACGCTCGATGAAGTAAAGGCGCGTTTGAACTTTGATCCACTAAAGGTACATGAATGAGTTCAAATCGATTATAGCGGTATACCATATCAAGTTCAAAACTTCTAACACCACGATTAAGCTGTGTGGTTAAGGAAGGTTGATGATAGCGTAAAGCGCGGGCTTCATCAAAATTTTCACCAAGTCCTACAAAGAGTTGTCCTAAACGTGTAATATTTTTCTTATAACTATTGTGACTTGCGATAAACTGAACTTCATTGAGTCTTAATTCATCACTTTCAGTAAAGTTCATAAACGCTGATTCATCAAGCGGTGTTATTTCTTGGTTACTTAAGGCGCGTATTTGGCGTTCATGTTGAACGACATCAACTAATCTTATGGTATTAAAATAGATGACTAAAGCAAAAAAAGCGGTGATAAGGCTTAAGAATAGTAGAATAATTTTTTTCAGTAGTTTCATTGAATCCCTCCTCTTAATTTATTATACCTTAAAAGAAAAAAGAGCCGATAAAATCGGCTCAGTTTTTAAGATATTAATCCAATTTCTGTAAGAACATTAATGAGACCTTGTTTTGTTAAGAAGAGTGATGGATCACTTTCATGATAGTAAGATGAATCTACGGTGTAAGATGGATCAGTACCGATTTGATAAGCAGTGACTGCATTATCTACCTGTGGTTGAATGGTATTACGTACAATCATTGAATCAATAATCGTATTGCGTTGAGTCTCACTTAAGTTTGCGATGGTGGTTAAATCAAATGATGCATCGGCAAATGAGCTTTGACCAAGTGTAGATACTGCTTTAATGAATAGTTTAATTTCTGTAGGGGTTGTAAGGTCATAACTGATTGCATAATAAGTATCTTTTGCAAGGTTAGGAATTGTAATATTGCCATTACCTCTTAAGATGTTGTTAATTGAGGTATGAATTGAACCACTAAACAGTAAGGTATCTAGATCTGTATCAGATAAACTTGTGATGGTTGATGCATTAATCGCATCACCAAAGTCACTAATATTTAGCACTTTTAATCCATCAAGTAAATCTTTTAACTCTTCAGCTTCAATTTGTGTCTCAGTACTTAAACCAACATCGATACTTTCTCTAAAGCTGTTTGGCACAATAAGTGTTGTACTTCCTGATGATGCACTATCATCTAGGGCAATATCTAAGATTGGTTTAGAGATGGTTGCTTGTAGGGATATTGAACTATCGATAACCGTTGCGAAATCTTTATCGAGTAAGTTTCCTGGATTAACATTGATATTACTAAAATCGTTAAATCCTAAGGTTTCAAGACCATTAAGTATTGCTAGGACTTCATCTTTTTCAACATAAGTAATTGATCCACTCGTTGTAATTCTAATGGCATCAGATGAAGCATCTTCGTTAGGTATTACTAATGCGCCATTCGTATTGGTTAACATGTTATTTGAAACGGTTGCATGAATAGAATGAGAGAGTAATATAGTTTCTTTTTGATCGAAGAATTTAGATAATTCAATACCTGATCCAAAGCTACTTAAGTCATCATAACCCATTGTTAAGAGGGCATTGATTAGCGCTTTAATCTCAGTATCTAAAACGAATTCTGTTTCAAAGCCAGTATTCCCAACATCAAATCTTACATCAACACTTGGATTTAAACTGGTTGGTTGAGATTCATTAGGCACGATTAAGACTGCACTACCTAAATCAAAGAGCGTTTGAGAAATGGTTGCATGCATACTTGCAGATTCAAGTAAGGTATCTTGATTTGTTTCGTTATTTAAAACGCTTAAATCAAAAGCACCGGTGAAATCATTAACATCAGTAATGTTGAATAATTCTAATGCTTCAATAAGAGCATGAATTTCATCTTTTGCAACATAATCCGTATCAATGCTTAAATAAGAATCACTAATACGAATGTCTTCTAAACCAGAACCTGTATCTTTAGTGTAAGGGATGGTTAGTGTATTTGCATTATCTAATGTATAAAGTTGATCAGATATAGTGGCATGCATGATGGCTGAAGCTAGTAAGATATTTCGGTTGTTTTCTGAATAGAAAACACTTAAATCAATATCTCCACTATAGCCTTCTACATCTAATATATCTAATAAATCAAGGGCTAAAATGGTATTTTCTAACTCATCTGCTTCAATGTAATTTGTATCAGTACCTTCTAAGTTATCACCAACATTAACTCTTACAATCGTCGTATTATCGGATGCGCGACCTGGAACAATGATGGTGTTTGCATCATGTAAATCTAAAATTTGTTCAGAAATTGTTGCTTGAATAATCGATGATTCTAAGGCTTTATTAGCATTGGTTACCCCTGTAGTATATTCATTAGCTAAAACACTTAAATCAAGGCTACCACCAAAATCATCAACCTCTAAAACATTTAATATATCAAGGGCGATAATAACGGATACCAATTCATCTTTTAAGATATAAAGTGATTCTGTACCATCTAAACTATCACCGACATTAATTTTTATTAGTGTTGAATCATCAGCTTTATAGGTTGGCACAATAATTAAGTCACTATCATCTAAATCTATTACTTGTTCAGAAATTGTTGCTTGTATAATTGAAGATTCTAAAGCTTTGGTTGCGTTTAAAACGCCTGGTTCATAGTCTTCAACTAAAACCGTTAAATCGAGTGAACCTGTAAAGGCTTCAACATCTAAAACCTCTAATATATCCATCGCGATGATGGTTGCAACTAATTCATCAGCTAAAATATATTCAGTCGTTTCTGTGCCACTTCCTACCGTTTTTCTAACTAACTCTGTGTCATCTTCTTTAAAGGTTGGGACAACGACTGTACCATCGGTATCTAAATCTAGTAATTGTTCAGAAATGGTTGCTTGTATAATGGAAGATTCTAACGCCTTGGTTGCGTTTAAAACGCCTGGTTCATAGTCTTCAACTAAGACAGTTAAATCAAGTGATCCCGTAAAGGCTTCAACATCTAAAACCTCTAATATATCCATCGCAACAATCATCGATTCAATTTCAGTTTTTATAATATAGATGGTTTCAAACCCACTTGGTCCTTTTTCAAGTCGAATTGAGGTTGAATCATCTTCTGCATAAAACGGAACATTAATCGTCCCATCATTGCCTAAATCAATAATTTTGTCTGAAATCGTCGCATGAATGATTGCGGATTCTAAAACGATACTTGCGTTTAATACACCCGGTTCGCTTTCAGTAGCTAAAACGGATAAGTTTAACGTACCATCGAAACTTTCTAAATCAGTTAAGTCTAAAATGTCAAGGGCATCAATCATGGCCGTAAGTTCTGATTTTAGTACATATTCAGTTTCAAAACCAGTACTTCCGCGAGTAAAGCGAATTTCAGTATCATCTTCTGCAATATAAGGAATCGTGATTAATCCATCGGTTTCTTGATCGATAAGCAAATCAGATACAGTCGCATGAATAATCGCTGATTCAAGTAAGGTATCTAAGGCACCTTCTGCAAGTAAACTATCCATCTCAAAGCCACCATCAAATGCATCGATGTCTGTAATACCTAAGGCTTCAAGACCATCTAAAACAGCAATTAACTCTGTGTCTAGTATGTATTCTGTTTCTTCCCCCGTATCACCAACAGTAATACGAATAGCATTATTATCTTCATCGACATATGGAACAACTAAGGTATCCCCACTCATCATATCTATGAGTTGATCGGATATGGTTGCATGTAAAATAGCTGAACCAACTAAGGTTGAAATGTTATCTTGGATCAAAGTTAAATCGAGTGTTTCAAAGTTTTCAAAATCTTGTAAGTCAAGCGCTAATACCGCTTCTAAAACATTGGTTAATTCATCTTTAGTAACGTATTCGATATCATCTACGATGTCAAAGAATCTGACATCTTCATCGGATTGATTCTTATAGGGGACCGTAATAAAATCATTTGTATTCATATTGTCAAATAATAAGGTAGACAAAGTTGCCCATAGAATATCAGAAGCAAATAAATCATCGGCTTTACTTTGATCTAAAACAGTAGGGTCTTCTTCGGTTCCAAGAACATTTAGTAAACTTAAATCAAAATCTAACGATTCAAGGTCAACAACTTCAAGTAAAGCGACTGCTTTAAACACATTTTTAATTTCTTGTGCCGTTACGATTTCTCTTGTATCTTCATTGACAATAACGGTTTCTTTTGCAGTATGTGGAATTGTTAACTCACTACCTAATTCATCAATAAGTAATGCGCCAACAGTTGTAGCTAAAACTTTTGAATCCAGTAAATCATCTAAAGCTTCTTCATCTAATTCAAATACTAAATTGAGGGATAACTCATCGAAATCACCAATTTCAGCAGCAATATCAGCCATTTGATTTAAAGCGATGAGTATGTTTCTAAGTTCACCTGTTTGAGTATCGGTATCAAACCATTCAACATCATCTGTGACAATAATCATATCTAGGCCTTCAAAATCAGCACGGCCAGATAAAATATTGACTAAGGCATTTGAAACAATTTTAGAATTATATAAGACTTCAAAATCTAGTGCTGAAAGACCCGTTAAAATGACCATAAAATCACCGCTTTGTAAATCACCAACGGTAATGCCTGTATCAACAATTTGCCCTACGACTTCACCCATCGCTTGAAATTCAGTCGACCAGTCTAAATCTTCAGGTACTGTTATAACAGCGTTAAACTCACTATCTTCTGTAATAAAAACGTCTAAAGCTATACCAACGGCTTTAGTAATTAAGTCGCTGTCTGAGAAGGCATTAAAAACCTCGCGCACTTCTTCTCCATCTAATGTAACAACATCCAAATTTGGATCATCTTCGAGTAAACCTGCAGTATTAATAAGTTCGAATGTCATCGCTGCAACTACACCAAGTTGTTTAACTTCTTCCTCCCAATCAATTTCATAAAGTTCGTCACGGTCCATTGGTAAATCTACCTCAGAATAATCCGCACCAACCTCAATTGCAAGTGGCACTAACGAGGTAAACAAATCGGAATACGATAACGTTTCAAATAATGTTTCGATTTCAGTTCCTTTTAAATCACTAATATCATTGGTCTCTTGATACTCTGATTCAATAATAACTTTTGCAACATCACTAACAATATCTAACTCTTTTCTAAAGGAAATTTGATTATCATCATAGTTAAACGAAAAAACACTGTCGAATAAATATAAATTTAGTGCTGTATCTTGCTCAGTTGATTCATCGGTAAAAGAGACTTGACTAAACATAATAACAAAATAGTTTGCATTATAGGCATCTACAATTTCACTTAAGGTATCAACGGTTTCTTCTAACTCGCCTAAATCTTGAGTTGGTTCTGTATTCATAGGAAATGCTTCATAAGAAGGTTGAATGCGTTGATTATTTAAATATATGGTTGTTTCTGAAACAGGTACAACAACACCAAGTGAGGCTGTGTTTTCAGCTTCACTCACACCAATGGCTGATTCGGCTAGCGTAAGCACGCTTTCGTTAATACTCATTAATCCGCCAAGGACGATTAAAGTCACAAAAACACTTAATAAACCATTTGCGGCACCAACACCTGCCCCAATAAGTCTGCCAGTCGTACTTGGTTTATTTGGTCTAACTACTATCATACGAATAATGAATGTGATAAATTTATAAAGAATATTGAAGACTGTAAAATAAAATATGGTGTAAACAATCTTAACGATGAATAAAGCAATCCCAGTCGTGAAGGCAATGAATTCTTCATTCCCTAAGGTTGCTTGCATGGAATCGGGTAAAAAGGTTTGTAAAAGTAATGGTAAAGCTTCTTGTAAAGAAGTTGCGCTTGAAAGTTCAGGCATAAACTGAGCCAATTGATCCATCGCTGGAAACGGCATGGTCCATAACTGATTAACAACTAAATCAATGGATAGAAAAAATAATCCAATAAACACGACTTTAATAATTAAATAATAAATGCTTTTTATCGTTCCTCGCATAAATCCAAACAGTGCTGCAAGCCCTACAACAAATAAAAACAACAAATTTAAGTATAACGCAATATCCAAACCTTCTGGCATTTATAATTCCCCCAATAGTCTAAAATTATTTATTATAATACCATTATATATCAATTGTTTGACATGCAAAACACTTATACGCTTATTCATAAAAAAAACACAACTTATTCACATAGAGTTAACATAAGTTGTGCTTTTAAACTAGCGGTTTTAGGATAAAAATGAATAAGGAAATATTCACAATTATTTTAAAGCGTTAGTCTTTAATATTAAGGTTTCTTTTACTTTTTTGGCTTCTTCTTTAGGTAATAAAAGGGAAACTATTTTTAATTTCTTCGAAGCTTCTTGTTCAAAATATAAGTTTAATCTTCTTAAACTAAATAAATAATAAAACTGCATATCAAGGGTTATGTGTTTTAAATCAGTATAAGGAAAGTGATTGGTATCATCATTCTGATTTAGTGTAATATTTTCTTCAAGTGTTATTTGAATACCATCAAGTTTATTGAACTGTTTTTTATAATATAGATAACTAATAAATAAGCCTAAAACTATAAATATCATAACGTTAACCCAAGCTTGAGCATCCAGTAAAATCTTCCACTCATCAGGGTTAAATAAATATAAGACTAACCCTACAATGAACCCGGTTAATGACCCTGAAAACAGTATGATTAAAAGTTTTTGATAAGGTTTTAAGCTTACAGAATGAATTTTTACCATAAATAATGGACCGGGTCTTTAATATAGGTATCATAAATTTCTTGAACTTTTTCCATTTGTTTATTCGTTAGTGGTGGTAAGGCACTCGCTTCTACATTAGATAATACCTGGCTGGCTTTACTTGCCCCTGGAATGACCGTACTAACGGCATCAAACATTAGGGTGTATCTTAATGCAAATGGCACTAAGTTATCGGTATTAAATACTTCCTTTAAAGCCTCGACCGCTTTTAAACCAGTTTCATACTCAACCCCAGAAAACGTTTCACCTTTATCAAAGGCTGCGCCTTCACGGTTAAAATGACGATGGTCATCTTTATTAAAGGTTGTATTTTTATCAAATTTACCCGTTAATAAGCCAGATGCAAGCGGTACTCTTACGATAATACCTACATCGGCTTTTTTTGCTTGATTAAAAAAATGGGTAATCGGTCTTAACCTAAACATATTAAAGATGATTTCAACGGCTTTAACATTAGGATAATCTAACGCTTTTAATCCTTCTTCAATGCGCTCTACACTTACACCATAATGTTTAATTTTGCCTTCTTCTGTTAACTTATCTAATAGTTTAAACACTTCGGGCATATAATAAACATCGGTTGGTGGGCAATGAAGCAAGACCATATCGAGTGCATCTACGCCCATATTGTTTCTTGAATCATCAATAAACTTGCGAATATTTTCTTCATTATAACCTTCTTTAGTTTGTGCAGGTAATCGCCTACCTGCTTTAGTAATAACAAAGGGTTTATCTTTTAAGGGTTTAATAAACTCACCAATAGTTGCTTCACTTGCCCCATCTTGATAAACATCGGCTGTATCAAAACAGTTAATGCCCTGATCAACAGCATTTTGTAAAGTTTTTAAGGCATTGTCTTTATCAAAGGGCTCACCCCAAACACTACCTAATTGCCAAGTACCTAAACTGATTTCAGATACCATTTGATTGGTTTTACCTAATCGTCTAAATTTCATAATTGCCTCCTTAAGCACTTTCTCTATATATAAGTTCGTAGGGAACAATGACACTTACGTTTAAGTCACGTTCATTATTAATTTGTTCAATCAATAATCTAACAGCTTGTACACCCATGAACTCTGAATAAATTTTAACAGTTGATAATGAAGGTGATGTGTATTCTAAGGTTGGTATATCATTAACACTAAAAATTTCAATGTCATCAGGAATGGTAAGTTTTTGTTCAGATATTGCACGACATGCACCTAAGGCAATGGAGTCATTGCCACAAAAAACTGCCGTAGGTAGATTATCATGGTTTTTTCTTATCATTTCAAGTGCGAGTTGATAACCACTTTCGATGGAATAATCTCCGATTTTAAAATAGTCTGAGTTGAATAAATTGTGTTGATACATCACTTCTTGAAACTCTAGTTCACGAGGATCAATATAGCGCTCTTTGGTAATAGGAATCAGTTCTCTACCACCTATATAGCCAATTTTTGTATGTGATTTATTCATTAAGTATTTTAATACATCTCTTGTTAAAGCTCTAAAATCAGTATGAACACTATCATATTTAAAACGCATGTCTTTAGTATGTGCATACACGATATTATCATATAAGGATTCGACAAAATCTTTGCTTTCTTCACAAAATCTTCCCAAGACAATAATCCCATGATATTTCTGAGATGCTAATTTTTTTCTTATATTACTATCATTATAAATCACTTCAAAGTCCAAGTTGTTTTCTTGACACTCGTGTTGAATTCCCATCCTTATAGATATAAAGTATGGATCGTTTATTTCTTGCTCAATGGTATACCAATGCATAATTCCAATAAGTTTCTTATTGGGTTTTGTTTTTTGTTTGTGTCGATGTTTGGTATAAGATAATTTTTCTGCAGCTTCAAAGATTTTTTTCTTAGTTTTTGAAGTTACAGAGATAGACTCATCATGATTTAATACCCTTGACACAGTTGCTGGAGAAACATTCGCAAGTTTTGCAATATCTCTAATGGTTGGCATATTATCACCTCATAGCACAATTATAGCACAATATTTATTAAACATGTTACCATCTTTTGAATGTTTAGTAAACAAATTTGTTTGAAAACGCATACTTTACATAAAAAATATAAATATTTTACATCTAAAAATACTTTTTTTACATTAAGGGGACTTTTTATGTCTTTTTAAACCGTTCTGTAATAGGTTACACGGGTTTTAGTAAACTTTTATATATTTTTCTTGAATGTTTACTAAATCAATGTTAAAATATGGTTAAAGTAAACGATTACATTTGAAACGGATGTGGAAAAATGCCTAAAGTTACTATCGGAATCGACTTTGGGACCTTATCGGGTCGAGCCGTATTAATTGATATTGAAACTGGAGATGTCCTTGGCTCTAGTGTCTATGAGTACAAAAATAAAGTTATCACAGATTATTTACCGCATAAACCCATAAAACTAGGATTAGATTACGCACTTCAAGATCCAAAAGACTACTTAGATGTATTAAAATACACTATCCCTAATGTTTTAAAAGAAAGCGGTATTAATAAAGATGACGTGATTGGGTTAGCAATTGATTTTACCGCTTGTACAGTTGTTGCGGTTGATTCAAATAATCAACCCTTGTGCTTTGATCCTAAATATGTTGATAACCCCCATGCGTGGGTTAAACTTTGGAAACATCATGCAGCACAAAAATACGCGGATGAAATTAACGCTTTAGCTCACAAACAAGAAACTAGTTGGATTAAGCGTTATGGTGGTAAAATTTCAAGTGAATGGCTCTTCCCTAAGATTTTACAAGTTTTAAGAGAAGATTATGAAATTTATCAAAACGTTGATAACTTCTTAGAAGCAACCGATTGGGTTACCTCAGTTTTAACAGGTAATATTATCAGAAATACTTGTACGCTTGGGTATAAGGCAATTTATCATCACGAAGAAGGGTTTCCTAATAAAGACTTTTTTAAAGCATTAGATCCTAAAATGGAAAATGTTATCGAAGAAAAGATCAAAGGAAGTTTTAAAGATATTGGTGAATTAGCTGGTGGGTTAAATGAAGAATGGGCTCACTTGTTAGGACTAAATCAAAATACGGCAGTTGCTGTTGGTAATGTTGATGCCCATGTATCTACGCCTGCAGTCAACGTTACTAAAGAAGGTCAAATGTTGATGATTATGGGAACTTCTACTTGTGATATATTACTTGGTAAAGAAGAAAAGAAAGTTCCAGGCATGTGTGGTGTGGTTTATAACGGGGCAATACCAGGGTATTATGCTTATGAAAGCGGCCAATCGGCTGTAGGTGATATCTTCGCATGGTTCGTCGATAATTACATTAGTAAAGAAACCTTCGAGAATGCACAAAATGAAAATAAAGACATTCACAGTTATTTAGAAGAAAAAGCAAGTCAGTTACAGGTTGGAGAATCTGGTTTATTGGCGCTTGACTGGTTTGGAGGTAACCGCTCGATTTTAGTTGATGCGGATGTAACAGGATTAATCCTTGGGATGAATCTTCAAACAAAACCTGAAGAAATCTACCGTGCCTTAATTGAGTCTACCGCGTTTGGAAAACGCGTAATCATTGATAACTATATTGAACACGGTGTGAATGTTGATGAAATTTATGTTTGTGGTGGTTTACCAAATAAAAATCAGTTATTACTTCAAATTTATGCAGATGTTTTAAATAAGGAAATACGTATTGCTGATTCCATCCATACGCCTGCATTAGGGGCTGCGATGTTTGCAAGTGTTGCAGCTAAAGATCATGGTGGCCATAAAGATATCTTTGTTGCTGCTAAAAACATGGCAAAAGTAAAAGATATTGTAATTAAACCAAATAAAGAAAATGTCGAGCGTTATAACAAAATATATCAAGAATTTAAAGTACTTCATGATTATTTTGGTATTGGTGTTAATAATGTCATGAAACGCTTGAAAAAAATGAAAGGTTAGGTTCTCATGATGAAAAAATATACTTATTGGTTCGTGGTTGGAACACAACATTTATACGGAGAATCGATATTTAATACAATCATTGAACGGGCTCATGAAGTTGTTAAAACGTTAAATGATGCCGTCAGTGATTATGCAACGATTGAATTTAAACAATTATTAAAAACTCCGGATGAAATAACAGAACTCGCAAAAGCATTAAATGATGAAGATGATGTAGTTGGTCTTATTACATGGATGCATACGTTTAGTCCATCTAAAATGTGGATAAGAGGATTAAATCTTATCAATAAACCCATATTACATTTACACACCCAATTTCATAAAGAGATTCCTTGGAATGAAATTGATATGGACTTTATGAACTTAAATCAGGCAGCTCATGGCGATCGTGAACACGGATTTATATATACTAGAATGAATAAACCACGTACAGTTGTTACTGGTCATTACACCAATGAGCGTGTCCTTAATCGCATTAAAAATTGGGTTCGTAGTGCTGCAGGAAGTCATGAATCACACCGATTAAATGTTGTACGATTTGGTGATAATATGCGATATGTCGCTGTAACTGAAGGTGACAAAGTAGATGCTGAGATGACATTTGGGTGGAGCATTAATACCTATGGTATCGGTGATCTTGTTGAAAAAGTAAATAGTGTGACTCAAAATGAAGTCCGTGAACAAATGGATAAATATAAGAAACGTTATGCATTTAATGAAGATGACTATGAAGCTATTGAGTATCAAGCAAAGATTGAAGTGGCCATAAGAAAATTTCTCGATGAAAAAGATGCTAAAGCATTCACCACTACTTTTGAAGATCTTCATGGTTTAAAACAACTTCCTGGATTAGCAGTTCAAGATTTAATGTATGAAGGCTATGGCTTTGGTGCTGAAGGCGATTGGAAAACGGCTGCATTATTAAGACTCGTTAAGTTGATGGCTAATGGTAACGGTAAGGGTAATAGCTTCATGGAAGATTATACTTATCACTTAGAAGATGACAATGAGTTAGTATTAGGTGCTCATATGTTAGAAGTGTGTCCTTCAATAGCCACAGATAAACCAAAAATTGTCGTACACCCACTTGGAATTGGTGGAAAAAATCCACCTGCACGTGCAGTATTTGATGCTAAAAGTGGTAAAGCGATTCAAATTACATTAGTCTCACTTGGTAGTCATTACCGCATGATTGTCTCAGACTGTGATGCAGTTAAACCGCTACAAAACATGCCGAATTTACCAGTTGCAAGAGCGATGTGGGCATTAAAACCAGATTTCTATACCGCAACAGAAGCTTGGATCTTAGCTGGTGGAGCCCATCATACCGTAATGAGTTATGATTTAGATGCCGATATCTTAAGAGACTTTGCTGAAAGCTTAGGTATTGAATTCATTCATATCAACCAAGATACAACCATTAATAATCTCAAACAAACCTTACTAACAAATCGATATATTTATAAGTTGATGTAATATGTTAGAACAATTAAAAGATCAAGTTTACAAAGCGAATTTGATGCTTGTAAAACAAGATTTAGTGATCTTTACTTGGGGTAATGTATCCGAAATTGATCGAAAGACCAATTATGTTGTAATTAAACCCTCAGGCGTTAGTTATGAGAAGATGACTAAAGAAGATATGGTTGTGGTTGACTTAAACGGGAATGTGATTGAAGGAAATCTTAAACCAAGTAGTGATACTTTAACCCATTTAGAATTATATAAAGCATTTGACAACATTCAATCTGTCGTTCATACGCATTCAAAATGGGCAACTGTATTTGCACAGTCAAAAAAAGAAATCCCAATTTTAGGCACAACGCATGCAGATTATTTCAATCAAAGCATTCCACTTACAAGGCCATTGACAAATGGTGAAATCGAATCAGATTATGAGCTCAATACGGGTAAAGTAATCGTTGAACACTTCAAAAATAATGCAATAAATCCCGTTCATTGTCCAGGTGTTTTAGTAAATGAACATGGTCCATTTACTTTTGGTAAAAATGCTTTAGAAGCTGTGTATCACGCAAAAGTTTTAGAAACGGTTGCAGATATGGCGTTTCAAACACTTTTACTAAGAGAGGACTCAACGTTAATTAATGATGCATTGTTAAAGAAACATTTTGATAGGAAACACGGTAAGAACAAGTATTACGGCCAATAGGTATTTACAATTTCTAATGAAATTGAAAAATATAAATAGAAAAAGAGGAGAAAAAAATTATGAAAAAGATTTTAATTGCTTTAGTTGTTGCACTTGGTGTATTAACTTTATCAGCATGTGGTAACGAAGGGACCCCTGATATTGGTATTTCAATGCCAACAACCTCTTCAACTCGTTGGATTTCTGATGGATATTCAATGAAAGAACAATTTGAAGAATTAGGATATGAAGTTATTTTGGAATATGCTCAAGATAACATTACTAACCAAGTTTCTCAAGTTGAAAACATGATTACTCGTGGCGTTAAAGTATTAGTTATCGCTGCCATTGATAACCAATCTTTAACAAATGTACTTGAACAAGCTGCTGAAGAAGGAATCCATGTAATCGCATATGACCGATTAATTATGAATACTGAAAACGTTGATTATTATGCAACTTTTGATAACTTCGGTGTTGGTGAATTAATGGGTCAAGGAATTGTTGATGGGTTAGACCTTGAAAACGAAGATGGACCATTTAACATTGAGTTATTTGCAGGATCACCTGATGATAACAATACATTCTTCTTCTTCGATGGTGCAATGAGTATTTTACAACCTTACATCGATAGTGGTAAACTAGTTGTTCAATCAGGTCAAACTGATGTTTTACAAGTTGCTACATTACGTTGGGATGGACAAGTTGCTCAAAGTAGAATGGAAGACTTAATTACTCAATACTATTCAGGAGACGAAGTTGTACACGCTGTATTATCTCCATATGATGGATTAAGTATTGGTATTATCTCTGCATTACGTTCAAATGGTTATGGTTTAGGTGAAAATGATACTCCAATGCCATATATTACTGGACAAGATGCTGAACAAGCTTCTGTTCAACAAATTATTAACGGATACCAAAGTTCTACTGTCTTTAAAGACACTCGTACTTTAGCTGGTATTGCAGTTTCAATGGCTGATGCATTACTTAATGATGACGAAGTTGAAGTAAATGACACTGACACTTATAATAATGATGTAAAAGATGTCCCTTCATACTTACTCATTCCTGTATTCGTAGACATTAACAACTGGGAAGAAGCTTTAATTGACACTGGTTATTACGAAGCTTCTGATTTCGACACTGAATAATTACTTAGATTACAATAATTGATAGTAAAGGCTCATAGTGGCACTAGCCACTATGAGAACCTTTATTCATGAAAGAAGGTTTCTATATGAGCAGCTACATTTTAGAAATGAAAAATATCACAAAAGAATTTCCTGGCGTAAAGGCATTAGATCAAGTTAATATCCAAGTTAAACAAGGAGAAATCCATGCACTTTGTGGTGAAAATGGCGCAGGAAAAAGTACATTAATGAAAGTTCTTAGTGGTGTCTATCCAGTTGGGACTTATGATGGAGAAATATACTATAAAGGGGAACTATGCGAGTTTAAAGATATTAAGAGTAGTGAAGCCCGTGGTATAGGAATCATCCACCAAGAACTTGCATTAATAAAAACCTTATCTATTGCAGAAAATATCTTCATGGGTAATGAAATTACTAAACGCGGTGTGATTGATTGGGATGAAACCTATAAGCAAACGATTGCTTTATTAAAAAAGGTAGGATTGGATGAATCACCAGGAACGCTGATTAAAGATTTAAGTGTAGGGAAACAGCAAATGGTTGAAATTGCTAAGGCTTTAGGGAAAGATATTGAACTCTTAATCTTAGATGAGCCAACAAGTGCACTTAATGAAGAAGATTCACAAAACCTACTAAAACTAATAGAAGACCTTAAAAAACAAGGTGTTACTTCTATCATGATTTCACATAAACTTAATGAAATCGAACAAATTAGTGATTCATTAACAGTATTACGTGATGGTAAAACCGTAGACTATATGACTGTTGAAAAAGAACAGATTAATGAAGAACGCATTATTAAAAGCATGGTTGGAAGGGAGATTACGGATCTATATCCAACTAGAACATCAAAAATTGGTGAAACCTTATTAGAAGTAAGAAACTGGTTTGCCGATCATCCATTGTATGATCGTAAAATTATTGATAACGTAAGTATTCGTGTTAAAGCTGGGGAAGTTGTTGGGATTGCTGGTTTAATGGGTGCTGGACGTACTGAGTTTGTCCGTAGTGTATTCGGAAAATCTTATGGTAAGAATATTAAAGGTAATTTATTTATTAGAGGTAAAGAAGTTGTGTTAAATTCAGTATCACAAGCAATTAAACATGGCTTAGCTTACGTACCTGAAGATAGAAAAAGCTTAGGACTCATTTTAATGAATTCTATTAAACATAATGTTGTTTTACCAAATCTAAAACGTATAAGTAATTATGGTATTGTAGATGATAATAAAGAAATAGTTGATGTTGAAAATCAAGTTAAAGCTTTACATGTTAAACATTCAAGTATTTTACAAGAAGTTAAAAATCTTAGTGGTGGTAATCAACAGAAAGTTGTATTAAGTAAGTGGATGTTCACAGAACCTGAAATCCTTATCCTTGATGAACCAACGCGTGGGATTGATGTTGGGGCTAAGTATGAAATCTATACTATTATTAATAAATTAGCTGAACAAGGAAAAGCAGTTATTGTTATATCTTCTGAGCTTCCAGAAGTTATGGGTCTTAGCGATCGTATTTATATTATGGCCAAAGGTCAAATAAAAGGGGAATTACATAAAGAGAATTTCTCACAAGAAGCGATAATGAAATTTATTGTATCTGAAAAAGTGGAGGTTGTAGAAGATGGCAAAATCACCAGAAAAGTCACAGAATAATCTGTTTAAAAAAATCATGAATTTCTTAAGAACGAACGAACAAATTAGAGTACTAAAAAAACTTATTAGCGAGAATATTCGTCAATATGGAATGTTCTTAGCACTCATTATTATCGTAGTTTACTTTAATTTTGCAACAAACGGCGTTTCGTTAAGACCGCTTAATGTAAACAATATCATCTTACAAAACGCCCATGTAATCATTTTAGCGGTTGGAATGCTCATTGTTATCTTAACAGGTAATATTGATCTAAGCGTTGGATCCGTTGCTGCCTTTGTTGGAGCAATTGCTGGGATTCTCATGGTACGTAATGATGTTCCTTGGCAGCTTGCTTTAGTAATTTCTTTAATCATTGGTATCTTAGCTGGAGCTTGGAATGGATTTTGGATTGCCTATATAAAAATTCCAGCCTTCATTGTTACACTGGGTGGCATGTTAATCTTTAGAGGTTTAACTTTAGCATCGTTAGAAGGCGTTACCTTAGGCCCTTTACCTGATGGTTTTAACCGCCTAAGTAGTGGATTTTTACCAGATATCGTTCAAAATAGTTCACTGCATGTCTTAACGTTATTAGTTGGTTTGATTTTCAGTGTTGGCTATGTCATTTCAACCTTTATGGCTAGAAGAAAAAAACTTCGTTATGATTTTGAAGTCTCTCCACTATGGGTAACTATTTTAGGATTAATCATTGTTATCATAGCAATTAACTTATTTACCTTTACCTTAGCACGTCACAGAGGATTCCCTAACGTTTCTGTTATACTTCTTATAACCATTGTAATATATGCTTTTATCACGCGAAAAACAACACTTGGTAGACATGTTTATGCTTTAGGTGGTAATGCTGAGGCTGCCAAACTCTCAGGTATTAATACTAGAAGAACAATGTTCTTAGTTTATACCAACATGGGATTTTTAGCAGCATTAAGTGGTGTTGTTTATGCTGCTCGATTAAACGCAGCAACACCAAAAGCTGGTGAGTTATTCGAGCTTGATGCCATCGCTAGTGCATTTATTGGTGGTGCAAGTGCATCAGGTGGTGTTGGGACAGTTATTGGTGCTGTAATTGGAGCATTAGTAATGGGTGTCATTAACAACGGTATGAGTTTATTAGGACTAGGAATTGACTGGCAACAAGTCGTTAAAGGTCTTGTACTTCTCTTAGCGGTTTGGTTTGATATTGCAACTAAAAACCGTGTTAAATAAAATATTCTTCCTTATATACACAAAAAGATACGAAAATTTCGTATCTTTTTGTTTTAATATGTAACTGTAAAATTTTGTTTGGATTATAGCTGATTAGGAATCTTCTTAATCATAAAGATGCCCATTAACAAGACAACTATAATCATGTAATAAACATATTGTGTACTCCCAAGTGAATCTAAAAGTAATCCACTAATACTTACTCCTAAAATTGCGCCAAAACCGTACGCTGTAAATAATAAACCATAGCGTCTAGCATAAGAACTTAACGAATATCGCTGTTTTATAGCAATTGGAGCGATTGCTAACCAAGCCCCTAGATTAAACCAAAACAAACTAAAAGAAATCATAAATAAACCTAGCGATTGTCCTTGATTAAATACAGCTAATAATGCGGCAGTTAAAATCAAACCATAAGAGATATAAGCAGTTTTATGAAATCCTAAACGATCCATTAAATACCCAAATAGTGGTCTTGCTAGTCCGTTACTTAAGGCAAAAAATGAAACACTTAGGGTAACTAGATGATCTTCAAAACCATAGTTTATTGCGCCAATAGGATAACTTAAGCCTATCATCATTAACCCTATAGTAGTCGCTAGTAAAAACAGACTATATAAATAGATAAATGCTTTATCGATTCTTACAGTTTCAATAGATTTTTTTTCAAAACTTTTTGTCTTAGGTTTATAAATAAAACTAAATATTGATAATAATATTATAAAGATTACACCAAAACTATTAAATGTTTGATGGAGTCCAAAGCTTGTTAAAAAAAGTCTAGCAATGGGTGCAGTAATAAGTGGTGATAATCCAAATCCGAGTAATATTATCCCAGTTATAAACCCTGCTCTTTTAAGGTTTGCATGTTGAACAATAAATAGTGGTATGCCATAAACTAACCCAACACCACTTCCGCTAATCACACCATACCCTATAACTAAACCAATGAAGTGTTTACTAAGTCCTGACAATAACCAACCAGATCCTATCATAAAACTACCAATCAAAGCAATTTTTAAGGTATTATCGTGTGTTAATATCCTTCCTGAAATCATCATTGAAAATGCATAAAAAAAGAGTGCTAACATATAAGGGAGCCCACTTAATGTTGCATTAATCTCATAATAATTTTCTATAAATACTCTAAAAACACTGTAACTATATACCGTACCCATTAATAGCATCATTAAGGTACTACCAATCACAAATAATCCTATGCGCTTCATGTCATCACCTAAATAGTATTTTGATAGTCAAAGTATATCAAAATAGTAGCGTTTCTGCAAATAAAACCATAAAAAAAATGTGTGATTTATACTGTCACACATTTTTCATCACTTCATGAATGTTTAAGCCTAAAATTATAACAAATCATTATAAAATTAACCTAAAATACTCGGTGATGGTTTTACATACCTGCAGCTAAACCGCCTAAAACTGCGCTCAAAATAAAGAAAACGAATCCTAAACCAACAGAAATCAATGCGCCAACACCAGCGTATTTAGCGTCCGCAGGACGATCGTTATTCCATACTAAGAACAAAATTAACCCTACTAACGGAATACAAAAACCTAATACTGCAAATCCTATATTACCTTGCGCTTGAGGCACTTGGTCTTGTCTATCTTCTGGGTGCATAATGCCCCTCCTTTCTTCTATTTTTAGTATAGCATATTTACGATTTTTATACACTCAAAAATTCATTTTTTTAGTTTATTCCTTGATTTCTTGTCGTAAACAGTTCATTAATAATTCGAGATAATAAAGAACGATTCGGTTCACCATAAACAATTTCTCTAGTGATTAATGGCTTATCAGTAATAATCCCATTTACATATAATTCAGCATATTCCCCAATATATTCTTCATTGTTAACCGTCCATACATATACTCCTTTATTTACAGATTGTATTCTATCAACATATGAAGGATTATTTAAAATTAATGATTGTTCAAACGCAAAATGATCAACATACTCTTTATTGATTAATGAAGATAAATTACCATAAAAAGTTGATACTAGTAAAACTGTTTGTATTTCAGGGTTTAATTCCTTAAAACGAATTAACTGCAAATCATTGAAAGACATGATTTTAATACGATCAATATCAGCATATGTTTCTATTAGTTCAACGATTAATTGTTCGCTTTCTTCATCATAATCTTTTAATTCAATATATAAATCAGTATTTTGTCCATAAAGTATCAATACTTCTTCTAACGTAGGGATAGCTTCATCTTCAAAGTCTTCACCAAACCATTGGCCTGCATCTAAAGCTTTAATTTGTGCTAAGGTTAAATGTCGAACCAAACTATTTTCAGTTTCATTTGTGGTTCTACTTAAAGTTCTATCATGCATAACAATCGGTATCCCATCAGCGGTAAAGCGAATATCTAATTCTAGTGCGTCAGCGCCTTGATTAATAGCTTCATCAAAGGCTGATATTGTGTTTTCAGGCGCATCAATAGATGCTCCGCGGTGCGCAATCACTGAAGGTGGATTTAGTAAGCTAATATTATCTTCACCATAGATGATAGTAAAAATATTAGTAATATTAATCGCAAATATGATGATGATTACAGTGTAAAATAGACGACGATAATTTTTTATTTTTGCAAGCTCTATATCTTTATAGTGTGTAACAATTCTTTTTATTCTCAAGTGATTATTTTGTTTAAAAGTATAATACCAAGTTGATAATAACGCGTAATTAATTGGAATTAGTATCGCTGTTGCGATAATTCCAATGATATAGTAAAGTGAGTAAGTAAGGGTTAAAAGAAAGCCTAAAACGAATTCTTGGCCTCTACTTATATAAACAATGCCACCAATTAATAAAACAACAAGCGCATAAAGGATATATAATAGTGCGCTTAATAAAATGTTGATAAAGAGTATTTCAAAAATCATCCAAAAGCGTTGGTTTTTTAACATCATTCGACTTTGTTTATAAGCTACTTTAAAAGGTAAAGCTTCTAATGAATAATAGTTAAGCGTAAACGCAGTTTCGATAAAAATAACTGTTAAGATTAATAAGAATAACCCAGAGTAAACACTTAAATAGTCTATGTTTTCTAATTGTTCAAGCCAGTATGAAGGAATATTCACCGTACTAGCAATACTCGCTAGGTGAAATGATTCAAGGATTAGAAAAAATAAAGCTGCAGGAATAATAACTAATATATGATATTTTTTTAGCGTTGTTAAACTACGTTTAGAACCGATAATAAGGAGTGAGGCTATTGATAAGTCTCTTTTTTGATGAGAATAATCAAAGATTATAGCTAAAAATACCATTTCAATTACAATGTATAAACTAATGATTATAAAAAATAATACACCCATCAAAAGAGTGGTTGGCTTAAACAAAAAGTCTAAGAACATGCGATTAGTGATATATTCATAACCAGATAACTCAATGGCAGTATAAAAAATCAATCTTCCAAGAGGATAGATGATTAGAATACCAACTAAACGATAGATAAGTTCAAATAAGATGAGACTTTTAAAATTAAAGGCTAGTTTATCATAGATTTCTCTTAACAGTTTGTTCATAAAATCACCTACTATTATTATAACATACTCAAAAAATAAAAAAGGTACCCCTAAAGGGTACCCTTAATTAACTTAAAGCAACTTGTGAAAAATAGTAAGCTATACCAAGATAAATTGCACCAACAATCAACAATTGAAAAGCATAAGGTGTCATTTCTTCACGTTCTTTAGATTTCATATATTCAAAATACGATTTATGCTTTAAATCATGGCTTTGTTTGACACTTTTAAAACTATAACTAATAATCAAAAAAATCTTACCAGCATCAGTAATAATAATCAAACTGATTAAAAACATCATTAATCCAATCATAAAGAAGGCATTTGATATTGCTTGAGCAGTGTTTACTTCTAGAGTAAAAAAAGCATAGTATGAGCCTATAACTAGGCCCATACTAATAATAAATGTAATCAGTAAACGTTTCAATTATTTGAGTGCTTTCTTATATTCTTCTTGTTCTTTTTTGTTTGCGTATACAAAGTGACCTTCTTTTATTTCATAAAGTTCTGGTTGATCATGTAAGTAATCATGCATACCAGGATCATAAACAATACGTTGACGGGTTTTTTCATAGTTTGGATCAGGTAATGGTACTGCAGATAGTAGTGAACGTGTATATGGATGTAATGGATTTTTAAAGAGTTCTTCTTTAGGGGCTAACTCTACGAGTTTACCATAGTACATAACACCAATACGATCACTAAAGTATTTAACAACCGATAAGTCATGGGCAATAAACATAATGGTTATCCCAAACTCATCACGTAAGTCATTAAGTAGATTAATAACTTGAGCTTGAATGGAAACATCGAGTGCACTAATAGGCTCATCGGCAATGATAAATTCCGGTGATACCGCAAGCGCACGTGCTATCCCAATACGTTGACGTTGACCTCCACTAAACTCATGAGGGTAACGGCTAGCATGTTCAGGGACTAATCCAACAGTTTCAAGCATTTCGTTAACACGGTTATTGATTACTTCTTTATCTTTTTCACCAGCTATGCGAAGTCCTTCTGCAATGATTTCTTTTACAATCATACGTGGATTTAATGATGCAATCGGATCTTGGAAAATCATTTGCATTTTTGTCATTAATTCGCGATCTTCAACTTTAGTATCCTGTTTTCTAGTAATGATATCTTCTTTTAAAGCTAGCATCTTTTCATCATATTTTTCTATTATTGCTTGAACTTCAGGATTATCTTTGTCTGGTTTAGTAACATTTTTTTTAAGTTCGTTAATTTTCGCTTCGTATGATTTTCTAAGCGATTTAATTTTATCTCGTAACTCTTTAGTTACGGTAGGCGCTTGTCCACCAGTTACGATATTTTCACCTTTAATCTCAGTGATTTTATCTTCCAATTCTACACGTAAAGCTTGAATTTTAGCTGAATTTGGATTATTAATCTCTTCAATTTTTTGTTTTTTTTCAAATTTCAAACGCTTAATTTCATCTTTTAAACTTTCATAACCAGCACTAATACGTTTACCTAAGAAAAATACTTCACCATCTGTAGGTTCGTATAGTTTAATAATGGTACGTCCAGTTGTTGTTTTTCCACAACCAGATTCACCAACTAAGCTAAATACTTCACCTTTGTAAATATCAAATGAAACATCATCAACTGCTTTAACAACTAATTTGTTTTTACCAAATCCACTTTTAAAATGTTGTTTTAAGTGACGAACACTTAATACAGGCGTTTTAGTGTTTTCCATTAGTTCTTCACCTCTTTTACAGCACTTGCCATCATCGCATTAATTCTTTCTTTAATGACTTTCGGTACTTCTATTTTAGGTGCGTCTTTATGTAATAACCATGTTGCAGCATAGTGTGTATCAGATATTTTGAAGAATGGTGGTTCTTCTTCGAAGTCAATTTTCATGGCATATTGACTTCTATCTGCAAAAGCATCACCTTTTGGAGGGAAGAGCATATTTGGCGGTGTACCTGGAATAGCAGTTAAACGATCTTTACTATTTAAATCAGGCATTGACGATAGTAAAGCCCAAGTATATGGATGTTTAGGACTGTAGAATATTTCTTCAACCAATCCAATTTCAACTATTTTACCAGCATACATAACCGCTACACGGTCTGCCATATTGGCAACAACCCCAAGGTCATGGGTAATAAAGATAACACTTAAATTACGTTCTGTTTTTAATTTTTTAATGAGTTCAAGGATTTGAGCTTGAATGGTAACATCAAGCGCTGTTGTAGGCTCATCACAAATAAGCACATCAGGGTTTAGTGTTAATGCGATCGCAATAACAATACGTTGTCTCATCCCGCCTGAAAATTGGAATGGGTACTGTTTTAAACGTTTTTCAGGTTGTGGAATCCCAACTTCACCCATAACTTCAACGGCACGCTCTTTTGCTTCTAACTTCGTTACTTTTTTGAAACGCGCTAGCTGTTCTTTTAAGTTAGCAATTTCTTGACGAATTTTTTGTTTCTCAATCCCTTGAGCACTAGACAGTTGTGTTCTAAGTGGTTGAATTAACTCATTAATTCTTGCTTTTTCAGCTTCCCACTCTTGTCTAACTTGTCTTTTTGCTTTTGGTGCTTCTTCTTTCATTTTCTTTTTAGCACGCACAATTTTTTCATCTTGAACTTTTAAATCTTTGACAAGTTTTTCTTTTAGTGCAGGAATTTCAGATTCTTTTCCTGCTTCTTTAAGTTGTATAACATCATACTTATAATGAAATTTAAGTTCTTTTTTAATTGCTTTAGCGTTAGCATATTCCATTCTAGTCTCGTGAATAAGATCTTTATAACGATTTTTTAATCTTTTTCCGTTAATGAGCATACCCTCTGTGATTTGCTTACCAATCTTCATAATTGGATTCAAACTAGACATTGGGTCTTGGAAAATCATTCCTATCTTTCCACCACGGATTTTATGAAAGTTCTCTTCACTGATTTTTGTAAGGTCTTGGTTTTCATAAATGATGCTACCTTTATCAATAATCCCATTACCAGCTAAAATTCCCATAATGGCACGACTTGATACTGATTTACCTGAACCTGATTCACCAACTATAGCTAGTGTTTCTCCTTCGGCTAAATCAAATGAAACACCACGAACAGCACGAACAAATCCTTGATTTGTACGAAATGATACAGTTAAATCTTTTACACTTAATTTTATATTTTCATTAGCGTTTGCCATGATTATTCAGACCCCCTTAGTGATGGATTAAATGCATCTCTTAATGCATTCCCAAACATATTAAAGGTAATCATTAAAATTGAGATGATTAATGCTGGGAAGAATGTTAGATATGGACGTGTTGTTAAATTAGAGCGCCCATCTGCTAGTAATACCCCAATAGATACACCAGAGAATTCGATGAATCCGAATAATTCGAATGCTTGGCCACTACCAATACCATAACCTAAATATGAAATGGTAGACTCAGTGAAAATAACACCAGGAATCATTAATATACTTGCAGTAATAATAGTCCCAATACCATTTGGTAAAATATGACGGAAGATAATACGTGAATCTTTAGCTCCAAGTGTTCTTGATGCTAAGACATACTCTCTACCTTTATAGCGATAAAACTGAGTTCGCGTAGTCCCAGCAACGCCTAACCAGCCTGTTACAGTCATTAGGACAATGAGTGTTAAAACACCCGGTCCAAGGATAATAACAAATAAGGCTAGCCATACTAAGAATGGAATACGACCGACAATCTCACCAAAACGTTCCATTAGTAAGTCAACGGTTCCACCATAGTAACCTTCAATTGCTCCATACACAATCCCAATAGAGATATTAATAATAGCAACAATTACCCCAATAAATAGTGAGGTTCTTAATCCTAACCAAACCATTGCGAAATAATCGCGCCCACCTGGGTCAGTACCAAATAAATAATTTGGAATTTCTTCATAACCACTATATGCTAGATAATCAATTACAACAGCATACGAGAAGAATAAGTTACCATCGGGACCTTCAAGCTCTTCAGACTTTGAAGTAACTTCTTTAATTGGACATCCCTCAGGGAAAATCCAAGGATCTTCAGCAGTTGGATCTTGACTCATATCAATATCACAAACAGAACTATTTTCTTCCAAAATTTCATTAAATTTTTCTGAAGAGAATGCATTATCTCTAAATTCTCCAAAAGCTGCTTCATAGGCTTCAAAATCAAACCTAGCCATCAATATTTCACCAGCTACACGACCAGAACTTCCAGCATCAGACCCTGATGCGTTTTGGAATCTAGATAATTCATAGCCATCAACTTCATAAAAAGGCTCTTCTTCATCGTTTCTAAATGCTTCGACACTTGTAACAGAAGCCACATTACGAGATTCTTCAGGACCAGTTACTTGAAGTTTAATTTTTGAGAGTACAAAAGCAACTGAAATATCTTCACTTTCAAATACATCAAACTCGTGCACGCCTGGTTCTGTAATAGTACCTATTACAACATCCGCACCGCTAACTGATAAAATAACGTTTAATTCTGGATCAGTTCCTCTTAAATCATGAACATCAACTACGATGACTGGATTAGCTGATTCGCTAAATGAAACACTGTCTCTACCTTCATAGGTAACTTCAGTAGAGGTACGAGCTAAGGTAAACTCAACTTGTCCACCAACACATCGATCATCAATATCAGTACAGAGTGTAACATAGTTTTCTAAGGTTTCCATTTTAATAAATTCTGGACTAAAACCAACTGGTAGTCCTAAGCCAGTTTCTGGATCAATTGTTTCAAGATCAACTGGTTGATCATCAAAACCTTTAGTACCATCTGCAATACCAAAATTTTCTAAAATTGGAATTTTTGGTGGCAAAGTTTGAAGTTGAGGATCAACATCTGTATAGTTTTTACTTGTTAACATAGGTACAAAAATAGAAAGTAAAATTAAGGTAAGTAAAATCATACTTGCAACTAAGTTGGTTTTATTTTTACTAAAGCGGATAAAAGCATCTTGAAAATAACCGATTGGCTTTGTTTCTAAACGCTTATCATATATTTTTTCATCTCTTTGGACAAACTCAAACTTGTCTTTAGAGATATGATCTTCTTTTCTTAGTTCATTCGCCATTATTTTCTTGCCCCCATTCTAATTCTAGGGTCAACAAGTCCATACGTTAAGTCAACAAGTAAAACTGCAAATAAACTTATAAATGTATAGAATGCTGACAATGCTAAAATTAAGTTATAGTCGAAGTTGTTTGGAGTTAGTGCTTGTAGATAAACACTTCCCATACCTGGAATTCTATAGAGTCTTTCAATAATTACTGAACCACTAAGTAACGCGACAAATGAGAAGATAATAACAGGTACTAAAGGCACCATAGAGTTTCTCATCGCATGTCGAATGACTGCTTGTGTTCTTGTAAGTCCTTTTGTTCTAGCAAGAAGTAAAAACTCAGATGTTAAAACTTCGGTTAATTCTGCACGGGTTAAACGAGTTAATCCTGCAATTGCACCTAATGATATCCCCATTACTGGTAAGATTAAGCCTGTAACTTGAATTAAACCGGTATTATCAGAAGATGGGAAGGATGATGGAATCCAACTTACATTAAAGGCAATTAACATAATTAAAAATAGCATAACAACAAAACTTGGTACGGATATAAAGACCATAACGCCTAGTGATATTAAGTTATCTGTAAGTTTATTTTTTCTTAATGCCGCTAAAATTCCTAAGAAAAATCCAACTGGCATAAATACAAGTAATGCCAAAAAGTTTATACGCATGGTAATAGGTAATCTTGACTCAATAATTTCAAATACATCTACATTTACACGAATACGTGTAGAATTACCCCAATCCCAACGTAATGCAACGTTTTCAACAAATATAAAATATTGAGTAATGATTGGAACAGGTATATAAACTCTATAGCTATCTCCATCATTACGATAGTAACACCCGTCGCAACGTTCGTATTCATCATCTTTAATTTCTTGAACTGTATCAGGATCTGTAATAGTTTCTACTGTGTAATATCCCTTAGATGCTAAGTCTGCGTAGTAAGAGTTTCTTGCATCCTCTTCATTTGGTGGATATTCTGGTACGAGGCGAATTGTAATAAACAGTAACGATAAAAACGTTACTAATACAATGAAAATCCACACGGTTCTTATAAGAATATATCTCAGCATAATAACGCCTACTTTCTATAATTTTTTGTTTGGAAAGTTCATTTCTTTTTGTTCGCTCACACAATACTTTTGTTAGTTGTAAATGCTACTTATGAAGTATGACGTGTGAAAATGTTGGATTAAGTTTTATTTGCTATTAATTGATAATAACAATTTAAAACAATTGATGGATTAAATGATGAAAGCATACCTATTAATGAACCAAGGTTTTTGTTTATTTGATTCATCAAATGTTTTAAGGCACAACACATGAATGATACCAGCGTGTTCATAAAAACTTAATGAATTGTAAGTAGGATTTACAATTATCAAGAGCGGATAGTACGAATTGAGGATTTGCTGACTAAATCATGCATACATAAAATGTTTTTATATGTGCGAAAATAAGTTCTTTTTATCGAACTTACACTTTTTTCTTAATACTTTTAATACAAACAACAAGCAAACCATCCAGCATTTGCAAAGATGGTTTGCATGTTTATTAAAACATTTGCTGTTTGTTTATGTAATTATTGAATTGTTATTAAGAAGTTTTTACTCTTCTACTAATTTACCATCAACAACAACAGTTGGACCTACTAATGCTTGTGCTAACGCATCAAATGACCATAATTCAGTAACAGTATCACCTTCAGTATTTTCATAAGTAACAGGGATTTCAGGATTGTTAGAATCGAATCCAAAGTTTAATGTAAATCCAGAACGGTTGTCTGTCATGAATACGTCTAAGAAGCTTGCAGCATCTAGCGTAGAACCACTAATTCCACCAGTACCTGTATCGAAGTTACCAGGAATAATGTAATCAAAGTAGTTGTTAGGGAATGGTGCAGGTACTACATTAAATGATACTAAGATATTGTGAGTTGAATTGTTGAATAATTCTTCATAAGTATCAATTAAGTACTCTGCCATTAATGCTTGAGCAGTACTTCCAGCTTGGATTACGAAATCTAACTCAATTACAGTTGGATTAGTAATCGTTCCTGGGTTATAAGTACCATCTTCAACTAAGCGGTTAATTGCATCGTTAAAGTAAGCACGTGCTAAGTCAGGGTTGTAACCATAAGTACCAACAGATAATCCTGGATTAACGATACCTGATTGATCAGTATTACGGAACGCTGTACCTTCAGCTGCATCAACTACATAAGCAGAACTGAATAAGAATGGCATTGGTTCAGCAGTTTTCATAATGTCTAAAGCTAATACTTCACGGTTAACACCAAAGTATAAAGCACGTTTGAATGCAGCATCTGCTAAAATTGGTTCTGGTACATATTCACTGTCTTCAAAGTATTCTCTTTGTGCTTCAACAGTTCCTAAACCATTAATGTTTAGACGGAATGCAGTTGCACCAGGGATACGTTTTAGACGTGGGTCATTAGCATAGTTTTCGTATTCAGTTGTAGGAACACCAGCACTATCTAACTCACCAGCTAAGAATTTTTCAAAAATAATTTCAGCTTCAGCAATTACTTCATATTGATGATGTGTATAGAAATATAAGTCTGGGCTATGGAATTCAGGGTTTTTCGCCATACGTAAGATTGATCCTGATTCAAAGTAAGTTACATAATAAGGCCCAGTGTAGAAAATTGAGAATTCATCTGTACCATAAGTAGTCGTATGAACGCCTTCTTCATCAACTTCAGTTAACTCATCATAAAGGTCTAAGTGAATTGGACTCATTACAAATGATGATAACCAATAAATTACGTTCCACTCTGACATATTGTTTTCGAATTGGAATTCGATAGTGTAGTCATCAATAACTTTAATTCCTACATCTTCCCATTCAGCATCTCCATCAATAAATTCTTGAGCGTTAACGATACGTTGTGTAGCGGTAATGAAGTCTCCACCACCAGCAACAGCGCGTGGCCATTCTTGCTCTAATGCAAGTTTATAAGTGTTTACAAAGTCTTCTGCAGTAATGTCAAAATCCCAACCTGTGAAGTCTAAATCTAATTCTTCTTCAGCATCTGGATGAGGGAAGAATGCTAAGTCTTCTCTTAAAGGAATTTGCCATGTTTTAGAAAC
>JBKHEA010000009.1:0-48301 GCA_046541015.1 Candidatus Izemoplasmataceae bacterium
ACTATACTATAAAAGTTACGGTATCTTATGATTTAAATGATGGCGAAGGTACACGGACTTTAGAAGAAGAAGTCAGCACAACAACCTTAGAAAAAGAAACCCCAACCTTAGATCTTTCACTTGACAATGTAGATCAAGAAGCCATTGATTTCTTAGTAACTCTTACAGATAGTGATAGTATTGGTGCCATTACAGCAATCGAACTTTATGATGGAGATATACTCGTTAGTTCATTAAGTGATTTAAGTGAACGAACATTTACTAATTTACTTTCTAATAAAGACTATACTATAAAAGTTACGGTATCTTATGATTTAAATGATGGCGAAGGTACACGTACTTTAGAAGAAGAAATTAATGCAACAACCTTAGAAAAAGAAACGCCAACCGCAGTCATAACCCCAACCTTAACTCCAGGAAAAATTCTCTTTGATATTACCATTAGCGATAGTGATACTGTCATGCTTGATGGTACAATCAATTTATTCATCTATGATGATCAAGATGATTTATTAGAAACCATTACTGTAAGCAAAGGTACCACAGAATATGTTTACTTCACCTTTACACAAGGAGCGTCACTACATTATGAATTAATTAGTGATGTTGACTTAAATGAAGACAGCATCAACGAAACCGTCATTGAAAGTGGATCTTTAACCATTGATTCATACATCAATATTTCAGGGTCTTCAACTGATGATGAGTTAGAGTTGTCTATCGATTTATCCGCTTATGATGGTATTATTGACTGGGATACTTTAAGTATCATTGCACGTTATGAAGAGTTTGATGAAGTTATCGTCAGTGGTCATATCGCAAGTCAATCATTTAAATATAATCTAGAAAACTTACTCAGTGATCAAGAAGTTGAAATCAGTGTTTATGCTGAATATGATTTAGGTAGTGGATCTTCATCAGGTGTTATTTATACATATACCATTCAAACGACTGAAAAAACTACTCCAACAGGTTCAATCTCACTTATTGAGTTTACCCCATCTACAATTACAGCAAGTGTATCAATTAGTGATTCAGATTCAGTAATTATACCTAATACAACTAAAGTTCATTTATATTATGAAACTTCTAATGGTGTCATGGAACTTCAAGATACGCTTGATTATATTGGAGATGGTGATTATGTCTTTGATAACTTAACTGTTTATAACCGCAAATATTACATGGTTACATTAGAAACGGATTATTATTTAGAAGATGGTAGAGAGCCGATTACTAATGATGATTTAGATGCGGATTATGTTAAAGCGGATATTGAATTATTAGAACCTACCGCAACGATAGATAATGTCGTTCATACCGTAGGTAGTGTTACATTAGATGTAACGATTGATGATTTATATGAAACTATTATCGAAGGCAGTGCCGTACTTGAATTACTCGATGATGGTACACTTATTAGTAGTCAAGTGATTAGTGATTTTGAAACGACAAGTTACACATTTGATTCCTTAATGAATAACACAACCTATACGTTAAGAGTTGTTGTGGATTATGATTTAGATGATGCTTATCCATATACCGATCAAACGCTAAGTTCAACCACTTCGATTTATGATGCAACCCCAACGTTAAGTATTGATACAGGTAGTTTAGATACTGTAAAAGGATCAGTAAGTGTAGAGGTTACAGTTACTGATGCAGATTCCGTTATTGAAAACAGTTATGCAGTATTATACTTACTTGGCGTCGAACAAGAGCGCGTAGCGTTATCTAGCGGCAATCAAACGATTAACTTTGATAACTTAAATAGTAATGAAACATACACCATTTCACTTATTGCTGATGTTGATTACTTAGAAGGCTCACTGCGTGAAGATGAATTATTTGATACGTTTGACTTTACAAGTTTAGATGTAAGGCCAAATGTTACAATCGATACAATCACGACGGATTTAAAAGACTTTAACTTTAGATTGAATGTTACAGATAGTGAATCGGTTATTACAAGCACTTTATATACCATTAAAATCTTAGATGAAAGTTTAACGCAAATTGGTGCGGATATTGTTACAGAAAACTTATCACAAGTTTATCTATATAATTTACTTACTAATCATGAATACACCATCGAAATTTATGCTGAAACGAATTATTCGGATGGACAAGGCGCTATAGAACGCTTAATTCATGAAACGACGATTTCAACCGATAGTTACATAGTGCCTTCAGTTATCATAGATAATATAGACGCAAATGAAGAAGATGTAAGCTTTGATGTGACCTTAAATGATCCAGATGCATTAGGAAATCTTGATGAAATTAATCTTTATTTAGATGGTACGCTTATTGAAACCATCGCACCAAGTGATCCTTATACTTTCACAAACTTATTATCAAATACGACCTATGAGATAGAAGCCATCTATAGTTATGATGCCGAAGATGGTAATGGATTAGTAACAGAAAGTAGTCTTGAATCCTTTACAACGCTAGCTTATACAGCACAAGCGATTACAATTGATATTACTGATGTTGATTACGAAGAAGCAACGTTTGAATTAGATAATAGCGACCCAGATTCAAGAAACACCTCGCTAATTATTGAACTATATCTTGATGATGATCTAATCGACACTTATACAGGTTCAGGACCGCATAACTTAACTGGACTATATTCAGGTACCACCTATGAAATTAGAGTGACTTATACGTATAATTTAAATGATGGATTTGATCCATACGAAGTCGTTGAAACAGAATTTTTCACAACCGATGCCTACATTGCGCCAACAGGATCGCTTTCTGATTTAACCATTTCAGGAACTGACTTAAGTGTTGATATTGATACCCTAACAAATCCTGATAGTATCGTAACATCATTAACTTTATCTATTTATGAAGGCGATACATTACTTGAGTCACGCACTGTAACAGAAAATACAACAGAAACTTTCACAGATATTATTACAACAACTGGACCATATAAAGTTGTTTTAACGGCAACCTATGATTTAAATGATCAAGCAACGTACACTGATGTCGTCCTTGATACTAAAGCATTTACATTCGCTTAAAACTAAAGGGCGCCTTGGCGCCCTTTTTAGGAGGTAAAGATGAAAAAAACCATACTTATAACAGGTGGTTCACAAGGAATTGGATTAGAGACTGTAAAGCTCTTTTTAGAAAAAGGCTATAAAGTTATCAACATGGATATTCATACGCCTAAGAGTAAAATCACTGGGGACTATTACTATATTTATACGGACTTAAATGACTTAGACCTTTTAGAAAAGCGCTTTTTAGAAGCAAAAGAAAAAACAGATAGCATTGATATACTAATTCATAACGCCGTTACATCAGGTGAGGTTCCTTTTGATGAATTAACCCCAGCTACAATGCTAAAGCCATTAAGTGTTAATTTAATGGCACCAATTTTCTTATCAAAACTTTATGCAAATCAATTTCATAAACATCATGGGCGTATTATAATCATCTCATCAACAAGAAGTTTAATGAGTGAAAAAGATACTACCATGTATTCAGTTACCAAGGGTGCCTTAAATGCGCTAACCCATAGTTTGGCTATGACTTTACAAGATAAGCACATCAGTGTTAATGCAATCTTACCAGGATGGATTAATGCAAAAAACGAACCAATCCGTGAAATAGATCACGCGTTTCATCCTTCAAAACGTGTTGGATTACCACGTGATATTGCCTCAATGTGTTTATATTTAGCCAGTGAAGAACAAGATTTTATAAACGCAAGTCTCATCACGATTGATGGTGGGGTAACCAAAAAAATGATTTATCCGGAGTGATATAATGAAAGATTATTTAACCCTTCAGCGTCATTATTTTAAAAAAGATACGACAAAACCGTATCAATTTCGTCATCAACAACTCAAAAAACTTTATAATGCCGTACAAATCTATGAAGATTTAATTAAAGAGGCTTTAAAAAAAGATTTAAACAAATCTTCTTTTGAAGCATACACGACAGAAATTGGCTTTACACTTCATTCCATCAGAAAAACCATGAAACAATTAAAACGATGGATGAAAGTTCAAAAGGAAAAAACACCTTATTTCCACCTCTTCACAAAAAGTTTTATCCAAAAAGAGCCTTTAGGACAAGTTTTGATTATTGGGCCATATAATTATCCTTTTCAACTTGTCATCGAGCCACTAATTGGTGCGATTGCGGCTGGAAATACCGCCATAATAAAACCAAGTGAATTTGCGGGTCATACCGAAAAAGTGATTAAAGATTTAATCGAAGAGACCTTTGACCCTGAATATATTCGCGTTGTGACTGGAGATAAAGAAGTGACTAGTGAACTCATTCATTTACCGTTTGATCACATCTTTTTTACTGGTAGTACAGAAGTTGGGAAAATCGTCTATCAAGCTGCGGCTAAGAATTTAGTTCCGGTTACTTTAGAACTAGGAGGCAAAAGCCCAGCGATTATTGATGAAAGTGCTAATTTAAAAGTAGCCGCAAATCGTATTGTCTTTGGGAAATATATGAATGCTGGTCAAACCTGTATTGCCCCTGATTATATTTACATTGATAAAAAAGTTAAAGAACCCTTTATTAAAGCATTAATAAAGGCACTTGATACCCTTTATCCTAAACCTTTAGATGATTACAACAAGATCATTAATTTAAAACATTTCAACCGATTAAAAGGTCTTATTAAAGAAGACCATGTAATCTATGGGAACACCTTAAATGAAGAAACGTTAACTATATCCCCAACAATTCTTGATGATATCACCTTTAATGATGCCATCATGCAAGAAGAAATCTTTGGACCGCTTTTACCAATTCTTACCTTTGATTCCCTAGAACAAGCCATTCAAACGTTAAAGACTAAAGATAAACCCCTTGCGTTATATTTATTTACAGAAACAAAAGCTCATGAACAAAAAGTCTTTAATAGATTAAGCTTTGGTAGTGGTGCAATTAATGATACAATCACTCAAGTTGCTTCATTTTATCTGCCATTTGGTGGGGTTGGGGCTTCAGGTATTGGAAAATATCATGGTAAAGCTTCTTTTGATACATTTTCAAATGAAAAAACTTATGTTAAAAAGACAACCAAATTTGATCCAAAAACCGCGTACCCTCCTTATAAAAACAAAGAAAAACTCATTAAAAAAATCTTGAAATAATTTTTTAACTAATCCTATTATTATGGATTAGTTTTTTTCTTATAGGAGAAAATGATTAAGTTAAAATCATTTAGTGCTATAATGAAGCTATAAATGGTAAGGAGTGAGATGTATGGATAAAAGTAATAAAGATTACAAAGCTTTAAATGATTTTTTGAAACATATTGAAAAAATTAATCAAATTAACGCTGAGTTAAATGAACATGAACGTAAACTAAAAGAAAAAGAATCCATTACCTTTGACTACCATGATGAAAAATACCCTTATTTTGAAGCCATAAATACTTTAAAAGAAGATGGCGAAAAACCATCAGTACTGATTATTTTTTTAACTGGACTGATTACCTTTACTATTAGTTTAATCCTAGCCTTTATGCCAGTGATTTTAGTTTATGTCTTATTAAGTTTTGTCCTATCAACAAGTTTTGATTTAATTATTCAATATGCCTCTTATGTTGTTGCGATAGTTATTTTAATATTTTCTTTCTTAAAAATAGTTCTTTTTGTTTATCACAAACTTATGGTTATTAGACTTAAGCGCTTAAGTAAAAAACGAGAAGAAGATATTGAACTTGCAAAAAATCAATCGCTTAAAATGATTGAAACTGAAAAAGCTGCACTAGATTCTGATATTAAAGTTTTAAATCAAGCAATTACTAAAACGAAAAAATCAAAAGAACTCCTAGAATCTAAAATGGACAAAGATACATTTTTACATGAACACTACTATAAACATATCCACAAACTTATAAGCTATTTTGAGTTCGGGCGCGTCGATACATTAAAAGAAGCCATTAATTTACTTGAAAAAGAACTACATAATCAAGCCTATTTTGAGCGATTGGTCTATGCAATTAAAGAATCATCCATTCCAAGTGAAACTTTGATCGATTTAACCAAGCCTGTTCAAATCGAAGAAAAAGAACCATTAAAAGAAGCAACGCCTATAGAAGAAGAAAACATAGAGGCTATCCCTAAAGAAGCTAGTTTAGCTGAAGAATCTTTAGCCACAAAGTCACAAAAACAGCCAAATGAACCAGTCGATGAAGCATTAGTTAAGGCTGTTGTTCATGATGAAACTAAAGAAGAATCTATAACCAAGAAAAAATCTAAAAAGAAACCTAAGGACTAAAAACGCTTAATATGTGGTAATAATTACCATGAGATATCTATATTTTATAAGCGATCATTGTCAAATAATCATTAAAAATAGTGGCAATGGATAAAAAAAATCACATTTTTGGTTGTTTTGATTGACAAAATATTTAAAATTAAGTATATTAGTCTTACATAAGGGAAAATATTACGAAAAGCCAAACTTAGAGCAATCTAAGGACGGAAAACTATAGGGTCTAACTTAGATAGCCAGTTGCCAAAAGTGCAATTGGCTTTTTTTATTGAAAAGCCAAACAAAGAAAAGCCAAACTTAGAGCAATCTAAGGACGGAAAACTATAGGGTCTTACATAGACAGCCAGTTGCCTAACAGCAGCTGGTTTTTTTATTACACTTATAATAATAGTTAATACAAAGAAAAGCCAAACTTAGAGCGATCTAAGGACGGAAAACTATAGGGTCTATCTTAGACAGCCAGTTGCCTAAAAGCAATTGGCTATTTTTATAGATAAAAATTAAAAAATGGAGGATTTAAAAATGAAGAAAAAATTATTAGGATTATTTTTGTTACTATTCCTTATTGGAGGTTCAGGGGTAGCTTTTGCGATTTGGGATGACTTAGAAGAAGTTGATACTGTTACAGTAGGCATTGGAGAAGGAACTACACTAGCAGTTAATTTAGACACTCAAACAAGTGGTACCTTAGTACCTAATGGGGTCTTGTTAAAATCAGGTGATGTTGAAAGTGTTGTAATAGAATATACTGTAGAACTTGATCAAACTGTGATTGCTCCTTTAGATTTTACAGTCAATGCATCAAATGTTGAAATTGGTGGAGATACAACGTATGCAAATCTTGTTAATATTTTAATCGTTGCTGATTCTACCTTAGGGAACACTGCAGGCACTGTAACAGTTACAGTGACTTTAACTGAGCCATCAACTACTGCTGAATATGACGCGATTATTAACGAAGAAATTACATTTGATTTGACATTTACAGCTACTGATCCTGCATAAAAACTACTGATAAAAAAATAAAAGGAGGGTACTATGAACAAAAAGCAATTAATTAAGATAGGTTTAAAACTAATAACTTATGCATTTTTTGCTTACTTGTTTATCGCCCTTCTTTTTGACAACGTGAGTTTATTTGGTCGTTATGAACATTACATTATTGTAACAGATAGTATGGAACCTGTAATAGACCGTTATGATATTGTTGTAATAAACAAAAAATTTGATTATGATACCATTCGTGAGGATGAAATTATAGCATTTAACACAACGATAAATAATCAAGAAGTAATCGTCGTTCATTATATTGAAACTATTGAAGATTCAAATGGTGAACGAACTTATGAAACTATATCTGAATCAGGTGAAACAGACCCATGGACATTAGAGGATGAAGATTTAGTCGGCACATATCTGTTTAAGATTCCTAATTTAGGTAGGTTTTTACTGTTTACGCAATCAACTTTAGGCCGCATCGTCGTAATCATCGATGTTTTATTGCTTTATGGTATTTACGTGTGGCTGTTTAAAAAATCATCATAGGAGGTTGATCATATGTTAAAAAGGCTAGTTTTTGCGATGATTGCATCACTAATCGCTTTTTTAAGTATGATGCCAAAAGCTTATGCTTTTTTTGATGATACCAACCGCTTTGTCTTAGTGAATATTAGTATAGGACAATGGGATTTACCCATCACGCTTGATGATTTAGATAATGAAATGATTGATTCATTTTTAGAAAGTTTTGGATTGACTACGTTATCAGATTTATATAACGATCCAAATTTTCAAGATACCATGGGAGAAGCGAGTTGTACAAGTACTGGATGTCCAACTGGAGGAAATTATAGTATTGAAGGGGTTAATATAAACGGTGTACTATTTGATATTCAAGGCATTTCAGTGGTTCAAAGCGGGCGAAGAAGTTTAGGGTTTTTGCGTGTTGTTGACCGTTCTTTAAATGGAAGCACACCACTTTATCCACTTATGCCTCAAGTTGCAACTAGTGAGACAGACAATTATTTTAATGTGTATGATACTGAAAATTCACAAACAAATAATCAGTATAGTATTAGGCTTGATAATGAAATTATAATTACAACAAGTAATCCTATTACTAATTTACAAAGCGTAAGTTTTTATGCTTTAAGAGGGTTAAGGTTAAATAACGATGATATTCTAACAAATCGAACGATTACAGTATCTATAAGTTCAGATAATACTAACTGGACAGCCATAGGACAAGCATCGATTCAAGCACCAGCAGGGAATGATATATATAATAATCAAGAAAGAACTCAAGCCTTTCCATTTTATCAATATAATCTCACTCAGAATCAATTGAACAATCAACCTGCGAGTGGCTATTATGTTCGAATTAGTTATAACGGGGGATCAGAAGGTAGCGGGAAAAACGTAGCCAGATCAAGAGTCATCATTGATGAATTAACCTTTAACTAATCTTAAGAGACTTTGATAAGTCTCTTTTTCTTGTTATCTAGGTTTATTATGATATAATAAGACTAACAACAAACGTTTGTATAAGCTTTTGCTTATGGAAACTGTTTGAATAAAGCCAAACTTAGAGCGATCTAAGGACGGAAAACTAAAGGGTCTCACAGAGACAGCCAGTTGCCTAACATTCCATAAGGAGTAGATACTATGAAAAGTATCTTAGCTAGTTCATTCGTTTTTTTAATTTTAATAGGTACTTTGGTTAGTTTTTTCTATTGGGAAAAAACACAATCAGATTATAATTTTATTCATCAAGGCTATACGCTTTTAAGTGTTGATGATAATTTGAAGGATCATGTTACATTAAGACCAAAAGGAAGTTTATTAGCTAAAAATAATGTTGATGAAATTACATACACGTATACATTTAAGATAAAAAAAGGCTTAAACATAGAATCGTTTATTGAAGAAAAATCACTTGAGTTTAATCAAGAAAAGCAAGAAGATCTTCACAATCTAATTGAAGTTGATGTATTAAGTCAAGCAATCATTAGTGAGTCAAACAACTATTATGTTGTTGAAGTTCAAGCAAATGTCTATTTACGCGAAGCCGTAAATCAAGATGAACTAATGATTTATAAAGCTTTAAAATCGTTTAGCATCTCTTTAAAACCTTCACTAAATAGTTAAAGACTAGAAATAGTCTTTTTTTTTATGAAAAGAAAAGGGAAATTTAATCATATGACCATGTTTTAGAGCTTTTTTTAAGTTAATTAAAAACCCTTTGTTTTTCATTAATATTTTAAGTTATAATAAAACTTTAACATGAAAACCTTTGCTTTATCGGTGGCAACATTTCTCCATAAAAAACCCTAATATTTGATATTAGGGTTTTATTATTTGGCTTTGTTAATAAGTGCACTAGTTATTAAGGCACTTTGATAAATCGTTGGTAGTCCACTACCAGGATGTGTTCCACCACCGACTAAATAAAGACCATCAATGGCTTTAATTTTGTTTTTAGGACGTCTAGTTAACATTTGTGACAATTGGTGACTTAGATTAAATACAGCCCCTTTATAGACGTTAAAGTCTTTTTCCCAATCGTTCGGTGTAATGATTTTTTCTTCTATGATGTGGCTACGAATGGAGTAATCTATTTTAGCTTCTAGTTTATCAAGCACTTTTTCTTTGAATGCATTTTTTTCTTTATGCCAATCAATTTCAGCATCTAAATTTGGGACAGGGACTAAGATATATAAAGCTGACTGATTTGGTGGTGCTAAGGTATCATCAATTTGACTAGGATTTTGAACATAAAAACTAAAATCGTCAGTTAACGTTAGATTTTCTGTAATATCTTTAACATTCTTTTCATAGTTTTCGGCAAAGAAGATAGTATGGTGTTTTAATGGAAACTTTTTATCTAGTGCAAGATAAATCATATAAGTTGATAATGAAAATTTATAGTGTTCAATAGGTTTTTTAAGAATCAAGTGTTTATCTTTATCTGGGATTAAATGTTTATAACTATAGGCAAAATCAGCATTGATTACAACAGCGTCTGCCTTAATAAAATGATCATCACTTAGTTTTATGCCTTTAGTCACTTTGTTTTCAATAACTATTTCTTTAACTGCTTGATTTAAGTGAATGCTACCTTTATAGGATTCAATTGCTTTTTTAAAGGCATGGTTTATTTGATTAAGACCACCCTTTACATGAAAAATGCCATATTTATGTTCTAAATAACTTAACATGGTAAATAGCGCAGGCGCTTTCCAAGCGCTCATCCCTAAATATTTAGCTTGAAAACTCATGCCATAAATAAGTTCTTCATCTTTAAAGTATGATTTTAACAATGTATAAATAGTTTTGAAGGGATAAATAAATGGTCCATTTGTAAGAACATCCTTTGAAAGCAATGCTTTAGTGTTTAAAAAAGGTTTCATCATCATGGGCGAAACCCGGTTAAACAAGATTTCTTGATCGCGCATAAAGCGTAAATACCCTTCTTCATTCCCTGGAAAAGTTTGTTCAATCGCTTTGATGGTTTTTGAAGGATCATTACTTGGAGTAAATGTTTTATCTTTATAAACTAAATCATATAAAGGATCAATTGGTAAAAGGGTTAAATAGTCTTCCATTGATAAGTTTGCCTCATGAAATACTTGTTTTAAGATATCAGTATAAAGTAAAAAGGTTGGTCCAACATCAAAAGTAAAAGCACCTAATTTTAGGGCTTTGTTTCTTCCACCAACGGTATCATCTTTTTCATAGATATGAACATCATAGCCTTTACTAGCTAAAAGTAATCCCGCAGCTAACCCTCCAGGACCAGCCCCAACTATTACTATTTTTTTCATAAAGAATCATTCCCTTTTATCGCATTAAATTCTTTTAAGTAAGGTCGCATGGCTTCCATAAGCCGTGTATTTGGCGCGCCTTTTAAAACCATGCCGTCTAAATACATCATGCTTTTGATAATTGGGAACATCCCTTTTTCAAATTCCATGCCACTTAAAACACCAAGTTTGATGGTTTGCATCATTTTTTTTGTTAAACTAATTTCTTGCACGCTACGCCCTTTAAAGTCTTTATATAAGAGTAAAAACTTTTCATAATATTTTTCATAGGCTTTACCATGAATTTCTTTTTCTGCCATATGGTTTAACCCCATAGCACATTTTTCATAATCATAATAACTTAGGTTTTCCATAAATTCAAAAAGACCTGTTTGAATCTTTTTACCTACGCGGCTTAAAGCACCAGTATCAATGAAATAAAAATGTTTATCTTTATAAATAATATTGCCAGGATGTAAGTCGCCATGGAATGTACCAACATGGAAAATATAAAAGCCATGGATATGAAAAATTTCTAACAAATCTTGATAAGGTAATGCTTTTTTTTCTATTAAAGTATCTACGGTTTCTCCGTTGATAAATTCGCTAACCAAGACAGATTCATTGGAAAGTGAGGTATAGATTTTAGGAAACTTTAATCGACTTAAATCATACTTTGTTTTATTTTCATCATATATTTTTCTTAAGATATCACCGTGTTCAATTTCATTTCTTAAATCTAGTTCATCCAAAGTATATTTTTCAATATGTTCAATGATACCAATAGGATCAGCAACTTTTTTTAACTTTGGATAAAAGAAAATAATAAACTTAACAAATCGTCTTAACGATTTAACATCCTTTTCAAATGCTTTTTTATAATCTTTTTTGATAAATTTAACTGCAACTAGTTCACCAGATTTTAATTTAGCCTTATGAACTTGGCCAACAGAAGCACTTCCTATTGGTGTTTCATCAATCCACTCAAAATTATCTAACCATGCATTACTTGTATAATCTTTAAGGATAGTTTGCATGTCCAACGCTTTAATAGGTAAAGTTTTAGAATAAAGTTTGGCAAGATGGTTACATGTTTTTTCACCTAAGAAGTCGATTCTTAGGGCAAAAGTTTGGCCGATTTTTACAGAAAGTAATCCTTGTTTTTCAATAAGATCTAAATTAGGAAGTTCGTGTCTAAAAATTGTGTTAAATAAACGTATAAATTTAAACCATTTAATCATACAATCACCTGCCTTAACTGGGTTTATTATAGCAAAAAGTGTCAAAATCAATTTAAAAGATGCAATGAATTTTCCTTGTATTTTAAAGGTATATTTCATATAATACATTTAGAGTTTTTAGGAGGGTCATATGATACTTACATTTATTATCTTAGCTAGTATAATGGTTATACTTTCTATATTGCTTTCAAACTTAATTGATGCATTAGATCAAAAAAGTCATTTATCAAGTGCCTTAATTGGTGGGGTGATGCTTGCTGCGGCGACTAGTTTACCTGAACTATTCACTTCTATGACTGCAGTCATTCGTCTTGATAATGCCGATATGGTTTTAGGCAATGTATTAGGCAGTAACTTCTTTAACTTGTTAATTATGGGATTAATTATTTTATTTTATACGCGTTTTTTAAAAAAAATTACCATTGAAAAAGAACACAATCGAACCGCAATTTATAGTTTAATAATTTTTATCTTTGTTGGATTAACCGTTTTATTAGGCATTGATATAACCTTGTTTGGAATCAGTGCTTTCAGTTTTTTAATTTTAGGGTTGTATGCTTTTGCGGTTAAAAAAATGAGTGTATCTAAAAAAGATGTGATAGAAGATAAAACATCCTTTGATATGAAACCATATATTTTAGGCTTTATCTTGTTAAGTGGATTAGTACTTATAACCAGTATCTTTTTAACGATTACAACCGATCAAATTGCAGCAGAGTATAATATCGGTTATACTGTCGCTGGCGCTTTATTTTTAGGAGTAATTACAAGTTTACCTGAACTCGTTTCAAGTTTCAATTTAGCTAGACTTAGAAATTTCAATGCTGCATTTGGAAATGTTTTAGGGAGTAACTTATTTAATTTTTTAATTTTAGTTATTTCTGATATGAGTTATCGAAAAGGAAGTTTATATGTTCAAACAAATGATAATATGATTTTAGTTAGTTTTGGATTACTGGCAAGTTTATTAGCGCTTGGGATGTTATTTAAGCCTCGTTATGCAAAAATAACAAGCAGTATTTTAATTGCGAGTTATGTTTTATATCTAGTTATTTCATTTTAATGTTTATACTTAATCATTAAAGCTTTAGGGGAAGGGTTTTAGTTTTATCTTAACTATATACTGGGATGGTTATAGATTAATAACCATCCCGTTTTATTTCTTATTTACCCAAAATCTAAAGCGGTTTGATGAATGCTATATAGTTTTATGAAGACGATAAAGATTGCGTCAATTATTATGATAATTCTAAAGGAGAATATGATGAGAAGACACCTTAAAAATCTTACAAAGTTAATCCAAATACTTTTTTATATTTTTTCATTTTTAAGTATTTTAGCTTTTATTTTCTATGTATTTGATGCGGGAGTGAGCGTGAGCACTTTTCACCGAGTATTATTAACAACGGTTATTTTACTTTTAGTTTATTATGTCTTATATAAAATCTATAAACCATTAAAAAAATAAAGGCTGCTTAGTCAGCCTTTTTGCTTTATATAGGGCTTAGCTTGTGGTAAAATATATTGCAAGCGGAGGTGATGAAGTGGACGAATTAAAGCTTTTATATGAAGATATACTTTTTTCTCATCAAGAGTATTCTAATATTATCTTTGATTCTATGTTTGAGTTTTTAGAAAAACAAAAGAAGCATATTCATAAAATCGAACAATACGGTATGGACAATGATTATTTAACTGAACTTAAATATCATGCCATTCACGCGCGGCATCAAATGCGTGTTGATGATTTTATCCCTTTGCATAATAAACTTATAAAACCTATAAACCATTTGTTTAAAACGCTTTATCAGTTTGAACCCATTGCACTTTATAAGTATGAACGTTATGAAGGGGATATAAAAGATTTAGTCATTCATAAAGTCATGAAAGAGTTAAGTATTTTAAAATTACTTGAACAATACACCATTATGAAAATGGCCGATCATCCTAGAAAAGATTTACGTTTACAAATGTTTTTTGAAAATGCCCTTCGCTATGTCATTAAAAACGATACTAAGTTAACTTTCTATGAACTTATTAGCGATCAAACGAATCTTGAGATTTTTTTAAGCACTGTTATGGAAGGGATTGCTTTATCAAAAACCCAAATCAAAGCCTTTGGTGATGATTTAAAGCAGCTAAATACTAAAAGAAATCGTATCAAACATAGTTCAGCATATGATATGCTAATTGGTTATGATAGAATTGAATGGTACATTCCATCCATTTATAACTATTTTCTTCAAAAAATAGAAAAACATAATCGAACAGTCTTTTACAATAAGCAGTCATTACTTGAATATCATTTGGCTTTTAGAGAATTAAGTTATCATTACAAAAAAGAAACCTTAAACCGTATGGGAACTAGTCTTTTAATCGATGATGAATTATTTGATTTATTAGGTGATGATCGTGCGTTTATCGGATTTTATATCAATCAGTTAATGGAGAGTGATGCTATGGATTTAATTAAAGATTATGAAAAAATGCAATCAACGTTAAAAACCTTTAAAGAAGTGGTAAGTGCTTTAGAAAAGATCAATGAATCCTATTCAGATATTCAGCCCAAACTTGAAGATTTTATGACAAACATTAAAGATTTTTCTACTTTACAAACAAAACTAAATGCTTTAGAAAGTTTAGATATAACAAAGTTAACGGCATTAATTGAGTTTTTAGACCGATTTGAAAGTAGTAGTGAACTCGATCAACTTTTTACGAAATTAGAAGAACGTTTAGGCTTTTTAAAAGAAGGTAATGAACTTTTAAAACACAATAAAAAACAGTTAAAAGCATTAACGCAACAACTAAATAAAACCATAGAATAAAAAAAGGTGAACACCGTTCACCTTTATTGTTGGAAAAGATTCTTCTTTAAGACTTTACTTTGATGATTAAATGTATTTGGATTATGCTTATCAAACGCAACTAAGAAATCAATCACTTCTTTAGTTAATTGGCTTGGGGTTGAAGCTGCAGCGGTAACTGAAACATAGTTAAGGGTTTTAAGTAAATTAATATCTAAATCTTCAACACTATGAATAAGACTCGCATTAATCCCTTGTTTGGTAGAGACTTCTACTAGTTTATTGGCGTTATTTGAAGTATGATCCCCAACTACAAAACAGTGCTGTATAGCTTTATCTTGTTGCATTAAAGCTAACTGTCTTGTTTTGGTTGCATCACAAATCTCATCAATAAGAATTATGTCTTTAATTCTTTTTTTTAAGGTTTCACTCACAGCGTAGATATCAAACAAACTCATAGTAGTTTGATTAGTTAAGGCATACTTTACGTCATTACTTAAAGGGTAAGAAGCAGCTTTTTCTAATGAATCGATTAAATGGACTTTAGGGGAGTAACTTAGTACGGTTTCACTTTCTGGGTGATTTTTCTTGCCAACAAATAAGACATGATAACCTTCATGTAAATAATCTTTGATGATATTTTGGGAGCGATGAACATCTTTACAAGTCGTATCGATGATATCTAAACCTTTTTCTTTAGCTTTTTGATAAACCAAATCACTTACACCATGAGCTGTAAAAACTACAGTGCCTGTATCAATTAAATCAAGCAGTTCTAAACGAGTCTTTTTTGGGTCGTTTAAGGTAATAATGCCTAACTCAAAAAAGTCTTTTGTTATTTTTTCATTATGTACAATCATGCCTAAAACATAAATTGGACGTTTAATAGATTTATCAAACGCAATTGTTTTTAAACGGTTTATGGCATGAACGACACCATGACAATAACCTCTAGGGACTAAAGCTTTTACTTTCATGATAATCATCCTTTTAAATGGTTTGGAAAAGTACAGTTTTTATTATATAATAACTTTAATGAAATGAGGCGGTAAAATGTTAAAAACTCAAAAAAACTATATAATTGATGCACTAAAAGATTTAAATTTTAAAAGTTTAACAGCCATCCAAGAAGCGGTGATTCCCGAAATCTTAAAAGGCAGTGATATCATTGCCTCATCTAAAACTGGGAGTGGAAAATCTCATGCGTTTTTAATTCCTATTTTTGAAAAACTTGATGAAAATCATCACGATTTGCAAATAGTTATTTTAAGCCCAACAAGAGAACTAGCAACGCAGCTTTATGACGTTGCCTCACATATTGCAAGTTTTTCTAAATCAACCATTACTATTGGCTTATATACAGGGGGAAAAGATCGTCAAAAAGAAATTCAAAGCTTAAAATCCAAACAACCCCATATTGTAATAGGGACACCAGGTAAAATTAATGATTTAGCGTTTAAAGAAAATGTATTAAGTGTTTACAAAGCTAAAATATTAGTAATTGATGAAGCGGATATGGCCCTTGATATTGGCTTTTTACCAGAGATTGATGCGATTGCACGGGTAATGCCTAAAGAACTTCAAATGTTAGTCTTTAGTGCAACGATTCCAGAAAAACTTAAACCCTTCTTAAGAAAATATCTAAAGCATCCTAAAGAGATCAATTTTGAAGATAAGAGTTTAAAAGACCTAAATTTAAATCATACCTTTATAAGAACGACAGAGAACCTTACAAAAGATAAAGCCCTTGATGATACCATAAAAAAAATTAATCCTTATTTAGCGATGATTTTTGTTAATAAAAAAGAAGATGTTGAACGTTTATATAAAAGGCTCTATCAAGAAGGGTTAAATGTTACTATGCTTCATGGCGATATGCCCGCAAGAAAACGAAAACAAGTTTTAAAAGAGATTAACCGACTAACCTATCAATATATCGTCGCAAGCGATATGGCTAGCCGTGGGTTAGATATAGAAGGCATCAGTCATATTATCAATTATGACTTACCAAAAGATATGGCATTTTTTGTGCATCGTATCGGAAGAAGTGGTAGAATGGGCGCGAGTGGGGATACGATTAGTTTTTACACCGATAAAGATAACCACGCGCTTGAGTTTATTGACAAACATAAAATTGATGTCAATTTTATTGGCAATAAACCGATTCGCGCCATAAGACAATCACGTAAATCTATCCCTTCAAAATCAACTATGACTAGGCAAAAGAAAGGAAGAAAAAAGCAATGAAAATAGGGTCACACGTTTCTATGAATGGTAAAGAAATGTTGCTTGGAAGTGTTAAAGAAGCACTATCTTATGAAGCAACAACATTTATGATTTATACAGGTGCACCACAAAATACTATAAGAAAAAAGATTGAAGATTTAAATATTGAACCGGCAAAAAAGTTAATGGAAGCACAAGGGATTAATGTTCATGATGTTGTAGTGCATGCACCCTATATTATGAACTTAGCAAATCCAGATCCTATTAAACGTGACTTTGCGGTAGAATTTTTGACGAAAGAAATAAAACGTACCCATGCCATTGGGGCTAAACAAATTGTTTTACATCCTGGTGCTCATGTCCAACAAGGCGTTGAAAAAGGGATTGAAAATATCGTTGATGGCCTTAATCAAGTACTTGAAGCAACTAAAGATTTAGATGTTTTAATCGCGCTTGAAACAATGGCAGGTAAAGGAACAGAAATTGGAAAGACCTTTGAAGAACTAAAAATGATTATGGATGGCGTAAAAGACAACAGCCGTTTAAGTGTTTGTTTTGATACTTGTCATACGCATGATGCAGGGTATTTAGTGAAAGAAGATTTCGATGGTGTCTTAAAAGACTTTGACCGTATCATTGGTATTGACCGAATTAGCGTTTTACACATTAATGATTCAAAAAATCCTGTTGGAGCTTCAAAAGACCGTCATGAAAATATCGGTTTTGGTTATATTGGCTTTGAAGCGCTTAATACCATTGTTCATCATGAGGCATTTAAGTCTATTCCTAAAATTTTAGAGACTCCATATGTTACTAAGGATGACGAATCAAAAGATAAAGTTTATGCCCCATATAAAGAAGAACTAGACATGTTTAAAAATGAGACTTTTAACGAAGATTTAATTAAAACGATTCGTGAAAACCAAGAAAATTAGGACAACCAGTTGAAATCATGGTATAATGAATATCATGAATGTATCAATCAGCTCATAAGGGCTGACATGATAAAATGGTGAGATGCTTCAGGCATCCACCATTTTCATAGTGGAGGATTATATGATTGAAACCTTGTTAGAGCATCCGTTAATTGATGACTTTAAAGCGTTAAAAGTTCATGATTATATTGCCATGCGCAAAAAACATTATCCCGATAAAAATGAAGATTTCTCACAAATCGAATCCTTTCAAACGATTATTATGCTTTCGCTTTCTTATCCTAAAGAACAAGTAAAGTTTAAGGGAAAAGGGCATGGTCTTTTAGCACGATATACTTATGGTAAAGACTATCATAAAGTATTTTATGAACTTTTTGATACATTAGAAAAGCAATTTTCTTCTTTTGGTATTAAAGCAAAAGGTTACGCAGATGTAAGTCCACTTGATGAACGATTTGCGGCTTTTTTAGCTGGACTTGGTTATATAGGAAAAAATCAGTTATTGATTCACCCAAATTATGGAACTTACCATTTTTTAGGGGCTTTACTAATTGATAAAGCCTTTAATACAGTACCGTATGTAGAAGATTCTTGTGGGGATTGTACATTGTGTATCGAAGCGTGTCCACCAGGTGCTTTAAGTACTGAGGGCTATAATGAGCGTCTTTGTACATCCTACGTTACTCAAATGAAAATCGCTTTAAATCAAGATGATCGCAAACCGATGAAAGTAATGATGTTTGGGTGTGATATCTGCCAACGTGTTTGTCCAAAAAATAAGGCAATTACATTCACTTCTAGGGATTTATTTTTACCTGATGAGGCATCTCAACTAAATTTAAGTGAACTCTTAACCTTATCAAATAAGGAAATCATGAGGCGTTATCAAAACTATGCGTTTACCTTTAGAGGCGGGCTAGTTTTAAAACGCAATGCCATTATTTTACTTGCCAATCAGCGCCAATACGATCAACTGCCACTTATAAAAACCGTTTATGAACAATATAAACATGTGCCATGGTTTCAAGAAACCACACAACAAATCATCGAAGAAATGGAGAAAAATGCATGAATCACATTGTATTATACCAACCAGAAATCCCTCAAAATACCGGCAATATTATGCGCACAGCAGTAGCGACAAATGCCAAATTACATTTAATTAGACCCCTTGGATTTTCTCTTGAAGAAAAATACTTAAAACGCTATGCAGCCAATTATTTAGAGCATTTAGATATGGAAGTTTATGATGACTTTGAAGCATTTTTAAAGGTTAATCAAGGCCGTTTTTATTTTATTTCTCGCTATGGTGAAAAATCACCTGATCAATTTGATTTATCCAATACAAATGAAGAGATTTATCTAATTTTTGGAAGTGAATCAAGCGGAATTCCAAAATCTATCTTAAGTGCTTATTTGCCACAATGTGTTCGCTTACCAATGAGCGGACATGTACGAAGCTTAAATTTAAGTAACACTGTAGCGATACTTATCTATGAGACTTTACGCCAACAAGGCTATCAAGGCTTATATACCCATGAACCAGAACATTTTAAAGGAAAAGATTATTTAAAAAAGTAAAGAAGGTGTACCATGGATAAAAACCATCAAACCCATGAAGAAAAAACCTATCATAAAAACGAAAAACTATTAAAAGATCAAAATTCTCCATCAAAGAAATATTTTAAATTATTAAGCAAAAAAGCCGTCTATTATAGTGTTTTACTAGCTCTTATTTTACTTATCCTTTTTGTGCTTTTTTCATCACTTTAAGTTTTTTAACTTAACCATACGAAAGACCCTTTTTGTATGCTATAATACACAATAAGGATGTGATGATATGACTGTTAATTTATGGCAAGATATTGTCGTACAAAGCTACAAACACAACACAAAACTTCATCGCATATGGGCGCAAGCAACCGTTATTGATACCTTAGATGACCATATTGTTATTGCTAATTACCGTACAAAAGTTATAGAAGCTAACGGCAGATTTTGGTATACGAAAGAACCATCTGTTACATGGTTTTTTAAAGAACGATGGTTTAATATCATTGGTATTATAAGACCAACAGGCATCTTTTATTACTGTAATATTGCCTCGCCATATATGATTGATGATGAAGCATTAAAATATATTGACTATGATTTAGATGTAAAAGTAAATCCAGATTATACTTATACAACCTTAGATCGAAAAGAGTATAATAAACACAAAGTAAAAATGGAGTATCCTGCATCTATTAGAACCATCTTAGAAAATGAACTCGAAGCCTTAAAAGCAATGATTGAACTTCGTAAAGGACCTTTTAAAGAAAATGTAGTCAATGATTATTTCAACAAATACATGCACCATTATGAACAAGAATAAAGTCTATTTTATAGGCTTTTTTTATTGTCTTAAATAGAATTTCAAACTTATTTATAAAAATTCTTATCATCCTTTACAAAATCTAGTCAATCCACTATACTGATAACTGTAATACAATTTAAATATAAAAATTATAAATAAGGAGTGAATTATGAAAAAGTTATTATTACTAACCATCATTTCAGTATTACTATTTACTTTAAGTGCTTGCCAGTTTGGAAACACTGCAGAAGACGATAATGTTATCACAGTCTATTCAGAAAGACATTATGAAACAGATCGTGATTTATTTGATAAATTTGAAGAAGAAACAGGGATTCGTGTTAATTTAGTGCGCGATGGTGCAGACCAGCTAATCACTAAATTAGAAAACGAAGGTGAAGATTCTCCGGCTGATTTACTGATTATTGCCGATGCAGGTAGACTTCATCGTGCAAAAACTAAAGACTTACTTCAACCAGTTTCTAGTGAGCTCTTAGAAGAAAATGTTCCAAGCAATTACCGCGATGTTGATGGTACGTGGTTTGGACTTACTAAACGTGCGCGTGTTATCGTTTATCATCCAGATCGTGTTGATGCAAGTGAACTTTCAACCTATGAAGCATTAACTGATGAAAAATGGGAAGGTCGCATTGTTGTTAGAACATCTGCAAACATATACAATCAAAGTTTAATGGCTTCATTTGTTGAAGTCATGGGTGAAGCAGGAGCACGTAATTTCGCAGAAGGCTTAGTCCAAAACTTCGCTAGAACCCCTCAAGGGAATGATCGCGATCAAGCAAAAGCTTTACTTGAAGGCGTCGCAGACATTGCTATTATGAATACTTATTATATGGGGTTATTAAAATATTCAGCTGACGCTTATGAAAGAGAAGTCGCTGATACACTAGAAGTATTTTTCCCAAATCAAGATACAACAGGAACACACGTTAACGTTAGTGCAGCAGGGGTTACTAAGCATGCCCCAAATAAAGAAGGCGCTATTGCTTTATTAGAATTCTTAACAAGCGAAGAAGCCCAAAGTGTTTATGCGAATGCAAATTATGAATACCCAGTGAATGAAAGTGTTGAGCCACACGAATACTTAGCCTCACTTGGAAGCTTTAAAGCCCAAGATATATCTTTATCACTCTTAGGCGTTAATCAAGCATTAGCTACAACCATCATGGATGAAGAAGGCTGGGAATAAGACTGCGAGTGATTTAAATTGCTTAATAAATTTGGCCAAAAATTTAATCTATTTACCATAATATCTATCATAGCGGGACTATTTATTATATTCCCGCTTTTTAACTTATTCATGGGATTAAGCCAGGTGCCAAGTGAAACTTGGAATCATGTAAAAAATTACTTACTGTTAAACACGGTAATAACGACACTCATATTAATTTTAGGCGTAAGTTTTTTTTCGTTGATTATTGGACTTTATAGCGCTTATGTAACGGTTCATTATGATTTTTATGGAAAAAAACTTTTATCTTGGATGCTTATTTTACCGCTTGCAATCCCTTCTTATATTGCCGCCTATATTTATGCAGACATGGTAAGCTATACAGGAACTTTTTTTAGATTGATGGAATTTATTAATCTGCCTTTGTCAGTTAACATCATGTCATTACCTGGGGCAATCTTTATTTTTAGTTTCACCTTATATCCTTATACGTATATGCTTGCACGAAGTGCTTTAAAAAAACAAAGTGTTAAGTATAGCGAAAGTGCTCGATTACTTGGGTATGGCCCAATCAATATTTTTAGAAAAGTTACTTTGCCATTATTAAGACCAGCCTTAGTAGCGGGTTCATTTTTGGTTATATTAGAAACTTTAAATGATTATGGGGTGGTAGCTTATTTTAATGTTAGGGTATTTAGCTTTGCGATTTTTAACGCATGGTTTAATTTAGGGGATTTAGATAGTGCTATTAGGCTATCAAGTTTATTATTACTCTTAGTATTTTCCATAATTATTATTGAACGAAGCATTCGTGGAAAAAAAGATTATCAAATATTAGCAAATACTTTAACACATAAAAGCATGCCTTTAAAAGGGATAAAAAGTATTATTTATCCTATGATACTTTGGCTTATCTTAGGCTTTGGTTTTATAATTCCTTTTGGCCAGTTAATATATTATTTAGTTATAAGTTTCAACCGAGCCTTTAGAAGTGATTTGATTTACATTATATTAAATACGATTTCAATTACACTTTTTGCATCATTCTTAGTTGTAGTGATTGCCTTGTGTTTAGCAAACTTTTACCGTTTTAGAAGCACTAAATTTAATCAAGTGTGGGTTAAAATCACTAACTTAGGATATGCTATTCCTGGTGCGGTGATTGCCATTAGTGTTAATCTATTCTTTATCAAAACTGATCGCTTTTTAGTGCCTTTATACCGTTTTTTTAACAGTGAATCTAGGACACTTGTTTTAAGTCTAAGCTTGTTTATGTTAATCTTCGCTTATATTTTAAGGTTTATGGCAATTGGCTATAATTCAATTGAAAATAGTTATGAAAAAATCGGCAAAAAATATACAGAATCAGCTTATTTGCTAGGACATGGGAAGTTATCGACACTAATTAAAATCGATGTACCACTGCTTAAACATGGGCTCATCGCAGCATATATTATCGTATTTATTGATGTGATAAAAGAGTTACCTTTAACCCTTATATTAAGACCTGCAAATTATGATACCCTTGCAACACTTGTTTATGAATATGCTAGTGATGAACGCTTGCAAGAGTCAAGTTTAGCAGCGCTTTTATTAATATTAATATCCGCTGCATTAATATATTTACTAACCCATCCAAGAAAAAAAGAGGTGAAAGAAGATGCTTAGTGTTCATAATATCTCATTTGCATATGATAAAGTAGACGTTTTAAAAAACATATCCTTTAAAGCTAGTCAAGGTGATATTGTAGCCATATTAGGGAGTAGTGGGAGTGGTAAAAGCACATTTTTAAGAGTTTTAAGTGGCTTAGAAATACCTAAAACTGGAGGAATTATCTTAAACAATGAGACAATCGTTAATGATAAAACCATGGTGCCAGCTGAAGCGCGTGGGATATCAATGGTCTTTCAAGAATATGCGCTTTTTCCGCATTTAACCGTTAAAAAAAACATAATGTTTGGCATGCACCGTTTACCTAAATCATGTGTAAAAGATCGCTTAAAAGAAATGATGAATCTAACGAATCTAGATGAGAAACTTTCAGCATATCCACACGAATTATCTGGTGGCCAACAACAACGTGTTGCCTTAGCAAGAGCGTTAGCGCCAAAACCCAAAATGTTACTTTTAGATGAACCTTTTAGTAACTTAGATGCCGATTTAAAATATAAGATTCGTTTGGAACTTAAATCTATTTTAAAAACGGCAAACATTACGACGATTTTTGTCACGCATGATTATGATGATGCTTTTTTAATTGCAGATAAAATCATCTACTTAGAAAATGGAACCATTGTAAGGGAAGAATTGCCTAAAAGAACGTGAAGTTTTTAAACACCCAGACATTAAGATATGATACAATAGATTTATAAATATTAAGGGGGCAACCTACAGATGAAAAAAACTTTTTGGATTAGCATTTTAATCGCTATATTACTTATGTTTATTTTGATTTTTGTATCAAATGTCATGGATGTTGGTTTAAAACTTCGTTCTATTCACCTTTACTTAGAATATGCCTTTTATGGCTTAAGTGGAATCATATTATATTTGTTAGTGATTAATCCTTTACGCATTATCTTCTTTGCGCCATCGTTTGTAATCGATCCTGATGCGTTAGAAAAAAATGAAAAAGCTTATAAAAATGCCGCAAAAACCTTACTTAGATCAGAAAAAATTACCGAAGAAGATAAAACGTTGTTAAGAGAAAGTTTAAATGATAATGCAGCATTAATTATTGCTTTAAAAGCGACATTTAATGGTACAATTCGTAAAGAAATTGATAAAATTATTATTAAAAACGCTAAAACAGTACTCATGACAACCGCTATTTCACAAAACGGTCAACTTGATATGTTTAGTGTAATTTATACGAATATAAAAATGTTAAAAGAAATTGTCGTTGCATGTGGTTTTAGACCAAGTTATGTAGCCTTAGGTAAACTTAGCTTAAACGTTGCCGCTACAGCAATGATTGCTGAAGGGTTAGAAGATGTCAACTTTAATGAAATGTTGCCTTCAAAAGTTGGTGAAGCTTTAACCGATTTGCCAATGTTAAGAACCGCGACAAACTCCATTTTTCAAGGGGTGTCTAACAGCATGTTAACCTGTAGAATAGGCATTGTTACACGCAAGTATTTATTTCAAGATAATCAATTATTAAGCAAAAAAGAAATTCGCTTACAAGCCTATAAAGAATCCTTTAAACTAATGCCAACCATTATTGCTGAAGGTCTTTATGCCTTTCCAAAAAGTATAGTTAGTTTTGCGCTTAAACCGTTTAAAAGAAATCCTTTTAAAAACCAAGAAGATTTAGCATAAAAAAAGCCCTATCAATTTAGATTGATAGGACTTTTTTAAATCTTACTTAAATGCTAAATAACCATCGTCTGCTAAAATGGTAGACCCATTAACTGCAACGGATTTGTCGCTGAATAAAAATGCAACAACATTAGCAATTTCTTTAGCACTTAATAATTTTTCTCTTAAGTGGAAACTTTCAATGGCTTTTAACATCTCATCATCAACGGCTTCTAAAATTGCAGTTTTAGTAAATCCTGGTGCAACTGCAGTTACACGGATTCCTTCTTTTGTGTAAGCTTGTGCTGCTGATTTTGTTAAAGAGACTACTGCAGCCTTAGCGGCATTATAATGAGCACTAGTTGCAGCACCTACAAAACCGTAAATGCTTGCAGTATTAACGATGACACCATTTTTGACACCAAGTTCAATCATTTTGTTAGCGGCAAGTTGAATGCCTAAGAATACACCGGTTTGATTAATATCGATCATTTTTTGATAATCTTCTGTTTTTAATTCTTTAAATGGGACCATAGCACCAATCCCTGCATTGTTGAAAATACCTGTTAATGTTCCATAGGTTTCTACAGTAAAATCGATTAAAGCTGAAATGTTCATTTTCTTTGATGTATCAACCTGATAAGCACTGGCTTCACCACCTTGATTTTTGATGGTTTCAGCGACTTCTTTAGCGCCGTCAATATTGATATCAGCTACGACAATTTTTGCCCCTTCACTAGCTAGTAAAATAGCCGTTTCTTTCCCAATACCACTTGCGCCTCCTGTTACAATGATAACTTTACTCATTGAATTGCCTCCTTATTTTTTTTAAGTGAGTAGACATGGGTGGATATTCTTATTTTACCAAGTTTTTTGATCATCTTCAATTAAAGTACTTATATTGATAAAAAAAACCAGCGTTAGCTGGTTTAATGAAATGCTTTTATTCTGTATAGTGAATTAAGAGTTTAATGGTATTTTCAATCGCATCATAATGGGTACGCTCCATACCATGGCTAGCATGAACACCTGGGCCAATTAGACCGCCTTTAATGTCATTACCACCTCTTAAAGCAGCAGAAACATCGCTTCCATAATATGGATAAATATCAACAGCATAATTTAATTGGTTAGCTTTTGCGATGCTTGCAAAGCGATTGGTTAATTCGTAATCATAAGGACCACTTGAATCTTTTGCACAGATAGATACATCATACTCAGTACAACTTAAGTCATCGCCAATACATCCCATATCAACCGCAATCATTTCATCCATCTTAGGAATATAGGCAGCGCCGTGCCCTACTTCCTCATAAGTAGAAATGATAAGCTTTAAGGTTTGATTTGGAGTAGTATTGGTATCTTGATAGTATTTTATTAAGCCAAAAAGACTTGCAACATTGATTTTATCATCCAAAAATCTAGATTTTACAAAACCACTTGGAGTAATGGTTGTTTTTGGATCAAAGACGATATAGTTTCCTACTTCAATGCCTAAAGCTAAAACATCCTCTTTATTTTTAACAACTTCATCAATACGAACAATCATGTTTTCTGGATCGCGTATTTTATCTTTAGCATCTTTATAAACATGGACTGCTGGACTTGTTGATAAAAATGTGCCTGTATAATGTTTTCCTTCACGGGTTATAATCGTGCAATATTCTCCATCAAGGGTTGGCCAACTTGGTCCACCAATGCTTGTGAACTTTAATTCACCGTTACTTGAGATACTACGGACCATTGCACCAAGTGTATCAACATGGACACTTAAGCCTAGTGTATAACTAGTTTTACCAGGTATAGTAATGATTAAATTACCTTTTTTTGTTTTTTCAACAGTTAAATTGAATTTTTCAGCTTCTAAACGAATGCGGTCTACAATTTCTTTTGTATAACCACTTGGGCTTGGAATCATTAAGATTTCTTTCGCTAAATCTAAGATATAATTTTTGTCAATATTCATAAAATCACCTCAAAAATAATTATATCATAGATTGATTTATCTAAGTCTTCTATCTTAAAATATGCTATAATAAATTAGGGTGATAGTATGCATATAATCTATGGCGGTGCGTTTAATCCACCAACTAAAGCACATTTACAAGTTTATCATTTTTTAAAAAAAGAATTAGATTTTGATACATTTATTTATTTACCTGTTAGTAGTGCTTATACTAAAGGAGAACTTGCCTCAAATTATCATCGTTTACGCATGTTAAAACTTATGACTAAGGATTATCCTGATATACAAATTAGTGATTTAGAGATGATTGATAATGAATTTTTAGGAACGTATCAAAGTTTAATTCGTTTAAGTGATGATTTAGAGGGTCCTTGTGCTTTTGTGATTGGTTCAGACAATTTAAAAGATTTGCACACTTGGAAAATGGCTGAATCTTTACTTAGTGAATTCAAGTTTATTGTTTTAAATCGCCAACAAGATATAAAAAGCATTATTGATGAAAACCCAATATTAAAAAAACATGAACATAATTTAATGATATTTGATACTTTTGATTCATCGATTTCTTCAACCTTATTTAGAAAAACTTTAGATGCATCCATGGTAACAAAAGAAGTGTATCAGTATATTATTGATCATGACTTATACAAGAGGTGACTTATGTACAAACAAGATTTTATTAAAATAGCAAGCATAACCCCAACCCTTTTAGTCGCAAACCCATTAGAAAACGTTTTGTCTATGCTAAAAACATTGGAAGATTTAACCGCAAGTATTGCGGTTTTTCCTGAACTTGGAATAACCTCATATACTGCCAATGATTTATTTTTTCAAAATAGTTTACTAAAAGAGACAAAAGAAAGTATTGCTTATTTACTTAAACATAATCCCTTTAAGGGCATCATCATATTTGGTGCACCACTTCAGATAGATGATGTATTATATAATGCAGCTTTTATTGCTAAGGGCGATAAACTTTTAGGCATTGTACCGAAAATCTATTTACCAAATACACAAGAATTTTATGAGAAACGTTGGTTTACATCAGGTAAAGAGATTATCAAAAAAGTGCATTCGATTAATTATTTAAATCAAAGTGTTCCTTTTGGTAGTCTTATTTTTCAAAGTAAGGATGAGAGTGTTAAATTTGGTGTTGAGATTTGTGAAGATATGTGGGCACCATTATCACCAGGCAATCTACTTTCTTTAAATGGCGCAAACATGATTTTTAATTTAAGCGCATCCAATGAAACTTTAAATAAACGTGAATTAAGAAGAACCGCAATATTAGATCACTCAAGAAGAAATGTCGGTGCTTATATTTATACAAGTGCAGGGGTTTACGAATCAACAAGCGAAACTGTCTTTAGTGGTCATAAAGTTGTTGCATTAAATGGTGAACTGCTTGCGGAGACTGAAAACTTTGCATTAGAAAGTGAGTGCTTAATCACAGATATTGATTTGGGATTATTAACCTTTAAACGTAAACTCGCTTCCTCATATCGAGATTCGTTAAACTTAATCGATTTCCCGGTTCATAAGGTAGTAATTGATCTAGAAAAAACAGAGGATTATCAATTTGAAAGCCCTTTTGATAAAACCCCCTTTGTTCCTAAAGAAGATGACATTTTAGCGTTTGAAAAAATCGCAGCCCTGCAAGAGTTTGCGCTCATAAAACGATTAAAGCATACAAAATCTAAGAAACTTCTAATCGGAATAAGTGGGGGACTTGATTCAACTTTGGCCCTCATCATTGCAGTAAGAGCAATGGATCAACTAAAAAAAGATCGTAAAGATATTATTGCAGTCACCATGCCAGCTAAGGCAACATCTGAGAAAACCTATACTCAAGCACACGGCTTAATGGATGCTTTTGGTGTGACAAAACTTGAAATTCCCATTCAGTCTCACGTGAATGATCATTTAGATTTAATCGGGCACAATCACGACCATGATATTACCTATGAAAATACTCAAGCAAGAGCGCGTACTATGATTTTAATGAACCTAGCTAATAAACATGAAGGCATTGTTCTTGGTACGGGAGATATGAGTGAGTTAGCACTTGGTTGGTGTACTTATAATGGTGATCAAATGAGTATGTATGGGATTAATGCTGGCATTCCTAAAACATTAGTAAAATATATGGTAGCACATTACGCAAAATTAAAATTTGATCAAAGCATTAGTAAACATTTAGATAGTGTTGTTAAGACCCCAATTTCACCAGAACTCTTACCTAATCAAAAGACTGAAGATGCCCTAGGTAAGTATGAAATCAATGATTTTATCATGGCACGTTTTTTAAGATGTGGCGATGACTTAGCACGTATAAAATGGCTTTTGGCTAAAACATTTGATTTAAATGAAGAGACATGTCATAATTATGTGGAACATTTTTTCAAACGATTTTATTCACAACAATTTAAACGCCAAGCTTTACCGGATGGCCCAAAAGTACTTGATGTTAGTTTATCACCACGTGGTGATTTTAGAATGGTAAGTGATGTGGATAAACAAAAAGGATGATACAATGAAAAAGCGAGTTGTTATAGGATTAAGTGGTGGGGTTGACTCAAGCGTTGCGGCTTATTTATTAAAAAAAGAAGGCTATGAAGTTATTGGTCTATTTATGCGTAATTGGGATTCAACAACCAATCAAGATATCTTAGGTAACCCGGATTTAGATGCCGCTACTTGCCCACAAGAATTAGATTATCAAGATGCCAAGCGAGTTTGTGATCATCTAGATATTCCTTTATATCGTGTTGATTTTATTGAAGAGTATTGGCGTGATGTCTTTACTTACTTTTTAGATGAATATAAAAAAGGAAGAACGCCAAACCCAGATATAATGTGTAATAAATACATTAAATTTGATGCTTTTATTAAACATGCTGAAAAGTTTGATCCAGATTATATTGCTATGGGCCATTATGCTAGAGTAAGCCATAATGGGCATGTAGCCTTATTAAGAGGGATTGATGATAATAAAGATCAAAGTTATTTCTTAAGTCAATTAACCCAAAAACAGTTAGAGAAAACTTTATTTCCTGTTGGTGCTTATTTAAAAAAAGAGATTAGAGAAATTGCCATTAAAGAACAAATTCCTACTGCAACAAAAAAAGATTCTACAGGGATTTGCTTTATCGGTGAAAGAGAGTTTAGCTTATTTTTAAATAATTATTTACCTGCTCAACCAGGAAAAATGGTTACTTTAGATGGCACTTATATAGGAGACCATACTGGGCTTATGCACTATACCATCGGTCAACGGAAAGGACTCGGTATTGGTGGCTTAGATGGGTATGACAATGAACCATGGTTTGTTGTTGGAAAAAATTTAGAAGATAATATTTTATATGTTGGACAAGGATTTCATAATGAAGCTTTATACGCTACTTCATGTACTGTAGAATCATTAAATATCATTCCTGATGATTTAGACTTAAGCGCTTTGAAGTGTACAGCAAAATTTCGTTATCGTCAAAAAGATATTCCAGTAACCCTTTCGCATGATGGGAAAAATACAATCGTTTATTTTGATGAAGCTGTACGTGCAGTAACTCCAGGGCAAGCTGCAGTATTTTATTTAGGAGAAGAGTGTATTGGTGGTGGGTTAATTACTCACGCTTATTATAATGAAGAAAAAAGACCGTATTAAAAGAAGGTGACGTATGAAAAAATTAGGGATATGTTTATCAGGTGGAGGCGCTAGGGGCGCTTACCAAATTGGTGTGATTAAGGCCCTAAAAGAAGCAGGATTGCTTGAAAATATTCATGCTATTAGTGGCGCAAGTGTTGGAAGCTTAAATGCTTGTTTACTGGCAATGAATGATATTGAAATTGCTGAAAATTTATGGCTCAGTATGGATAAAGATTCTGTATTTAATGAGGAACAAAGCTTTATAAAAAAACTCTTTTCAGAAGGTAAAGACCTTGTTCTTCATGGCTATTATAATACCAAACGCTTTGAAACCATGATTGAAAATACGATTGATTATGATGCGATTTATAATCATGATATTTACATTAGTATTTCTCATGTTGGGGATGATGATGCTTCAATAGGAGAACTTTTAAGCATTAACTTAAGAAACTTGTTTGATGATGTCGTTCATACACGTTATGTTAATTTGAAAACTTTAGATAAAGAAGATATTAAAAAAACACTTATGGCTTCTTGTGCTATTCCTGTAATATTTAAACCCGTTATCATTGGTCATGAAACGTTTTATGATGGTGGTGTCTTAGATAATCGACCGATAAAACCATTAATTGATGCAGGATGTGAAGAAATCATTCTTATTGATCTATTCCGTTTTAGATTTAAGAAAAAAGAAGAAAAACAAGTTCAAGTCCACACCATTTCCCCATCAAGAAGTCTAAGTGGAATTATGAATTTTTCAAATAAACATATGAAGCGACGTTTTGAAATTGGTGAAAAAGATGCCAAAAAATTTATAGAATTATATAAAGAAAGCAAATGATGCTTTCTTTTTTTTATAAAAGAAAAAAGTAGCGGTTCATTGTATAAATGGGTTGGAGGTGCAGTATGAAAAAATTATGGATTGTTTTATGTTTTTTAATGCTTTTATCAATGGTTAAACAGCCTGTAAAGGCAAGTGAATATCTTGCATATGAAGACATTGAGTTTGTCAATTATGGTGGAAAGTTACTTGAAGATTATACGAAAGAAGAATACAAACGGTATTACAAACGTGTTAACAAAAGAAAATTTTGGGGATGGCGTACTTTGATTGTATTAGAAAATGAACCAGTTGAGTTTAAAAAAGAAACCCTATATGTGATTAAAAATGAAGGAACAAGCGATATAAAGAAAAGCTATACCTTTAAAAGCGGAGAAACAAAAAAATTCCAAATCAGTGTTAGTGGCAATATTGGAATGTCTACATCTGGTGATATTAAAGGCTTTAAACTAGGTTTAGATGCGCAAATAAAACCGAGTATCAATTATTCGATTACTTCATCTATTGAAGAGAAAGTCGATATAAAAATAAGTGTTGATCCTATGACAATTTTGTATGTAGAAGTCTATGGTGAAGGAAAAATTACCAATGGCGTAGGAAAATATTACCGCTTTTGGCGTAATGTCCGTAGTGGTGGATTTGAAGTTTTTGTTTTAACAACTGAACACTATTCAATTGTAAAGGAGAGAATTTATATTGAAGATGAAGAAGTTGAAACGCCTAAAGATAATGAAATTGTTGATGATGGCCTTAACACTCATCAGTTGCATGATTTTTTTGACTCTAATATTTTTGCCAAATGATTATAAAATTGCTATTTACAGTGCTAAACTTTCTCATCAATACATTCATACATCCGAACTTGAAACGATAATGTTTCCAATATTAATCAACCAAGATGATAGCTTGTTTATGATTAAAGAAGCAGTGATTGATAGTTATATCATCAACCAAGATACTCATGAAAAAGTCCCGGTAAACATTGTATCCATGAAACAAACACACGAACAACTTTTTAAAGAAACAACGTATTTTGGGTATCAAATTCAAGCAGCCATCGGAATCTATTCAGAGGATTTAGCAATAGATTATCATCAAGCAAAATTAGAAATTATTTATAACGATGGCGTGACATTAAGCATTCCTATTGGCGCTTTTTATTATCATTTTGTTTCTCTTGATACACCGCATTTATTTGTTTATGATCGAATTAATTTAAGTAGCGATACTTTAGGCGTTTCTAGCAGTATGGGTTCTTTATTTAGTTTAGAAAATAAGAGTGATTATCCCATAGCTATTGAATCTATAAAACTCTTATCTCAAACAATTACACCAAATATGAGTCTTTTAAGCCAACTAGAAGTGCTGGATGCAAACAAGTATAAACTTGAAGATTACTTTAGTGAATCAGCTTATTTACTCCCCCCATCTTCAAATAATAAGCCAGTCACTTTAGAAGCGTATGAAGAAGCATTTTTTGCGATACCTTTCACATATTTAGACCAAGATAAACTCTTGCATCAATATCCTATAGTCATTACTTATACGCTTGAAGAAGAAAGGTATACAGCCATATTTGATGACTTTACTTTTATAAAAACTAATATTTTTCTAGGAGATAATCATGCAATTTATGAAGCAGTTACCATTGATCAAAATTGATAACTTTCGAAAAACATATAAAAAAAGTCTCATTATTTTTAATGATTTAGTCTTTGATTCAAAAGTTACTTTAATCATTGGTCCAAACGGATCAGGCAAAACAACTGTACTTAAAGGTATTGCTAACTTGATAAGATATCAAGGTGATATAACAAAACAAGGATTCGTTTTGTATGCCGAAGAGATTTTTAACTATCCAGAGGATATGATTGTTGAAGACTATTTAAATAATCTTATTGATATAGGCAAAGGGTCTATCGTATTAAAAAACCAGTTAATCAAAGCATTTTCCATGCAAGATAAAGCGCAAGAACCTTTTAAAGTATTATCTAAAGGGATGAAACAAAAGGTTAATCTTATCCAAACCCTTATGGAACCAAGAGATATCTATTTATTAGATGAACCAACAAGTGGTCTTGACCAAAAAGCTATCGATGCCTTTATAGATATATTAAAAAAAAGGCACGAAATGTTTATCTGTTCAACTCATCAATCGTTAGCCTTTGAAGCGCTAAATCCAAAGAAAGTTTATTTATGAAATCACTCATTAAATTTCAATACGCTTACTTATTTACCAAAAAAACCCAGTGGTTGATGGGGTTATTTATAGGATTAACGCTTGTAATATTATTGAGTCAAAGTCAGTTTCAACTATCGTTTGCATCAAGGATTATCTATCAAGAAACCCTAGCTACTGAGTATTACTTTGAGATGGTAGAACTTTATAAACAATCAGTAATTATTTTAATGATTTATTTGATTTATCAGATTTTTGTTAAAAATTCTTGTGATATATTACTTATTCAAAGAACCAATCGCTTAAAAGTTTTTTTTAGTAAACACATTATAGGATTAGTCGTTATTGGTTTATATAGTTTGTATTATCAAAGTGTTTACGGCATAAGTGCTACAGTATTATCTATACCAGTTACCCAAGAAACCTGGATAAACGCGGTCTTGTATAGTCTGATTTTTGCGCTTATTTATTATCATTTGCTGCTTGTAATTATCTTGTTAAGTCATCATCTTTTCAGTTTGTTGCTTGTCTATCTTGCGATGAATTTTGGTAATATTTTGATTGATTATTTAGTGGATATAGATTCTCTATCTTTCTTTAAACGACTATATATCATGATTTTCCCTAATATTCACATCTTAAGTGATCAGTCGCTTAGCTTGATAAATAGTCTTCCTTATGTCATTTTTTATATATTGGTTTTAAAGCTTGCATCTGTTATATTATTTTACTATAAAGAATTTTAAAATTTTGCCTTCAAAAATATTTACTGGTATGCTATAATAAATACCGGTATAATATGCGAGGATAAGGATTCGCAAAATCATGCAAAATGTGTTTTGCGAATTTTTTAAATTTAAAATTGGAGGATGTAATATGTGTGGCATTGTAGGCTATGTTGGCCAGAAAAACGCAAAAGATATTATTTTAGAAGGATTAACTAAACTTGAATATAGAGGTTACGATTCAGCAGGATTGTGTCTTTATGACGAAGCAAAAGGACGTTTTGAACTTTATAAAGATAAAGGAAGAGTTGCTCATCTAAAAAGTTTAATTAACGGTTCAACGGCATCACACACAGGGATTGGCCATACGCGTTGGGCAACGCATGGAAAAGTTAATCAAGAAAATGCGCACCCTCATTTTTCTAGCAGTAACCGTTTTATGATTGTACATAATGGGGTTATTGAAAACTTTAATCAATTAAAAGAAATGTATTTAAAAGAGCATATATTTTCAAGTGACACTGATACTGAGGTAATTGTTGAACTAATTGAACAATTCAGTCAAGCCTTAAGTGTAGAAGAAGCTATTACAAAAACCTTAAAACTGTTAAAGGGATCATATGCCATTTTAGCAGTTGACCAACAAGATAAAAACAAATTATATGCTGCTAAGAATAAAAGTCCGCTCTTACTTGGAAAAGGTGAAAATGATTTATTAGTTGCCTCAGATTTAATGGCTATGGTTGGGTATTGTGAATCCTATTTACCGCTTGAAGATCATACATTCTTAGTCATTAATAAAGAAATGGTTACCCTATTTGATTTGGATTTAAATCCACTAGAAATAAAACTGAGTGTCATGGATTTTGAAGACAATGTTAGTGATTTAGGGATTTATCCACATTACATGTTAAAAGAAATCACTGAACAACCTGCAGTAATGCGCACTATTATGAGTAAATATTTTAAAGATAATCAAGTCGTTTTAGACCAAAATATTAAGGCATTATTAAAAGGTGCTTCTCGTATTCATATGCTTGCAGCAGGCACAAGCATGCATGCAGGTTATATTGGGAAAACCTTATTTGAGCGTTTAGCCAAAAAACCAGTAGAGGTTCATATTGCCAGTGAATTTGCCTATTATCCACCTGTTTTAGGTGATGATGATGTCTTTATTTTAATCTCTCAAAGTGGCGAAACTGCGGATTTAAGAGCTTGTCTGACTTACCTTAAAAAACATCACTATAAAACCCTTACCATTACTAACGTAAAAACTTCAACTTTAGCTCGTGAAGCAGATCATTTTTTAGAAATCTACGCTGGACCAGAAATTGCGGTAGCTTCAACTAAAGCCTATACAGCACAAAGTGCTCTTTTAAGCATTTTAGCGTATAGTTTAGACAATCATCCTTTTGATTTAAGACTTGAACTAACCAAGTTGTCAAATGCAATGGATACCTTTTTAGAACATTATGAATCTTTAAAAGGTTATGCAACTGAGTATCTTACAAAACGTAATTGTTTTTATATTGGGCGTGGTATGGATTATTTTGTTTGTTTAGAAGCAGCTTTAAAATTAAAAGAAATTTCTTATATTCAAACTGAAGGATTTGCGGCTGGTGAGTTAAAGCATGGAACGATTGCTTTAATCGAAGAAAATACACCAGTTATTGGCATTATAAGTGAAGAAAAAATCGCCTTGAATACACGTAGTAATTTAAAAGAAGTTGAAAGTAGGGGAGCACATACTTTAAAAATTGTCACAGAATCATTAAAAGAACCAGGCGATCAAATCATCTTACCTGATGTTCATCCACTTTTACGTGCTATTTTACTTGTGTTACCAACTCAAATACTTGCATATTATGCAGCACTAGAACGAGGTCTCGATATTGATAAACCTCGAAATCTTGCAAAAAGTGTAACGGTAGAATAGACAATTATAATGGTTTATTGTATGATAAACTAAATGATTACTTTATGAAGGAGGACATGATATGGGGAAGTATTTTGGCACCGATGGTGTTAGAGGTGTTGCAGGAGACGTTTTAACTGCAGAACTAGCATACAAAATAGGGCTAAGCATCAAACATGTTTTAAAAGAAAGTAAGGTTGTAATAGGAAAAGATACCCGTGCAAGCAGTGATATGCTTGCTTTTAATCTTGCAGCTGGTGCACTGGCAAGCGGTGTTGATGTGTATATGGCAGGTGTAGTATCAACACCGATGATTGCCCACTTTAGTAAAGAAGAAAAAATGATTGGCGTCATGGTGACTGCTAGTCATAATCCTTTTTATGATAATGGCATTAAACTATTTAATAAGGGCTATAAAATGCTTGAAAAAGATGATTTAAGGATCGAAGCATTTATCGATTCACCAATCCCATCTTTTGATAAGACATTTGGAACTTATCATGATTATCATAATGAAGTAAAGATGGCCTATTTAAAACTTTATGAACAACTCGAACACAAAACCATACATTTAAGTGTAGGATACGATAGTGCTAATGGCGCTAATTATGAAATTGCTAAAACAGTTTTAGAACCTTTATGTGATGAAAGTTATCAAATTAATGGTCAACCAAATGGTTTAAACATAAACGTAGAATCAGGCTCAACACACCTAGATGCTATAAAAGCACTTGTTAAAGAAAAAGCCCTTGATATAGGCTTTAGTTTTGATGGTGATGGTGACCGCTGTTTAGTGGTTGATCACGCCTTAAATGTTTATGATGGGGACAAACTTATTTACGCACTTGCGTGTTATTTAAAAGATCAAGGTAGATTAAATAAAAACACCGTAATTTTAACAAAAATGAGCAATCCAGGAATTTTAAAAGCCTTTAAAGATGCAAACATTAAAACGATACTAACAGATGTTGGTGATAAGTATGTTACAAGCGAAATTCTTAAAAATAATTACACGCTTGGTGGCGAAAATAGCGGTCACATTATCTTAAACCATCTTTTACATACTGGAGATGGTTTATTGGTCGCAGTTACCTTACTTAACATGTTACAATCTTTAAAAGTCCCATTAAATAAACTCTTTGAAACAGTCAATATGTATCCACAAAAAATGGTTAATATAAAAAATGTTGATAAAGCAATTTTAACGCATGATGATGTAAAAAAAGTCATCAAAGAAGCTGATAAAACACTCGGTAATAATAAGCTACTTCTTGTAAGAGCTAGTGGTACAGAACCCCTCATTCGTGTTACAATATCTCATGAAGATGAAAATTTACTCGATCAAGTTATGGAATCTATTGTAACCACTATTAAAAATTTGGGGGAAACTAAATGAAAACTTTTGCGTTAGTCCTTGCAGCTGGTAAGGGCACAAGAATGAAAACAGAATTACCAAAATGTGCTTTTCCAATATTGAAAAAGCCGATGATTGAATATATCGTTGAAAATATTGAACGCAGCATGATAGAAGAAAGTGTTGTCGTTGTTGGGCACAAAAAAGAAGTTTTTGAAGATTTATTAGATGGTCGTGTTAAGTTTGCTTATCAGTTAGAACAACTCGGAACAGGGCATGCAGCATTAAGTGCTAATACAATTTTAGAACACAAAATAGGCACAACGTTAATTTTACTTGGTGATATGCCATTAATTAATGATAAAGTCATTGATAAAATCATCACAACGCATGAACAAAGTCAAAACGATTTAACGGTTGTTACAACTAACTTTGAAAATCCTAAAGGTTATGGACGCATCCTTAGAAACTCATATGGTCAAATTGAAGCAATTGTTGAACACAATGACTGTACTCAAGAACAAAAACAAATAAAAGAAGTAAATACTGGTATTTATGCCGTTAACAATAAATATTTATTTGAAATCTTACCAAAAATTGAAAAAAACCCACGAAAAGGCGAATACTACTTAACAGATATTGTTGCTTTAATGAAAGATGACTATAAAGTTGGTACCTTTGTGATGCGCGATAATTATCGCGTAATGGGGGTTAATGATTTATATGCAATCAGTGTTGCAGAAAAATATTTGCGTGAAGAAATTAATAAGTTTCACATGTTAAATGGGGTCTCAATTATTAACCCTGAAACAGTAACGATTGGACATAATGTTACGATTGAAGAAAATGTAACCATTAACCCAAACACGACCATTACAGGATCTTCAATTATTAAAACCGGTTCTAGTATTGGCCCAAATACAGAAATACATAATGGGGTTATTTATCAAGATGTGACGGTTAAGCATAGTTTGGTTTATGATAGTACCGTGTATGAACGTTCACAAATTGGTCCGTTTGCACATTTAAGAAATAATGCAGTCATTGGTAGGGATAACCGCATTGGTAACTTCGTTGAAGTAAAAAAATCAACAACAGGTTCGAATACTAAAGCTGCACATCTAGCCTATATTGGTGATACTGTAACAGGTAAAAATGTTAACTTCGGATGTGGAAGCATTACGGTAAATTATGATGGAGTAGAAAAACATCAGACTAAAATTGGTGATGATGTCTTTATTGGTTGCAATACTAATCTAATTGCGCCAATCACCATTGAAGATCAAGTCTTTATCGCTGCTGGAAGCACAGTGACCAAAAATGTCCCACGAGGTGCCTTAGCTATCGCAAGGAACCAACAAATCAACAAAGAAGATTATGCGAAACATTATATTCGTCCTAAAAACGATGAGAAATAGTTGACAAACCTTTTATTCATGATATAATGGGTTAGGTTAAAAACAATGGTGGAAAGAAGAGTACCCACTCTCACCTGATTGATGCAGTCAATAGGTTAATGCTACAAATATCATTTAATGTGAGATATTTACGTGTGGGTGCAATTTGCGCCTACACTTTTTTCTTATTTCCCCAAAATTTATATGGAGGTGACATTTATTAACAAACCCGCTGATAAAAAACGCAACGATGGATTAGTCAATGACGATATCCGTGCACGTGAAATGATGGTTATTAGTGATACAGGTGAACAACTTGGTGTTTTACCACGTAATCAAGCGCTTGACCTTGCAGAAGAAAGACGCTTAGATTTAGTGCTTGTAGCCCCAAATGCTAAACCCCCTGTAGCTAAACTTATGGATTATAACAAGTTTAAATATGACCAACAAAAGAAAGCACGTGAAGCGAAGAAAAAACAGCATGTAGTGAGCGTTAAAGAATTAAGATTATCTCCTAAGATTGACACCCATGACTTTGAAACTAAACTTAGAAATGGTCGTAAATTCTTAGAAAAAGGCGATAAACTTAAAATTTCTATCCGCTTCAGAGGTCGAGAAATGGCTTATACTAATCAAGGACGCGAAGTCATGTTAGAATTTGCTAAACGCTGTGAAGACCTTGCAGACATTGAAGCAAGACCAAAGCAAGATGGTCGTACGATGATTATGACCTTAATGCCAAAAAAAGATAAATAATCAAAGGAGGATTATTCATGCCTAAAATGAAAACCCATTCGGCTACTAAAAAACGTGTGAAAAGAACCGCTACAGGGAAATTGAAAATATCACACGCAGCCCGTGCCCATTTAAAAGGGAACAAAAACAGTAATACCATTCGTAATAACAGAAGCGCAAGCTTTGTTTCAAAAAGTGATGTAAAACGAATTAAACATCAAATTCCAAACGTATAAAAATATAAGGAGGTACACCTATGCCTAGAGTTAAAGGTGGCAATGTTGCACGCAAAAGACGTAAAAAAATATTAAAACTTGCCAAAGGATATTTTGGTTCAAAATCATTATTATATAAAACAGCTCATGAACAAGTCATGAAGTCATTAATGTATGCTTATCGTGACCGTAAACAACGTAAACGTGATTTCCGTAAATTATGGATTGCACGTATCAACGCCGCAGCACGTTTAAACAATATGAGTTATTCTCGTTTAATCAACGGGTTAACAAAAGCTGGGGTTAGCATTAACCGTAAAATTTTAGCAGACATCGCAGTGAATGATCCTAAAGGATTTGCCCAAATTGTTGAAACTGCAAAAAAAGGATTAGTTGGAGAACTTACACCAAGTGAAGTAACTTCTAAACCAAAAGCTTCTGTTCAAAAAACCACTGTCAAAAAAACTGAAACAAAACAAGCAGATGCTTTAACAGAAGAAGCATTAGAAGCGATGACAGTCGTTGAATTAAAAGAGTTATGTAAAGAAAGAGATATCACAGGATACTCAACCCTAAAAAAAGCAGAACTCATTGAAGAATTATTGAAATAAGCAGTTTTGAACTGCTTTTTTTTGCGCAAAATTCGTAATTTTTTCAAAAAATTATCATTTAATGCTATAATCGTTTTAGGTGATTAATGTGAACAAAACGCTAAAATTTGATTTGTATTTAGGATTTGTTTTTTTATTAACTTTTTTAAGTTATCACTATGCCTTAAACATGCTAGCCTTAGCATTATTTTTGCTTGTCGCAGTTGTGACGATTTATAAAACTGATAATATTATTTATTTAATTAGTTTACTTTTTTTTATTCAAATGTCGACAACGATTATACGTGATGATACCGAAATCACAACCATTTTTGGATTAAGCTTATTACCTGTTTTAGCGTTAGATTTTATTAAACACCGAAAATTAACTTCAATTGGCGCTTTAGGCTTGCCTTTAATTTTGTTTATTGATGCATCACTAGTATCTTTATTTAATGCTGAAAGTTTATTTGTTGGCTTTGTTGGAGTAATTTTAATGGCTTCAATTTTCGTTTTATATGTTTATTTTATTAACACTTTGAATCCTTCTAAAGAGACCTTTGAGATGATTGCTAAACTCTTTTTAGCGCTTGCTAGTTTGGTTACCTTACAAATGGTGGTTGTTGCTATAAATTTAGAGCGCCCGTTAATAGAAATTATCTCAAGAAGAATGATAGATCTTGGATGGGAAAATATCAATATCGTTGTTTATCCAAATATATTTGCGATTCCACTTGCTTCTTACTTACTATTAAAAGCACGTTTTAAAATGCCCTATTTGATTGCTCTTACTTGGGTTATTATCGGAATAAGTTTAACTTTATCGCGTTCTAGTTTACTAAGTGTAGCTATTTACCTTGTTTTATTGATTCCTTATGTATTTGTAAAATCACCTTATAAACTCAGTTTTTTAAGTGAAATTATCCTCTTCGTTTTAATAAGTAGTTTCGCAGCTTATCATATAGAGGAAAACTATCAATTATTTACTGATTACTATGAAGCCATCAATAGTAGAGATTGGTTTCGCGTTACAGACCGTTTAGACTTAGCAATCGCAGGTTTAAATGCTTTTAAAGATACGCCTCTTATTGGTACGGGCGGATTGTTTTCATCGCGTTTTGTTTTAGAAGATTATGGATTTAACGCAATTAATTATCATAATACGTTTATCCAAACATTGACTTTAGGTACCTTAGGGATTATTGCTTTTATATATTTACAGATTAAAAAGTTCTTATTGGTCATTAAAATTGATCCTATCAAACGATATATTGTCTTAGTCTTACTTTTTGTAACGATTATTGTAAACGGCATGTTTCAGCCAATGTACTATTATGCAACGTATATGTTTTATTTATTTTTGGTTTTAGCTAGCGTTGAAAAAGAGGTCAATCATCAAAGCGCTGAAATTGACAAGTAAAGGGTTACATACTATAATATAAGTAACCTAAAGTAGTGGAGATCACTCATGTGCGACCCCAAATTATCACATTAGGCGCCAAGGCTTAACTGGTGTGAATGCCCATGTAGTTAGTGGGAATCCTAAAGGTTAATGCAAGAGGCGACCCCCATAGTAGAACGCGGTTCTGCAATTGAGTGATTTCCACTGTTTTAGGTTTTTTTATTTGCCTTTTTTTAAAATAAAGCATATCATTAGATTATATTAACCTAGGGGGTTTAAAATGAAGAACTTTAAAACAAGCTTTGCCGTTTATAGTTGGGTCTTTAAATTTGTTGGGGCTGCTTTACTCATTGGCCTTGGTATTGTTTTACGAGTTATGGATTTAGCGCATTTGGTTGAAGCCTTTATTGGTATATTAATTGCAGGTTATGCAGTGATGCGTTTGGTACCATTTATCAAAACCCAAAAAAGCGATTTAATTAAAACCATTAATATTGTAGAAATCGTTTTAAATATTTTAGTAGCGGTTGTGTTTATTGGTAATGCACTTTTTTATGGCGAAAGTTTAGGTCAAATTTTTGGTTGGTTATTTAGTGGTGTTTTAATTGCCCGTGGTATGGTACACTTTTACGGGATCAGTTATGGCGCAGAAACAGGTGATCATCCAAGTTATTTTTTCCATATAGCAACGATTATTATTGGGACCATTATTTTAACGCAAGGATGGGATGCTGAACAAATTATTTGGCTGATGTTATTTTTAAGCTTAACATCAGGAGCTTATTTAGGTTATGATGCTTATGGTGGATATAGTTTATATAGAAAACGTAAACAACTTCATCAAGAAACAAGTGATCGCGAGGAAGTAAAGATTCCTAAAGAAGATATTCCAAGAAAAGAAGATCCCAAACGCGATCAAGATCAAATTGTTAGTTAGGATGCTTAACGCTGTTAAGCATCTTTTTTTTGACAAATTCTAAATAACAGGTATAATAATTTGTATACAACCTATAAGAGGTGACCTATGGATAGAGAAATATGTCAATTAATTAACAAGGGGGCATTACTTCATAAACGCTTAATGACTAAGATTCTTGAAAAGTTTAATTTGACGTATGCCCAGTATCAAGTGTTAAAAATCATTAAACAGTATAATGGTTTAACTGCGAAAGAAATTCTCATTTATTTAGATACTGATAAAGCAACCCTTTCAGGAGTTTTATCACGTTTAGAAAAAAGTGAACTCATTGAACGCATTGCCAATAAGGAAGACAAACGGTTAATGCACATTTTCTTAAAAGAAAGAAGTGTTGAGATTTGCGATCATGTAACCATGATTGAAAACCAATGCGAACACGATTTATTAAAAGGATTAAAGACAAAAGAAATCCGTTATTTTTTTGATGTCTTTAATCACATCATCAACAATCAAATAGATAAGTTAGAATCTGTAAGTAAAGAAGACTAAATTTTAGGAGGACTTATGAGTAAAATATTAAAAGAATTATCAATGATTAATGGCATTCCAGGTCAAGAACGCCAAGTAAGAAACTACATGGAAGAAAAAATGAAAGATTATGGAACTATTTCTTTTGATAATCTTGGCAGCATTATTGCTGAAAAAGTTGGACTACCTGATGGTCCAAAAATCATGGTCGCAGGCCATATGGATGAAGTAGGATTCATCGTCACCAAATTTACCGAAGAAGGCTATGTTAAGTTTATTCCTGCAGGTGGATGGTGGAGCCAAGTATTATTAAGCCAACAAATGGAAATCACAACACGTGAAGGCAAACGTTATCGCGGCGTCATTGGTGCAAAAGCCCCGCATATATTAACACCTGAAGAACGTAAAAAACCTGTTGATATTGAAGATATGTACATTGATTTAGGGGTTAAAGATAAAGAAGAAGCCGAAAGTCTAGGCATTCAAACCGGTGATATGATTACACCTTATATTGTAACGACAGAACTAAACAACAAAAAATACTTATTAGGAAAAGCTTGGGACAACCGTGTAGGATGTGCTGCAGCAATTGAAGTATTAAAAGAACTAAAAGACGAACAACATCCAAATGTTTATTATGGTGTTGGTACTGTTCAAGAAGAGGTTGGTTTAAGAGGTGCTACAACATCTGCTTATAAAATAGCTCCTGATATTGGAATAGCTGTAGATACAACCATTGCCTTTGACTTTCCAAAAGGCAGTAAAGATACTGAACTTGGAAAAGGTGTTGGATTGATGGTATCTGATTCAAGTATGGTTGGTCATAAAGGTTTAAGAGACTTCGTGATTGATACTGCAAAAGAACATGATATTCCAATTCAATTAACCTACCTCACTAGAGGAGGAACTGATGCAGGAAAGATTCATTTAACCCACGCAGGCGTTCCTAGTGTTGCCTTATGTTTACCAGTAAGATACTTGCATTCTCATGCCTCGATTGTTCATCAAGATGATTATGATCATTTAGTAAAACTCATCACCATTTTAGTTAAAAAACTTGATAAAGAAACTGTACATAAAATTACATACGAATAATAAATGGTGAGCTTAGCTCACCATTTTATTGGAGATGAAACCATGCGTGTTATTAGTGGTAAATATAGAAGTAGAACCCTTTTAGAAGTTGAAGATAAAGCTACAAGAAGTACAAAAGACCGTGTCAAAGAAGCGCTTTTTAATGCGTTATATCCAGTGAGTCATTATCAAGATGTCTTAGATTTATTCGCGGGAAGTGGTGCTTTAGGTATTGAAGCACTCAGCCGAGGAGCAAATAAGGCGACTTTTGTAGAAAAATCTATGAATGCTTATACCATTCTTAAAAAAAACTTAGATCGTTTAAATATCCACGCGCATACTTATCATCAAGATGCACTTTCATTTTTAAAAGAGGAAAACAAATCGTATGATTTGATTTTACTCGATCCTCCTTACAACATGACATTAATTGATCAAGCTTTAAAAATGATTCATGATAAGAAACTTTTACAAGAAGCTGGTCGTGTGGTATTATTAAGTCATAAAGACGAATCATTAGGGATACCGGATGCCTTTAATGTCATAAAATCAAAACCTTATGGCATTACAAATCTAAAGATTTTAGAATGGAGAAAATCATGAAAACAGCTGTTTACCCAGGAAGTTTTGACCCAATAACTTATGGGCACATTGATATTATTAAACGTGCACTTAATGTGTTTGATAAACTTTATATCATTATCAGTGTAAATCCTAGAAAACATACAACATTTAATCAAGAAGAACGTATTGACATGGTTACCCATGTTTTAAAAGACTATTTAAAACGAATTGAGGTTGTCACAAGCGAAACATTAACGGTAGAACATGCTATTAAATTAGGTGCTAGTCATATTGTTAGGGGACTACGTGCCCTAACAGATTTTGAGTATGAGTTCCAAATGACCCATGCTAATAGAGTTTTAGCTAAAAATATAGATTCTGTATTTTTTATGACTGACAATAAGTACTCGTTTTTAAGCAGTACAACCGTAAAAGAAATCGCTCAGTTTCATGGTGATTTAGATACATTTGTTCCTGCATACGTAAAAGAAAAACTCATTAAAAAACATCAAATGAGCCTTGAATAATAGGCTCTTTTTTTGGTGTAGTATTTTACTACTTTTTTATTTAGAAAAATGTTAATATAGATTTAGGTGATGTGAAATGGATCCAAAAGAGAAAGTATTTAATGAACTAAGAAAGAAAAATGTGCGTATAACCAAACAAAGAAAAGCGATTATAGATATCTTAGATGGAAAGCATTTAACCATTCAAGAAATCCATGCAGAATTAAAACGACGTGGGTTTCATAATCTTGGGACGGTCTATAACAATATTGACTTTTTAATTGAGCATAAAATTATAACGCAGATTTTTATAAATGGAAAAAAACACTATGATTTAACCATTGATGAGCATTCGCATACGGCGGATTCTCATATTCACGTAACATGTAAAGTCAATAATAATATTATCGAAATTAATGATAGTAAGATTTTTGAAGACATTAAAAATCAAGAGATTTTCAAAAATTTTGAAATCAAGAAGCTTCAAATCGTTGTAGAAGGTGTTTGTAAGCACTACGATACCGATCTTTGTAGGACTGATCAAGCATGTTTTATTAATGAACTTCAAAAAGGAAACAATCATTAAGATTGTTTCTTTTTATTTTACCCTTTAAATTTCGCTAAAAGGCTATATAATAGTGTTAGGTGATACTTATGAAGAAAGAAATTAGACTCATATTCATCCCATTTATTTACTTAATAATTATCCGAATAATCTTATCAATAGCGCTGCCTTTAGCGTTTTTTTCACGAGGGCTACTACTTGATGTTCTTTTTTTATCGATACTTTTTGCATTAATTGAACTTTTTAAATCATCAAGAATTAAAAAAATTATGTATAGTTTAATGCTTGCTTTTTGGACGTTATTGATGATTGCAGATATTATTTATTATGATTACTTTTATACCTTAGGATCAAAAAGTAGTTTACAAGGGATAACACTTTTGTCTAGAGGATTAACCATCGAGTATAATCTAGAAATTCCTTTTGAACTCATACTTGTATTAATCGGATTAGTCGGCTTTATTGCAGCAATTGTATTTGTAAAAAGTCCACAAAAGCCAATAAAATTTTTAAAATGGATTGCGATAGTATCATTAACTTTAAATATGATTATTCTAGGCTATTTTTACTTGAGAAATGAAAGTGACTCTATCGAATATTATGAGAGTGATGCTTATTTATATCGCTCTATGTATGATCGCTTGCGCTTTAGTGAACGCTATGGCTATTTTTATTATCACATCATTGATTTAGTACGTCCTTTACCCATTGTAAATGAAGAAGAAGCTATAGCTGAGTTAGACAGTTATTTCAGTGAAAATAAGATGCATCAAGAAAACGCATATACCAATCAATTTGAAGATCATAATGTTATCTTAATTACTGTGGAATCTTTAGATATTAGATTTGCAAATGAGATAATATCACCTACTTTATTCAATATGATGCAAGAAGGATATCGCTATGATAATTTTTACGTCCCTGTTTTTCAACAGGGGGCTACATGCAATAGTGAATATATGGCCCTTACTGGTCTATTAGCTATTAATTCAAACGATTGGAGTAATAACATTTGTGATGCTTATAATAAAAATGCATTTCCTTATGCCATGCCTAACCAGCTAAAAAATGCTGGCTATAATACATTTTACTTTCATGGTGGTCATGAATGGTTTTATCAAAGAGAAGTGATGATGCAGTCCTATGGATTTGATACCATTAAGTTTCAAGAAGATTTATATGAGAGTGGTTATACAGATTATACAGATAGATACGACAGACACTTAATGCGTTTTGTTGATGAGTATGCATCTTTCGAAGAACCTTTTTATATGCAGTTTTTAACTTATGCTCTGCATGGTGCTTATAATCACGAAGAATATGCAAAGTATGATGATATTGTGAGTCAAGTTTATGATGATTCAATCGATAGTGAAATTCGTGTTTATTTACAAAAACTTGCAGAATTTGATGCATTTTTAACCCTTTTAACTGAGCGATTAGATACAGAAGGTGTTTTAGATAGTACACTTATAGTGATTCATGCTGATCACTATCCTTATATGATGGATGAAAATACTTACAGTAATTATCTAGATATAGACATGAATAGTCACGAACTGTATAAACAATCACTTGTCATTTATAATCCTCATATGACACCTACTGTCTTTAATGGTGTTGGATCTACTATTGACATTGCCCCAACCTTGCTGAATCTAATTTATCCTGAAGCAGAATTTACTTATTTTACTGGAAAAGATTTGGCCAATGAAGACAATCATTTTGTGTTATTACATGATTTATCTATAACTGATGGTAACACGCGATATTATTTACATAAGCCGTATAATGGACCAATAGAAGACGAAGAAACTTTAAAATCGATGTTGGCAAGAAACATTCGTCTATTTGAACTTCAAAAAGCATTGTTAAACATCGATTATTTTAGATATAAAAATGAATAAAATTAAGTGATTTAGCCTTTACTTTTTACTTGCGGTATTATATAATAAATATCGCGTTAAGTTTCGGTAGCTCAGTTGGATAGAGCAACGGCCTTCTAAGCCGTCGGTCGGGGGTTCGAATCCCTCCCGGAACGCCATTTAG
>JBKHEA010000010.1:0-47641 GCA_046541015.1 Candidatus Izemoplasmataceae bacterium
AAAATATAAAGTCGAATCAATCATGCCATTTGATATGTTTCCACAAACTGCGCACATTGAAAGTGTCACATTGCTTACTTTAAAGTAAACAGTTATAAAACTGCCCTTAAAACAAAATAGTTAAACGTTTTAAGGGTTTTAAATGCAATGTTTACTAGAGAGTTAATTATAATAATTTTTGTAAAAACGATTAAAGAAATTCCTTAGTTAGGATGATTCATTGATGATTACCATAAGAAAAGTGACAAACAGTGATTTTCCGACATGGCTAAAATTACGAAAAACCTTGTGGCCAAAAGAGGAAATTCATGCCTTATATCAAGAAATGCAGGAGATTTATAGTAAAATTGATGAAAATCCGGTGTTTTTAGCATTTTCAGACGATGATATTGCTGGTTTTATTGAATGTTCAATACACCTTCATGCGCCAGGATGTAAGACAAAGAAAATTGCTTATATAGAAGGATGGTTCGTCTATGAACACTATAGATTCTTAGGGATTGGACGCGCGCTTATGGAAGAGGCATTTACTTGGTCAAGGTCTTTTGGGATTACTGAGGTTGCCTCAGATACAACCATTGATTACCCATTAAGCCCTAAAGCCCATGAAGCGATAGGATTTATTGAAACGGTTCCCTTGCATTATGTGAAATTACTTTAGAAGTCTAAGGACTTCTTTTTTTATTAATAATCTTTTTTTAACGCCTAAAGACGATTTAATGGTAAACTATTGCTATAAACCTAAGGAGTAAACCATGGACTATCCTAAAGCGATTAAAGCCTTTATAGGCGAATCACCATTAAAATCATTTAATCAAGGTCAATCTTTAGCTACTTTATATCAATTTGAAAATGATGATCAAGCCTATGTATTAAAAATTCAACCAACAAGTGATGAAAGTCATCAAGAAGCTACTATGTTAGATATTTTATCCAAAAAAACTTTAGCACCAAAGATTTTTATAAGCGCTAGCTATGAAAAGAATCATTACATTATTATGGAAAAACATAAAGATCAAACATTAGAATCCTTGATGCATACTAAACCCATTGATAAGATTATAGATATTGCGCTAGATGGGCTAAACCAATTAGCTTCACTAAACGATTTAAAGCTACCTAGGTATTCTTTAGAAAAACGTCTACAAGATGCTTATTATAATATTAAGTCAGGGTATGTAAAACGCCTTGATGAAACACCTTATACAGCTCCCTATAAAGATCCTATGGCACTATATCATTATTTGGTTGCCAATATGCCTTCTGAAACAAATTCTTTTGTGCACGGAGATTATTGCCTTGACAATATCTTAACAGATGGAACAAAGGTGACAGGATTTATCGATTTAGGACGAAGTGGCATGAGTGATATCTATCAAGATTTAGCCCTTTTAATTAGAGAACTTAGTGACTATGATATTGATATATTAAAAAAAATAAGTGAGAAGTTATTCCCAATTGATCAAGATAAATTAAACTATTATCTATTATTAGATGAACTCTTTTAGGAGGCTATATGAAACTTGCGATTTATGATTTTGATGGAACCCTCATCCAAAAACATGCAATTCCAAGCATTTTAAACACTTGGAAAAAGCTCGGTTTAAACCGTAAGGTTTATAAGAAAATTAGAAGAAAAATAATACTTTTATATATCGCTTATAAACTAAAAATATTTGGTATTAAAAAAGAAGTCTTTAGGGTTAAAGCCATGCATATAATGCAAAAACTATTCGCAAGTGTAGACTTTAAAACGGCTAAAGATACTTTATATAACGTTTATCTTGATTTAAGTAGTAGTATAAATCAAGCGGTCTTAAAGGCAATGGAAATTGATAAAGATAATGGCTATACATGTATTTTATTAAGTGGAAATTATTTGCCTATTTTAGAACCATTTAAATCGTTAGGATTTGATAAAGTTATTGGGACAAAACTTTATCAAAATGAAACGATTATTCCCTATGATGACATTGATATTTTAATTCATAATAAGAAAAAAGAAGCGTTGCTTAACGCTTATAAAGACGCTGATTTAAGGGCTTCAAAAGTTTATGCAGATAGTTATTATGATCTTCCACTCTTTGAATTAGTTGGGATCAAAATAGCTGTAAATCCAGATGAAGCGTTAAAAAAATATGCGATAAAGAATGGATTCACCATTATTTAAGGAGGGTTTATATGCGTATCTTAGTGACAGGATTAAATGGGAGTGTTGCCCCTAAGGTTGCGACTGTTTTAGAAAGTAAGGGGTTAACGATTGTACCTTATAACCGTGAATTTATTAGTACAAATTCCCTAGAGGCTATTGAAACTTTTATTAAAACCGTTTGTGTTGATGCTTGCATCCATTTTGCAACAGGGAGTGTCGAGTGGACAAAACTGCTTGCAGATATTACAAAAAAATACGGGGTTAAATTGCTATATATTAGTACAGTCATGGTCTTTGACCCTAAAACTCAAAAAGCGCCTTTTAAAATCAGTGACCCTTTGTTAGGAAAGGGTGATTATGCATCGTATAAAATAGAAAGTGAAAAGGTTTTAAATACTTATAATCATGTAAGCATTGTAAGATTAGGTTGGCAAATAGATTATTTAACAACCACCAATAATATGTTAAATTTTCTGAAAGCGCAAATAGAAAAATCGGGCACATATAAAGCATCAAAAAACTGGTATCCAGCCTGTTCATTTATGAAAGATACTGCACTTGGACTCTATGAAATATTATTTTTAGAACCTGGTATTTATCATTTAGATAGTAATGATGGGGTTTCAATGTATGAAATCGTACAATTTTTAAGTCAGATACATCCGTGGATTAAAGTTAACGATCAAGGCAGTTTCAAACAAGATAACCGTCTACAAACTACGGTAAACATTAAAACTATAAGTACTTACATTAAGGAGAGTTAAGATGAAAAAAGACATTGTACCGATTTTAGAGTTTGATGAAGATTTGGAAGCATTTATTGAGCCTTCTTTAGTATTAAGAAAATATAAACCACTACCTGAAAAACTCATTATTACCTTTTTTCACGAAGCTGTAGATAATCTATTAAAAAAAGATGAAATCACGCTTTATCAAACTATTAAAGGTGAAAATCATCATGATATGTACTTATTTAAAAATCATGATGTTGCGATTGTAAAAGGATCTATTGGTAGTGCAGCATGCGCAGGATTTTACGAAGAATATATCGCGCTTGGCGCAAAAGAAATCATTTTCTGTGGTGGGGCTGGAGCGCTTGATGCTAGCTTAAATGTTGGGGCTTTAATGATTGTTGAAGGCGCAATTAGAGATGAAGGTTTAAGTTATCATTATTTAAAACCTTCAAGAACCGTTGAAGCTAACCCAGAAATTGTTAACAAAATAGAAAGATTTTTAAAAGACAAAGAGATACCCTTTATTAAAGGAATTGTTTGGACAACTGACGCTTTTTATCGAGAAACAAGAAGTAAGATTAAAGCACGCGCTAATGAAGGGGCATTAATGGTCGATATGGAACAAGCGGGATTACTTGCTGTTTCAAAGTTTAGAGGCGTTTCTTACGGCGCAATTTTATATGCTGGAGATGATTTAAGTCAAGAAATATGGGATGGTCGCTTGTGGCATCAAAAGAAAGATTTACGAGAAAATCTCATCACACTGTGTTTAAACTATTTAATTCAAGATGACCATTAAACGTTTAACTACAGCTCATCCATATTTTAGTGAAGATACCATAAAGCGAGGTCTTGCGTTTTTAGTTCTTATCGATGAAGAAGAAATCCCTTATACTTTCAGCATTATAAACCATCATGAAGCTAAAGTTTTAGTTTTAGATGAACGATTTGTTGATGAAGTCATAGAAGTTTTCTTAGATTATTCAGGTCATATCTCAAAAATTGTTGATCAATTTCAAACCGTTAGATTTTTAAGAGAAAAAGTCCCCATTTATTTCGTTCCAATTGAAGCACTAAGCATGAGTCAATTTTATATTTCAAAAGATAAATTAGAAACCATCAGTAGTTGGGCTAAAAATCAAGATGATTTTATTTTACAAGTCATGGCAACAGAAAATGAGTTAATCTTAGCCGATGGCCATACACGATTAAAACTAGCTAAACAACGCAATTTTACCCACGTTTATGTTTACAAACAACGTCACGACCCTTTACTCATGGCATTTCACAAAGAAGCATTAAAAAGAAAGATTAAAACAATTGATGATGTTTCGATAATTGAAAAAGATGCTTATGAAGAAAAATGGCATAGATTTTGTAACAAATTTATAAAATCTTATGAAAAGATGCTTAAAGGAGGATTAAAGTGAAACATGTTTTGATAATAACAGGTCAACTTGCAAGCTTAAAAACCACCATCGCAAAACGTTTGGCGACAGATTTAAAAGCATTGTTACTTTGTAAAGATGATTTAAAAGAAGCCTTAGCAAAGTCCATTAAAACCAAAACAAGAGAAGAAAATAAAACTTTAAGCCAAGCAACGTTTAATATAATGCATGAAGTATTAAAAAAATCATTAATCCATAACCATCCAGTTATCGTTGAAGGTAACTTTAAAGCGGATGAATATAATTTACTTAAAGATTCTTTAAATCATATGGATATAACTATGATTACACTTTATTTGCATGGTAATATTGATGAACTCTATAGTCGTTATTTAAATAGAGAAAAGTCAAGACATGATACGCATAAATCTATAGGGACCATGAATAAAAGTACATTTAGTGAATCAATGGATTATTACGAAGGGGTTTATGGTACATTAAAGTCTATCATGAAAATCGATACAACGGTTTTTAAAGAGGACGATTATCAAGCACTGAAAAAGCAATTAAAGGAGACTTATGGACTTAAAATATTTTGATGAACAAGTAAATAAACTATTAAAAAACTATCCTGATGGAAGATTAAAAGAAGCGATGCTTTATGCCCTTCAAAATGGGGGAAAAAGAATTAGACCAAACTTATTTATAACAGTTTTAGAAAGTTACGGTCTAAACGCAAACGATTACTATGATATAGCAGTGGCAATTGAAATGATTCATACCTATTCCCTTATTCATGATGATTTACCAGCGATGGATGATGATGCTTTAAGACGTGGGTTGCCTACGGTACATATTGCTTATGATGAAGCAACCGCAATTCTTGCAGGGGATGCTTTATTGACTGAAGCGTTTTTAGTCATTAGTCAAAACCAAAAGGCTTCAAGTGATGTTTTAGTTAAGCTTATAAAAATCTTATCAAGTAAGTCAGGAACAAACGGGATGGTATATGGTCAAATGCTTGATTTACAAGGAGAAGGTAGATCAATTACCTTAGATGAGTTAAAAACCATTCATATTCATAAAACTGCACGCTTAATTGAAGCATCTTTAATGATGGCTTCAGAAATAGCAAGCGCAAAAGACATCAATCACTGGGAAACTTTGGGAAACTATTTAGGACTCATTTTCCAAATTCAAGATGATCTTTTAGAAGTAACATCAAATGAATCAACATTAGGAAAAACCATATCAGATGCAAAAAAAGATAAATCCACTTATATTAAGTATTTAGGGTTAGACCAATCTAATCAACTCATTAAAGATTATTTCATTAAAATTGATGAAATACTTGAGTCTTTGACCATAAATCAAGAACCGATTAAATCTCTTATTTTAGAGATTAAAAAGAGAAGTAAGTAAAAATTGTAATACAGGACTTGTATCTTTAAATTGAATATGATACACTTTACCTGTAATTTAAACGAATAATCTTCAGGGCAGGGTGCAATTCCCGACCGGCGGTAAAGTCCGCGAGCGAAAGCACGATTTGGTGTAATTCCAAAACCGATAGTATAGTCTAGATGAAAGAAGATACAGTATTGATGTATGTCTTTTTTCGTGCTCTTGATTATTCTGGAGCACTTTTATTATGAATTAAGGAGACTTATTTATGAGAGAAAATCAAACTTTAAGAATTGCAGTCATTGCAAATCTTGCCGCTTTATCAACATTATTGTATTTCTTCATCAAATTTCCGCTACCATTTATTTTTCCAAACTTTTTAGATATTCAGTTTTCTAACTTACCAGCGATTATTGGGGGGTTCATGTTTGGACCTGCAGCAGGGTCACTAATCGTTATTGTAAGACAACTTATTAAGTTACCATTTTCATCAACCGCAGGGGTTGGTGAACTAGCAGATTTACTCATTGGATTAGCAACAGTTATTACATCAAGTGTCATCTATAAACGTATGCGTAATAAAAAAGGTGCCATCATCGCATCGGTTGCTGGTATGCTTGCTTGGATAATGGTTGGAATTATTGCTAATTACTATATTTTAATTCCTTTTTATATAGAAGCTTATTTTGCTGGTGATGTATCTCAATTGGTTGATCTTTTAAGTGTGGTACCTGGAATTAATGAAGATAATTATTTATGGCGCTATACCGTTTTTACAGTCATACCATTTAATTTATTACTATCCTTTTTAGTTTACGGGTTAACCTTTATCATCTATAAACGTTTGGTTCATTTAATTGAACATATTAATGAAAAAATGGAATCAAATAAATAGTGAAAATAATCATTGATGCCGACGCCTCACCTGTAAGGAAAATCGTCGTAGAAATCGCAAAGAAATATGAAATTGAGTTAATCATGGTTAGCAACATTAATCATGAAATTGCTGAATCATACGGTCGCGTTTACACGGTTGATCAAGGACAAGATTCTGCGGATCATTTGATTGTTTCTTTAACAAATAAAAATGATTTAGTTGTTACTCAAGATTACGGTCTAGCAGCACTAGTCTTAGCTAAAGGTGCGCAAGCTATTCATCAAGATGGTTGGTTTTTCACCAATGATAATATTGATCAGCTACTTATGAGTAGACATTTAAATCAGAAATTAAGGAAGGTTAACAAGCGGATTAAACCAATACCTAAAAGACAGAAAAAACAAGATGAAGAGTTTAAAATTACACTAGAACGTTATTTAAAACACTATTTAGAAATATAAGGTACATTAGTACCTTTTTTCTTTTGTATACAAACAAAAAGTGAAAATATTTTATAATACATGTTGACTAAATGTATTACAAGTTTTATAATGAAAATGGTTAAAAACAAAAACTAAATCTAGGAGGATATTGTAATGAAAAAATTATTAGCTATTCTTTTCACATTGTCACTTGTATTTGTTTTAGGTGCATGCTCAACTGAAGAAGGAGATTACGAACCAGGTGTATACTTCGGATACTCAGAAGGTGGAGAAAACTCATTCGCAGTTGTTACAGTAGATGAAAACGGATTTATCTCTGAAGTCTTAATTGACACTGTTTACTTAAAGCAAGATGCTGAAGGTAACCTTACATGGGAAGGCCGTGGTGGTAATGAAGCTACTGGTTATGCAACAACTAAACGTTCATTAGATGACGGATGTGGTTACCACATGCATACAGATAAAGACGTTGTTGATTGTAGTGTTGAAGGTGAATTAATGTGGCATGAACAAGTTGACTTAATTGCTGATGCAGTTATCGAAGCTCAAGATGTACCAGATTTTGAAATCGTTGATGGTAAAATCGAAGACGATTCAGCTGATGCAGTTGCTGGTGTATCAATCACAGTTACTTCTTACCTTGATGCAATTGAAGATGCTTTAGATCAAGCTAAAAAATAACTCTCATCCTAAGTGAGTTAGCCAAAAAACCGATATGAAAATATCGGTTTTTTATTTTCTAAAACATGCTATGATAATAATAGGTGATTAATCATGGACATAGAAGCTAAAAGTATTGTACTACCTAATAAAACATTTAATCTCTATAAAGGGTGCTCTCACGGTTGCATTTATTGTGACTCAAGAAGTCTTTGTTATCAAATTGACCAATTTGAACAAGTAAAAGTAAAAAAAGATGCTGTTACTATTTTAAGCAAAGAATTGGCATCTAAGCAAATTAAGGCAATTTTAAAAACGGGTGGGATGAGTGATCCTTATGTCCACATAGAAAAACAACTTGAGATCACTAAAAAAAGTTTAGAAATCATCTACCACTATGGATTTGGTATTAATGTATTAACGAAAAGTAACATGATATTAAGAGATTTAAAACTGTACGAAAAAATAAACAAACGTCACAAAGCGATTGTGCAAATGACCATTACAACAACCGATGATTACTTGGCTAAGCTTATTGAGCCTAATGTTACCCTGCCATCTGATCGCTTAAAGACTTTAAAAATCTTTAGTGACTCAGGCATAACAACAGGGATTTGGATGACGCCATTGTTACCTTACATTAATGACACTAAAGTAAATATTACATCAATCATTAAAGCTGCAAGCAAGGCTAATGTTAAATTTATTATAGTTTTTGGCTTTGGGACAACCTTAAGAGAAGGCAGTAGAGAATATTTCTATCAAGCTTTAGATGAAAAATTCCCTGGTTATCGCAAATTATATGAAAAAACATACAAAAATCAATATATTTGCGATAGTCCAAAAGCGTTAGAACTTAAAAGACACTTTGAAGAAACATGTGAATTATATAATATCATTTATAAACACGATGAAATCAGCGAACTATGTGCGCATAAACCTTATATTCAACAAACCTTACTATAAAAAACACTTCTAAGAAAAATTCTTAGAAGTGTTTTAATTAAATTAAGTTTTCTTAAGCAGCAGGAACCACTGATCCATTGTATTCTTCACGAATCCAGTTTTGAACTTGTTCACTTTGTAAAACTTCGATAAGTTTTAAGATGAAAGGATCATCTGCATTTTCTGATGCCGCTACTAAAATGTTAACATATAAACTTGCGCTACCTTCTAAAACTAAGGCATCTTCTAACGGGTTTAGTCCGTTATCAAGCGCATAATTACCATTGATTAAAACAGCATCTCCAGAAAGATTGTCGTAGTTAGTAAAAAGTTGTGTAGGGTCAACTTCATTAAAGGTTATTGTTTTTGATGAAGAAAATAAAGTTGGTAAATCATTAATTGAACTATTAACAATCTGTTCTTCCGTTGTTGTTTCATTTAAAGTGATTAAATCAGCTTCTTCAAGTAACCCTAATAATCTTGGGCGATCTGATGGTGAGTTTGAGATAATCAGTTCTAAAGTATCAGGTAAAGCATCTAATGAATCATACTCTTTTGTATAAAGACCAATTGGTTCAACATGAACGCCACCAACATTGACAAAATCGTAATCATGTTCTTCAATTTGAAGATTTAAATAAGGGGTGTGTTGGAAAAAGTTTGCGATGATATCATTGCTATCAAGCGCTACATTAGGTAAAACATAATCAGTAAAGATAACAATTTCAAATTCATAGCCTTCTTCTTTTAATAATGGTTTTACATATTCTAAAATTTCTGCGTGAGGTACCGGGGATGCACCGACTTTATAGATATCCTCTCGTTGACATGCAGAAAGAATTAAAGCAAATAAACTAATTAATGCTAAACTAAATATTTTTTTCATTGGGTTCTCCTTTAAATGTGTGATATTTTTTTTGCGACGAAATCGCCGATATATTGCAAAGTAAGAATAATAAAAATGATTAATAATGTTGCAATTATGGTTACATCTTGTTGGTTACGGGCATAGCCATACAAATAGGCTAAATTACCTAACCCACCAGCACCAATTGCACCAGCAATGGAAGTATAACCAGTAATTGCAATACTTGTTACGGTAATCCCTCGTACTAAACTTTTTTTAGATTCAGGGATTAAAATTTTTGTAATAATCGCTTTTGGTTTAGCCCCAAAAGAAAGGCCAGTTTCTTTTAAATACTTTCCTTTTTCGTTAAGTGCTAATTCAACTAGTCTTGCATAAAATGGGGTTGCACCAATGACTAATGCTGGTATTGCAGCACTTGGTCCTAAGATTGTACCGACTAAGATTCTTGTGATTGGGATTAACAAAACTATTAAGATTAAGAAAGGTATGCTTCTTCCAATACTTGTGTAAATGGATAAAATGCTATATAAGTATTTATTAGGTTTTAAACCGGCTTCATCGGTTGTATATAATAAAATACCTAATAACAATCCTAAAATAAAGACAAAAAATGTAGAGAGTAGTGTCATATAAATTGTTTCTAAAAAAGCATTATAATACACTTCAAAATCAATCATCTATAATCACAACTCCTTGGTCAGTTAACCCTTTTTTAAAGGCATCAATATCGTTTCCAGTAACACTTAGTAGCATGACGCCTTCTTGTTTGGGCATTACATTCGCAAATAAGATATTAAAAGTAACGTCAAAGGTTTTTGTTAGATCACTTAATAAGCTTTCAGCGGTTAATGATTTTGGGAATTTTAAGCTTATTAAGTTTGGAAGATGAGGAAACGATGCAGCAATATCTTTCATGTTAAATCCAATCAGTTCAACGAGTTCTTTTGTGATGGTGTGTTTAGGATTAAACAAGATTTGATCGACTTCACCTGTTTCTACAATACGCCCTTCATACATAACAGTGACTTCATCACAAATGGCTTTAATAGCATGCATATCATGGGTTACAAAGACAACTGTTAAAGATTTAGTCATTTGTAATTTTTTGATTAGGTTTAAAATGCTTTTGGTTGTTAGAGGATCTAGGGCACTTGTGATTTCATCGCATAGTAAAATGCTTGGGTCATTGATTAAGGCTCTAGCAATCCCAACACGCTGTTTTTGTCCGCCAGAAAGTTGATCAGGATAAGATGTTTCATAGTTGGTTAATCCAACTTCACTCAATAAATCCAAAGCTTTCTTATAATCTTCTTTACGAACTTTTCTATGGATACTGATAGGAAACAAAATATTGTCAATCACAGTTTTATTTTCTAAAAGGTTAAAATTTTGAAAAATCATGCCTAGTTTTTGCCTAAGCATTCGTGTGGACTCCTTATTGAGTTTCTTAATATCTTGATAATCAAAAATACTAATAACACCAGAGTCAACTGGTTCTAGTTTATTTAGTGTTCGAACTAAAGTGCTTTTTCCAGCCCCACTAAGACCAATAATACCGTGAATCGTATTGGATTTTATCGTTAAATTAACCTCGTCTAAAGCTTGGATGGGTTTATCATTTGATAAGTAGCGTTTGTTGACTTGAGTCAGTGTAATCATGGGTTACCTCCTAAAAATAAAAAAAAGTATTTCACAATGAAATACTTACTATTTTTAGCATTCATTGCTGGGCATTAGCCCCTCGATAAGAGCACCTAATTAAATAGGTTGCTGTCGCTTCAACGGTTATCTTACCTCCACGACTCTTAATGAATATCCCTAAGTTATGAGACTATTGTATGAAAATGCATGGTCAATGTCAAAGTAAAATAAATGAAAATGTTTTCAATAAAAAACAATAAATATTAAGTAAAAATTAACGAAATGTTAAAATAATGTAACTGGTTTACTATTGTAAGCGCTAAACTTAAATGATATAATACAAAAGGTCTTAACAAAGGGGGCTTATATGAATCGTAATTATGAGTATTTTTTAAGTCAATATAACTTAGATGTTTTGAATGATGTTTTAAGTAAAAAAGATCAGCATATTGAGTTTGTTTTTGATATTAAGAAAAAGCCTGTAACCCTTTATCTCATCAAAGGAGATATTACCTTACTTGGGCTACCTAATAAGAAAAGATTTGTCTTTAATGAACTTTTACCTTATGTAGAAACGGATAATGCCCTTGCAGAAATTGAAGGCAAGCGGTCTTTTAATCATGACCTTGTAAAAAAAATCTATCAAATGAACGATGATTTATATGTTTTCATACCGCTTAGAGCAAGTGATAAAACCCTTTGGTTAACCGTTGGCTTTTATACACTGCTGAAAAAAGATAATAAACCATCTCTTATTCACGGTAAAATCCATCGTGTTTCTTATGAAACTCCCTTAGAAATAACGTATTATAAAAAAGCTTATCAAGATGAACTTACAGGTCTTTTTACAAGAGAAACATTAAAATTACATTTTGAAAAACCAATTGTTCATGAAAATGCTTATGGATTGTATATTGATTTGGATCATTTTAAAACAGTCAATGATCAATATGGTCACAAAATGGGTAATGTTGTTTTGCAACAAATTGCTGAAATATTCATCAATCAATGGGAGAAAAATGTTATTTACTACCGCTTAGGTGGGGATGAATTCTTTGTGTTTATTTGGAATCATAGTATTAAGGATTTAGAAAAAAGAGCTAAGTGGATCATCAATATTATTGAAAATTTAAGTTATAAAGGCATTAAATTTAATATAAGTGCATCAATAGGAATCGTTCCAATTAACAAAGGAATGAATGATTATGCAACTATATTAGATTTAAGCGATGAAGCGATGTATCAAATAAAACGCTCAGGACCAGGACAATATAACATCTTGATTTAGCGCCTTGTAAAAAGTAGAGTTTTATGAGAAAATACTTACATTTAAATACCATTTTTGGAGGTTTATTATGGCTAAAGAAAACAAAGTACTAAATTATTTTGTAAAGACTTTAAACGGCATGGCTTATGGGTTGTTTTCAACCTTAATCATTGGAGTAATTATAAGACAAATAGGAATTTTTTCAGAAATAGATGCTATATTCGACTTAGGTCTAACACTAATGGGCTTAATGGGTGTTGGTATTGGCCTTGGTGTTGCATGGAGTTTAGATTTAAAAGGCTTGTCACTTATTGCAGGGGCTATGGCTGGTGGGATTGCAACTAGTTTAGTTGCTCCAGATCCAGTGGTTGCTTATTTAACAAGTATTGCAGCAATTGAAGGGTTAAGGTTTATCTTAAGAAAGAAAACACCATTAGATATCTTATTAATTCCTTTAGTTAGTGCATTTATTGCACTCGTTGTTGTTTTGTTGATTGGCGAACCTGTTCGTTTGACAATGGCATTGATTGGAGACTTTATCCAAACCGCAACAACGCTACAACCATTCTTAATGGGAGTAATTATTGCCGTTGTTATGGGTATGGCACTCACTGCACCAATTTCTAGTGCAGCCATAGCAATCTCCATTCAACTTTCAGGCATTGCTGGTGGAGCTGCGGTTGTAGGTGGTGCAGTTCAAATGATTGGCTTTGCGGTTATGTCTAGAAAAGATAATAACATTGGGACAGTCATCTCAGTTGGTTTAGGTACGAGTATGTTACAGTTCAAAAATATCTTGAAAAGACCGATTATATGGTTACCGACCATCATTATATCAGGTATTTTAGGTCCATTATCAACAATGGTTTTTAAAATTGAAACCAATTTTACAGGAAGCGGTATGGGAACAAGTGCATTTATTGGTCAATTTATGACGATTGAAGCGATGGGTAATAGAGGATTAGTTTGGCTTTATATCATAGTTTTACACTTTGCCTTACCAATCATCTTAGTTGGGGTTGTTGATTACTTCTTTAGAAAAAAAGGGCTCATCAAACCTGGAGATTTATCTTTGAAAACGAACGAATAAGCGAGCAATCGCTTATTTTTTTTGCATAAGATTATACATACTTACAAAAAGTAAGTATAATAAGACTATCCTTTTAAAGGTTGTGATAATATGGCGGTCAATGGGTTGCATCATATTAGTATGATAGTTCACCATCCCCAAAAAACCATTGATTTTTATCAAGGTATATTAAAGCTGAAACTGATTAAACAAACTGTAAATTTTGACGACCCATATACTTATCATTTATATTTTGGGAATAAGAATCAAGCAATAGGTAGCTTAGTAACTTTCTTTCCTTGGTTAGGCGGAAAAAAAGGAAAACTTGGAGATGGCCAAGTTTATCGGATTCAGTTTAAGATTCCTAAAGGTGCTTTGCCTTATTGGGAACATAGGTTCAATGAAAATCAAGTAAACGTAAAATCACTCACAGATACAAATCATAAAGGTATTTTGTTTTATGACCCTGATAATATAGCGTATGAGTTAATAGAAACCAATACACAATCTAAATCTTTAGACATAAATGGTTTTCATGGCATAAAGCTTTATTCAGCAATGCCTTATAAAACAAAAGATACTTTGATAAACCTTTTAGATTTTACCTTGTTAAGTGAAGAAAAAACGCATATCCATTTAGAAAACAACGCATACCACATCACCATTAAATATAGTAATCAAACAAGCGCTTATGGGGTTGGTAGTGTTCACCATGTTGCCTTTTCATTAGAAAATGATGAATTAATGGTTGATGTTATCGATAAACTAAAAAGGTCCAATCATCATCCAACTAGTGTTAAAGATCGCCTTTATTTTAAATCGGTTTATTTTAAAGAACCAGGTGGCAACCTCTTTGAAATTGCTACCAATAACCCAGGGTTTTTGGTTGATGAATCAATCGACACGCTAGGAACCTCTTTAAAAATTCCCCCTATTCATCAAGATAAAAAAACAAGCATTATAAAAAGGCTTATGCCTTTAGAATTGAGGCAAGACAGTGAAGAACTTTAAACCGAATGGATTAGATAAACAAACACTATATAGTATACTTACTAGCTTGGTTAGTCCTAGACCAATTGCTTTAGTATCCACAAAAAATAGTGATGACTCAGTTAATATTGCGCCGTTTAGTTATTTTAATTTAGTTACCATTAAACCTATCCCACGAATTGCCATCAGCATCGCAAAGAAAATAGATGCATCATTAAAAGATACCGCTTTAAATATTCAAAAGAAGAAACTGTTTAGAGTTCATCTTGTTACAGAAGACATTATTGAGTCAATGAACGAAACTGCCACAAACTTACCTTATGGAAGAAGTGAACTATCAATCAGTGGTTTTACGATTGATCCTAATGATGACTTAGGACTAAAAATCTTTGAAGCCAGTGCATCATTTTTATGTGAACTAGGTCAAATCATATCCTTTGAATCTGCGGATTTATATATTGCAAAGATTTTAAGTATAGATGTTGATGAGGCATTTATGACTAGCGATCATGAAATCGATATACTAAAATTAAACGTTGTAGGAAGACTATCTAAAAACGATTATAATATCGTAAAGGATAAAATCACAATTAGGAGGAAAACGCTATGATTCATATATTTAAAAAAGGATCTAAAGATAAAACATTAGTTCTTTTACATGGTACTGGAGGGACTGAAGAAGATTTGTTGCAAATTGCTGAATACCTTGATCCAACCGCAAACGTTTTATCTTTCAGAGGAGATGTGAATGAAAACGGATTAAATCGTTTTTTTAAACGCTTAAAAGAAGGTGTGTTTGATTTAGAAGATTTAAAATATCGCACCAATAAATTTAATGACTTACTTAATGATTTAGCAAAAGAATATCAGTTTGATCGCTATAACATTACAGCCATTGGGTATTCTAATGGGGCTAACTTAATCGCTAGCTTGTTAATGACTTATAAGCATGCAGTTAAAGAAGCAATTTTACTGCATCCAATGGTCCCTTTTAGAGATAAAGAAATCCCTAAAATGCCAGATACTAGCGTCATAATCACCTCAGGTACAAACGACCCTATCATTCCTAAAAAAGAAAGCGAAGCGCTTTATACCTTATTAAAAAATGCAGAAGCTGATGTTACGATACAATGGTATCAATTTGGTCACAGAATTAGTGAAGATGAACTAAACGATGTGAAAACATGGCTATCAAAAAAGGAAATAACTGTCTAGTTATTTCCTTTTTTTCTTTTTATCGCAATGATTATACTCCCAATCACAGTAACGATTGTACTAATCGCAATGACTAAAAACAATAAAATTAGTGGAATGCCTTCTAAGCCATACGTGTTTTGATATAGTTCAATAAAATAAATAGTGGTAATAATTAGTAATATTGTAGGTATTAAAAAGAGTAAAACAGGATGAAGTTTACTTAATAAGGTACTGAAAAATAATAATGCAGCACCAATTAGACTTCCAACGGTAATAATGATTAGTACAGGAATAAGTGCTTCCATTAGATACCTCCTTAAATAACTTATGATATGTCTTTACTTTTTTTACGTGTTTTGTAATATAAGATTATTGAAGACACTATATTAGGAACCGCCACAAAAAATGCAAGCATGGCATAAATTAAAATGACTAAGTTGCCTAACCCTGCATTCAAGACATCAAAAGCACCAATGGCTAACAGTAATCCACCAAGGCTTAAAAAGAATACTGGGATTAAAAATATTAGTGCTATATGCAATTTTGACAAAAGAAAGCTAATAAAATAGCCAACAATCCCCGCAATCACCATAAAAGCAAAAATCATTAATAGTTGACCTAAATTTTCCATAGAACCTCCATTCAAAGATAGGATGATGTTTATGAAATTATATAACCTTTTTGTTGAGTACTATGATACCATTTTTCCCTTAAAAGAACCAACGTTACGATTCTTATCAAAACATTTAAGCGCCGCAAAAAAAGTATTAGATATAGGATGTGCTACAGGAAATATTGCCTTAAATCTTTCAAATAATAAGTCTATTCATGCGATTGATTTAAGCGAAGCCATGATCAAAAAAGCAAAAGATAAAAATCAGAATCATGCTGTACATTTTGAAGTTAAAAACATGCTTGAAATAGAGGATCATTCAGTTTATGAAGGCATCTATATGGTTGGGAATACCTTAGTTCATTTAACAAACTTAACGTTGATTGAAAAAATGATAGAAAAAATCTATAAGGCTTTAAAAGTACAAGGCAAATTTATTATACAAATAATTAATTACGATAGAATCCTTGCTAAAAATATTGACCATTTACCAACGATCGACCAAGGTGGGGTTACTTTTATAAGAAACTATCAGTTTAATCAGCCACTTATACATTTTAATACAACCTTACACATAAAAGATAAAGTTATTAATGCATCAACACCATTATATCCTTTAACCAAAGATGAACTCCTAACTTGCTTAGAAAATGTTGGATTCAAGGATATAAAATTGTTTGGTGATTATCAAGAAAATCCCTATCATAAAGACACCTCGTTTCATTTAATAGTAGTCGCAAAAAAATAGTAGATGATACATCATACTATTTTTTTATTTATATAAACTAATTGACAATAGTGTGTGACACACTATAATAGAAATTGAGGTGGTATGTATGATTGAAGACATTATTGATCAATCTAAACAAGAACTCAAGAGGGGATTGACCGTACTAAGTGTATTAGGTGCCTTAAGAGAAGCGGAATATGGGTATTCTTTGTCACAAAAATTAGCCCTAATGGGCTTGCCCATTGAGACCAATACGCTTTATCCTTTATTAAGGCGTTTAGAAAAACAAGATCTACTTAAGAGTTTTTGGGATACAGATACAAGCAAACCGAGAAAGTATTATCAAGTGACAGAAAACGGTATTTTAGTATTTAATCGTTTAAGCGAATCATGGAAAGCATATAACGCAGTCATTAAAGAAATTAATAAAGGAGGGTTAGCACATGAATAGACTCATTGAAGCCTATATTAAAGAAGTTGCAAATTGTATACCAGAACATCAAAGAGAAGATATTAAAGCAGAATTATCATCGTTAATTCATGAAGAGATTGAAAGTGAAAACAAAACTGTTGATGAAGTTTTACTAAAGTTAGGAAACCCAAGAGTTTTAGCAAAAAACTATATGGGCAAAAAGAATTATGTTATCGGCCCTAGATATTATGATGCTTATATTTCAACGTTAAAACTTTTTATTCCAATCGTATTATTCATTATCTTATTAACAAACACCATTGGGTTTATCTTTTCAAACTCCTTAGATTTTCCAGGGTTATTAGGTGGGTTATTAAACGCATCACTCATTGTGTTTGGTTATGTAACCATTGGCTTTTTTATCGCCGAACAAATTAGTGACCAACCCCTTAAAGAAACATGGAGTCCAAAAGATTTAAACACCGAACAATTTGATCAAAAGAAATTTTCTAAAGGTGAAATTATTTCTGGATTAATCTTTACCTTATTGCTTGCAGTACTATTTAATTTGTTTCCTCATTTAATTGGGGTTCATAGTGTAGGTGATAATAAGAGTGTTGCATTTTTTAACTTAAATACTTACGGTCGTTATTTACTTTGGTTTAATATTGCGTTTATATTAATGGGCGCTAGATTATTATTACAACTTTTCTTTGAACGCTACACAAAACTTTATGCGTTAATTAGCATATTCTTAAACACAACATCAACGCTAATATTAGTGATTGTATTATTAAGTGATGGACTTTTAAACCCTAATCTTTCAAGTGAACTGATTGATTTTGGATTTAGTAGTACCTTTACGGTTGACTTTATAAAAAGATCAATTCGTGTTATTGTGAACATAATGGTTGTTGTATTAATTATCGAAGTTTTAAGAGATATTTATTTTGCCTATTATAAAAGTATTAAAGGATATATTTTAAAACAAATCGATGCTACTAAGAAGGAGTGATACTATTAATCCACAAGAAAAAAAGAATTTTCATATCAGAATATGGGTTTCTGGCGTTATCGCATCCATACTTGCTCAAATCATTTTTGCATTAACGTTTGATGAAGGCAATTTTATATCATATTTGATACAAGGCATTATATTCTTATTGGTTTGGGTTTTATTGCATTATATATTTTATACGCCAATTTATAAGTGGTTATTAAAACGTCAAAAAGACAAATAAACAGGAAATCTTCTTTGGAAGATTTTTTGTTTGCTTGATAAATGGTATAATAAATTAGGAGTGATGGTATGATTTATGGTTCTTGCAGACAAACATCTATAGGCATGATGTATGTCTTAGAAAGAGACAAGTTTATTATTGGTTGCGGATTAGGTTGTCCAGCTGAAAAAACATTTTTCCAAAAAGATACACCCTTAATTGCCCAAACCTTTCATGAAATCAATCAATATCTAAACGGCAATTTAAAAGAATTTTCAATACCTTTTAAGCTTATAGGTACCCCATTTCAAGCAGCTGTTTGGGAAGTGCTAAGAAAGATTCCATACGGAAAAACCTTAGCTTATAGTGATGTTGCAAATTGCATTAATAACCCTAAAGCGAGTCGGGCAGTCGGTGGTGCTTGCAATAAAAATCCATTGTTACTAATTGTACCTTGTCATAGAGTGATTGGGAAAAATAATGATTTAGTAGGATTTGGTTATGATATTCACTTAAAGCGTAATCTGTTAGATTTAGAAAAGAGGGCAAACTATGTTGGAAAACGATGAAACCATCGATAAAATCTTAAAACTCGCAAAAGACGATGATGCTATTCGTGCAGTTATGCTTAATGGCTCACGCGCAAACAAAGAAGCTTTAAAAGATCCTTTTCAAGATTACGATATTGTATATTATGTCAAAAACGATATTTCTTTAAGGTACAAAGACTTTTCCAAATTGTTTGATGAGATACTTATCATGCAAACACTTGATGATATGGTTTTTGACCCTTATACCGATGAAGACTCTATGGTTTATTTAATGCAGTTTAAAAATGGTAAACGCATTGATCTAACCATTAGGAAAATCAAAAACCTTTTAAGTGATTATCATGAAGATTCATTAAGCGTTATTTTACTTGATAAAGATAACCATATCAAAAGTGTATTTGAACCCTCTTTAAAAACGTATTACATAAAAAAACCTGATCAAGTATTATTTGCTTCATGCATCAACGAGTTTTATTGGGTGAGTTTATATGTTAGTAAAGGCGTATTAAGAAATCAACTAACGTATGCGATTGACCACTTAAATATTATAAGAAAATGCTTAAAAGGGATGATTGACTGGGATATTGCATATGATTATAATTATGAAATTTCTTTAGGTAAAAATAATAGTTTATATCCTATTTATTTAAGCGCATCTGACTTTTATCAATACACGTTAACGTATCCAAATTTTAATGCTAAAGCAATCATCGAAAGTTTGTTTAATATGATTGAGTTATTTCATAAAAAAGCTTTAAGTGTCTCTGAAAAGTTAAATTATACTTATAACGAGCTTGATTACTACAATGTTAAAGCATATATTAGCAACCAAATTGAGGTGTATAACGAATGAAAATAATTCCTTATATAAAAAGACCTAGATTATATGAATCCCATACAAAGAAATTTTGGGATGATCCTTATATTGCACAAAATATGTTAAAAGCGCATTTAGAATTTGATAACGATTTAGCTTCTAGAAACTATGAAACGGTAAAAAAAAGTGTCGACTTCATAGAAAGTATTGCCCCGCCTAGTACTTATAAATCTATTTGTGACTTAGGCTGTGGACCAGGACTATATACGGATTTATTTCAAAAAAGAGGCTATGATGTTACAGGAATTGATATTTCTAATCATTCAATCAATTACGCAAAAAGTAAAAATGCACATGTACATTATCAAGTAAAAAATTATTTAGATATCGATGAACATCAAGCTTTTGATGTCATTACGATGATTTACTGTGATTACGCCGTTTTACCAAAAAAAGATCGATTAGAACTTTTAAAAAGAATCTATAAGGCTTTAAAAAAAGATGGCCTATTTATGTTAGATGGATTTACTGAAAAATATATAGAGGCCTTAAAAGAAGAAAAGACATGGTTTTATGATGAAAAAGGAGGCTTTTTCTCAGATTCACCCTATCTTTGTTTAAAAGCCACGTATAAATACCCATCACACATCTTTGTTGAACAATATACGATTATGGATGAGATGGGTGAAACAGAAGTCATTAGAAATTGGAATGAAGGCTTTAGTGAACAAGGCTTCAAACAAGAATTATTAACGTTTCCTTTTAAATTTGTTTCAATTTATCAAGATTTTATGGGAAATCCCTTAAATTCAAACAGTGAAACGATGATGATTATTGTAAAAAAATAAACGCAAAACGAACCGATTAGTTAGCTAATTGGTTCGCTTTTTATTAGGGATGGTTTATAATTTTATTGTCTGGAGTGATGATGATGCATAAAGTTTATAAATGGTTTGTAAGAATTGCGTCCATCGTATTATTCATTAGCCTTTTGGGTGCGATGGTTATTTTAGCGCTTAGTTACGATGCAAGCGATGAAGCTTTAGATGTCTTAGAGGATGAAGATGTTCGCTTAGAAGATGGAATTTATATCTTAGAACCAAGTGATGTAAAAGCCAATATAGTCATCTATCAGGGTGGATTAGTACAAACTGAGGCTTATTTAGTATTAGCCCAAGTATTAAAAGATGAAGGTTATAGAGTCTTTTTACCAAAAATGCCCTTAAATTTAGCGATTTTATCAAGAAATAAAATTGAAGCTATTATAAACGATTACCCAAGTGACCTTAAGTGGATAGGTATAGGACATTCCTTAGGTGGGGCATCGCTTGCGCTCGCTTTAGATAAGATAGAGCTTGATGCCTTAATTTTTCTTGCAAGTTATCCACCATCAAGTGTTGATTTAAGTGAATCAACCATTGATGTTTTATCGATTACAGCAAGTGAAGATTATATTTTAGATGAAGAACGTTTTGAAGAAACCAAGTCATTATTACCAAACGATACAGTATTTGAAGAAATACAAGGGGGTAATCATGCAGGGTTTGGCTATTATGGCGACCAAAGAGACGATGGTAATGCACTTATTTCTAAGGCGATGCAACATCAATTGGTTGTAGATTATATTATTGACTTTTTAAGCGAGTAACGGTTTGGATTGACAAAAAAAGACAATCATGGTAAATTAATATTGACATATGTCATTAAAAAGGAGTTTTTTTATGGCTAGACCACCGATTAAAAAAAGAGTATGTGCAGCACCACTTGGTCTTAAATTTGGTTTAAAAGGGGAAGGACCAAATCCAGTGATCGAGATGAGTGTTGAACAACTAGAAGTCCTTAGACTTATCGATCATCAAAATCTTAACCAAGAAGAAGCAGCAAGCGAGATGGGAATCGCTAGAACGAGTGTTCAAAAACTTTATCATGAGGCAAGAATTAAAATAGCTAGTGCCCTTTTTGATAAAAAAGATGTTTTGATTAAAGGCGGTAAATATACCGTGCATAAAGGAGCGCATTGTAACCATCATGAAGATAACAACATGGAAAAAATAGCGATTATTACCGATGGTGATTTCGTGTCAAAACATTTTGGGCGCGCTAAATCCTATGTCCTTGTGACGCTTCAAAACAATCACATCACAAATAAGGAAGTCATTAATTTAGATGAATCACACTGTAACCACCAAGAAACCTTACTCAGTTTAGCACTGAATGCAATCATCTCTGGTGGTATGGGAGAAAAACCTTATGAACGATTCATGGAAAATGGGATTAAAGTCCTTTACGCAGAAGGTAACATTGATGATGTCATTAAAGAATATAGCTTAGGTAAGCTTAGTAACTTAAGCCCACATAGTCATAATCATTAGATTAAAGACGGATTAAGGAAAAGAAGAAGGCAAATTTTGCCTTTTTCTTTTACCTATAGGCATGCTATAATTGCTATAAGAATAGAGGTGGCTTGTAATGTTTAATGGCAATAACGATATAATTATAGCGTTACAAAAACTTGAAAGTATTTTTTTAGATTTTTTCTTTAATGCTATTTCTTTTTTAGGTGAAGAATTTGTTTATATTGCAATATTAAGTGGATTATACTGGGTATACAATAAAAAAATGGGTGAGTTTATTGGCGTTACCCTTGGAATCTCTTTTTCGTTAAACACCTTTTTCAAAGAGATATTTTCTAAACCTAGACCATTTGAAACTTCAAGTGAAATTATCAATAAGCGTCCAGGTACATCGACGGGACACTCTATGCCTAGTGGACATGCACAGGGGGCTGCCACATTTTATTTAAGTACAGCCTTAGCCATTAAAAAACATTTTATCATCGTGATTGCAGGAATTATTATTACGCTCATGATGATTAGTCGTATGTACTTAGGGGTTCATTATTTAGAAGATGTTTTAGTAGGTGCTATAATTGGAATAATCCTTAGTATTGGCAGTTATTATCTTTTCTATAAAAAATCTTTGAGTGATCAAACCTTACATAAGATATACCTTGGTATCATCATATTGTTTTTACCTGTTGCAGTAATTTATTTAAACACAGATTCAGCCAATGATTTTTATAAGGGTTATGGCATTATGATTGGTATCATGAGTGGAGTTATGATAGAAAAAAGATGGATATCATTTCAAATTAATAAGCCTTTAAATATTAAAATGATTCGCTACATCATCGGTGTTATTAGTTTAAGTTTTGTTTTAATTATTACAGGATTTATGAAAGATTTATGGATTGAGTCAACTAGTCTTATTAACCTATTTGATATATTTAGATACGGATTTTTAGGCGTTTTAGGTTTTGGGCTATACCCATATATTTTCACTAAATTAAATTTTTAAGCAAATAATGGTATAATAACTTTAGAACGGGGGAATAGGTATGGCTACAAAAATGATTGTGACCATTATAAAAAAAGGTTATGCAAAAAAACTCATGCAGATTACGAGAGATTTAAAGGTAGATCAAACCATTTTTATTAAAGGACGCGGGACAGTTAATCCGGCTTATTTTGAATCTTTAACAAACGTAACCTACGACCCAGACCGCGATATTATCATTTCTTTAGTTGACATTGACAAAGTTAAGCACTATAAGGATGCTTTTACAGATATTGGTGAATTAACGAAAAAAAATACAGGGATTTTGTTAGTATTTGAAGCTTATGATTTATTAAGAATTAAGCAACATAAGGAGGATGCTCATGCCTAACTTTAAATGTATAGTTACTGTCACAAAGCGTGGCTTAGGGACTGAAGTTGTTCAAGCAGCTAGAAGAAACGGTGCTCAAGGTGGTACGATTATTAAAGGACGCGGGACAAGTGATGCTGAAATTAAGCGTATTTTCAACATGTTTATCGAACCAGATAAAGAAATAATTTTGACCGTTATTGAAGATGAGAAATTAAATAAAGTTAAAGATGCTATTAATCATGCAGTTTCTTTAGATAAAGAAGGACAAGGCATTTTATTTGTCTTAGATGTAGAAGATGCAGTAGGTGTATTAAGAGAGAAAAAATAATCACCATTCTTAGGAGGAATCTTATGAAACCAAAATATTTAGAACTTGCAGATCTTTTAAGCAAACAAATTGAAAACATGGGTCATAATGAAGCAATTCCTTCAGAACGTGAACTATCTAAACTTTATGATGTCTCACGGATGACTGCTAGAAAAGCGGTAGAATACTTGGTTGAACAAAAGAAAGTGTACCGTGTTAAAAATGTAGGTACCTTTACAACTGATAAAAAACTATATAAAGATCTAGATATGTTTACCGGGTTTACAAAAGAAGTTGAAGCAAGTGGGGCTAAAGTTCAAAATGTTTTGATTGAATATAGTTTGATTAAAGCCCCTAAAAAAATTGCTGATAAATTACACATTGATGAAGGCGAGCTTGTTTATAAAATTGTCCGTTTAAGAAAGAAAAATAATGTTCCTTTAATCATTGATGAATCGTATTTCCCAAAAGATTTAGTGCCTTTAAGTGAAAAAGTTGTTGAAGGTTCAATTTATAAATATATCCAAGAAAAATTAGAATTAAAAATGGTTGGGGCCCATCAAAAACTTGTCGCAACATTCGCAAAAGAAGCCTATTTGGATTATTTAGAAGTAGACGCCCTAACCCCGATTATGTATGTAGAATTAACCGGCTATTTAGAAGATGGACGTATATTTGAATATTCAGAATCATATAAAAATAGTGATCGTTATGAGCTAATTGTTAAGAGCTATCGTTAACCATTAGCTCTTTTTTATTTTTTAGGGGGGAATTAAGTAAGTAAATCTTTGTAAAAAGTGCTATAATAAATAATAACGCGTAAAGGAGTTTTCTAAAATGAAGAAAATTCAACTTGAGCTAGCCCATAGACTTTTGAATCTAAGTGGTAATTTGAAAGTTATTGTATTTATTGTAACGACATCATTATTGCCTTTAGTTTATGGTTTTGTTTATGTTACAGGTGGTATTAAATACGTGTATAGCCACTCTATGTATGTTCCAATTATCTTAGGGGGTATTTTCTTTGGTAAACGTGGCGGACTCATTTATGCCATTATTGGTGGGATCTTACTTGGGCCATTAATGCCAATTGATATTGACACAGGAGAGCGTCAACTATTCATCAATTGGGGTTATCGTATGGTTATTTTTATCTTAGTGGGTCTTTTAGCTGGCTTTGCATGTGATTATTTACGAAGACAATTTAAAATGATTCACACGATGTATACTGAGTTTCCAGATACCCATTTGCCTAATATTGAATGGTATTTAGAAAAATATGGCGATAAAGCGATAGATGCTTCTACTGTAGCGATTACAGTTAACTTTAATAACTATGAAGAAATAACGGCGCTTTTGGGTAAACAAATTTATATTGATACGATTCACTATGTCTATTCAGGTATAAAAGCTAATATGAATGATGCGATTATTTTTCAAAGTGATTATCGTAAATTATGGATGATTGTATCACTTAATACGTATAAAGAACATTTTAATGATTTACTGCATTTTTTTGATATTGCAGTTCATAAGAATAAAAAGCTTGATATGTTTGTAGATGTTTCACTTGGTGTCTTTATTGGCGAAACGGATCATTTTTTAACAGAAATAGATGCCTTAAGAGCCAGTGAAATTGCAGCAATCACAGCTAAAACTAAAAAGTTACGTTACGCTATATACGAAGAAAGTTATTCTAAAGAAAGTTTAAATTTAGAACGTTTAGGGTCTTTACCCGAAGCGCTTAAAAATGAAGAATTATTTATCGAATATCATCCGGTTGTTGATTTAAAAACTAAAAAAGTCATAGCACTTGAAGCGTTGATTCGTTGGAACCATTTAGGCAAAATTATTCCGCCTCTTGAGTTTATTCCGATGGTTGAAGAAACAAAAATGATTGACCACATCACTGAGTGGCTTGCGCATAAGGTCGTTAAGGATTACGAAATGATTACAAAAAGTAGAGATTTAACGATATTTATCAATTTATCACAAAGAAATTTATATAATCCTTCACTTATTGAGCGTTTTATTGATATAATAAAAAAAATAAATCTAGATAAAAGTGCCATCGGTATAGAACTGACTGAGTCTACACTCATGTTAAATTTACAATTAACAAAAAGTTTATTGCAATCAATTAAGCAACATAATGCACTAATTACCATTGATGATTTTGGGACTGGGTATTCGAACCTTTTTGCCTTAAGTGAACTACCACTTGATCGCATTAAAATTGATCGTGATTTAATTCAAACGATTCAAGACTCATCAAAAACTAATCAATTAACTAAAATGATTATTGAATACGCCCATAGTCTTGGAATTAAAGTGGTTGCTGAAGGGATTGAAGATGATTCCTTAGAAAGCTATTTACATGATATTGATTGTGATTATGGACAAGGGTTTTTATATACGAAGCCATTATCAAGAGATTTAATTATTCAGTGGTTAGATAACCACGAAATTAGATAGAGGAGGGATATGCGTGAAAAAAATTCTCGCATTGGTGTTATTAATAACACTATCATTTACATTATTGGCCTGTAATCAAGATCCTGTTGATGAAGGACCAACAGATTTAGAAGTTTTACAAGAAATCTATGATGAGTTTAGTATTCCAACTGAGTTTGACCTTGATACTGAACTACCATCACTCAGTGATGAAGCAAGTGTTTCATGGGTTAGTAGCGATGAGTCAGTCGTCTCAAATACAGGAGAAATTAATTTTCCTAGAAGTTATGAAGGCGATAAAACAGTAACCTTAACAGCGACACTTTCTTATAATGATGAAACGCTAACTAAAGAGTTTGATGTTACGGTTCCTGCATTAGAACTTGTCACTGAAACAAGAAATATTCCGTTTGAGAATTTAGCAACTGAATATATTGTTGAAGATGGCGCTTTAGATGTTTATTACTTACGTAATGAAGAAGTACCTTATGTTGATGTTCAATCATTTATCAACTTATTAGTTGGTGCTATCGTTGTTGATGAGCTTGAAGTTACAGTAGATGGTAATGTATTAACCATTATTTTAGCGGGTGTATATGAAGATGAAGAAAACCCTGAAAATGATGAAGAATATCATTATCAAATTGATCTTAATTATAACGATAATACCGTTACGGTAAATCAATTTGGATTCTTCAGTGCACTTAGTGAAGAAACTCAAACCGATTTTGGATCTGATTTATATACCATTGATTATGTTTATAATGAAACTGATCCAGTAACCTTTAATTTTGAAGATTATGATTTTGAACTTGTTAGAGAATATGATAACTATCTTATTCCTTTCCATTTAGCAAACTTATTCTTTACTGGGTCTATGTTTGATGTTTATTATAACCACGATAAACTTTATGGTGTAGACACTTATCAAATTTACACTGGTGATAATTCAAGTGTTGTTGAAACACTTCAAGAATCATCTAAAGAAAGTGATGATATTCCGGCTGAAGTTAAAACGATGACGTATAATTATTTAGCGTTTACGTTCAATCATTTCTTCGGGATTAAAGCTGCTAGTGAAGTTGAGGATTATTATACTTTCTTAGAACCGTACGAAGAAGACCTCTTAGGAACAAATAAAGAACACTATGAACGTCTTGGTCGTATTACGGTAAAACTAGATGATTTACATACATCGTATCTGATGGATGGATTCTATAGCCGCAGTGGAATTGTTGCGAATTATGGGACTGATGGACCAAGAGCAAGAGCGTTCCAATCAGCCGTTAATGTGCTATATTATGAGACTTGTTCACTGCCTATGGGAAATGTAGAATACTTTGAAAACGATACAATTGCTGTCGTATCTTTAAGTGGATTTGATACCACAACGCCAGGCGCTTTTAAAGATGCTTTAGATGAAGTTGCTGAAAAAGGTACTGTTGAAGCAGTTGTTGTAGACTTATCATGTAATACCGGTGGTATTATTGGTACGATGTTACAAACCATTGGCTATATGACCGATGAACCGATTGCTTATCATTCATTAAATGCCGGTGATGGATCTTCATCATCATCCTATATTGGAACCAATAATGATGCTTATGATTTTGATTGGTATGTTTTAACAAGCCCAATTACTTATAGTGCAGGAAATTTAATGACTTCTATTGTTAAAGATATGGGTGTTGCAACAATTATAGGTGGACAAGCATCAGGGGGCGCAAGCTCGATTACTACAAACCTATTACCTAGTGGTGCAATCATTGTTATGAGTAGTCCAACTGTACTTGCAAATGAAAGTTATGAAAGTATTGAATTTGGTGTTCCAGTTGACATCGAAATAACCAGCAATGCCGACATTGGTGATTTTGACTATGTTGCATCGCTTGTAAAAGCAGACAGAGATTAACCATTAAGCTAGCCATTAAGGCTAGCTTTTTTTTGTAAAAAAATTAAGCGTTAAGTGTTGACAAATAAAAAGCTAAGCGTTAAAATATAATTGAATTAGCACTCAACTAAATAGAGTGCTAACAAAAACAATAATTGGAGGGATTGTCTATGTTTAAACTTACACCACTTTCAAACTCACTTAGAAGACGTGATGATGATTTTGTAGACTTTTACAACATGATTGACGATTTCTTTAGCACGCCATTGCGTACACTAAGAACTGAGAACTTTAAACTTGATGTTAAAGAAGACGAACATGAATATCAAATTTTTGCGGATCTTCCTGGCATTAAAAAAGAAGATTTAAAAATCTCTTATGATGATCAAGTACTCATGATTAGTGTTGAACGTAATGAAGAAAAGGAAGAAAAAGAAGAAAACTATATTCATCGTGAACGTCAAGTATGTTCTATGAAACGTGCTCTAAATTTACCAAATGTTGATAAAGGTCAAATCAAGGCACGTTTAGAAGATGGCGTACTAAACATTACAGCTAAAAAAACACAAGTCCAAGATCAAAGTTACGTTATCGAAGTGGAATAGTAAATATCGGGGACCAACCCCGATATTTTCTTAAGGAGGACGATTATGAACGATAAAATGACCCAAAATATGACATTAGCTTTAAAAGAAGCACAAGACTTAGCTACCCGATATAATCACCAAACCATTACACCAGAACACCTTCATTTTGGTCTTTTAGCCATTAATGAATCCATCGTTGTTTCTATCTTAAAAAAAATGAATGTGGATCTAGCTGCGTTTAAACAAGAGTTATTAAAATTAGTTGAAAAAAATCCAAGTGTTACTTCAGGCGACAATATGTACTTATCGCGTTTAGCCAATCAAGTGATGCTTAAGGCGAATGATATAAAAGAAAGCATGCATGATGAATTTTTAAGCTTAGAACATGTATATTTATCGCTATTAGATAGTAAAAATATGGATAGTTTCAGTTTATTTGAGAAATATTCCATAAAGAAAAAAGCCTTTTTAGAGGTCCTTAAAACGCTTAGAAAAGATAAAACCATTACAACAGACCAACCAGAAGCAACCTATGAAGTTTTACAAAAATATGGTCGTGATTTGGTTGAACTTGCTAAAGAAGGCAAACTTGATCCAGTCATTGGACGAGATGAAGAAATTCGTAGAGTCATAAGGATATTATCAAGACGAACGAAAAATAATCCAGTCCTAATAGGAGAACCCGGTGTTGGAAAGACCGCTATCGCTGAAGGGCTAGCTAGCCGTATTTTAAAAGGCGATGTGCCAGAAGGGTTAAAAAATAAAACCATTTTTGCCCTAGATATGGGTGCTTTAGTTGCTGGTGCTAAGTATCGAGGCGAATTTGAAGAACGTCTAAAAGCCGTATTAAATGAAATTACACAGTCAAATGGTGAGATTATTTTATTCATTGATGAACTGCATTTAATTGTTGGCGCTGGAAAAACCGAAGGTGCTATGGATGCAGGTAATTTATTAAAACCACTTTTAGCACGAGGGGCTTTACACTGTATAGGTGCAACTACGCTTGATGAATATAGAAAATATATTGAAAAAGATGCAGCCCTTGAACGTAGGTTCCAACAAGTTATGGTAGATCAACCAACCGTTGAAGATACCATATCTATCTTACGAGGGATTAAAGAAAAATTTGAAATTCATCACGGAGTTAGAATCAGTGACCAAGCAATTATTGCATGTAGTGAATTATCTCAAAAATATATTAGTGATCGCTTCTTACCAGATAAAGCCATCGATTTAATGGATGAAGCTGCGGCAATGATTCGAACTGAGATTGATTCAATGCCAACTGAACTTGACAAACTCAGTCGAAAATTATTACAGTTAGAAATAGAAAAAATGAGTTTATCTAAAGAAAAAGATGAACAAAGTAAACAAAGACTATCAAAGCTTAATAAAGAAATTGCAGAAACCAAAGAAAAACATGATCATTTAAAACTCATTTGGGAAGAAGAAAAAGCTGGTTTAACGGATGTTAAAACACTTAAGAAACGTATAGAAACCATTAATCATGAAATTGAAGAAGCGAGTCGTATTTATGATTTGGAACGATTAGCTAAACTAAAATATGGTGATTTACCAGAAGCATTAAAAGCATTAGAAAACGCAAAAAATCAAGAGCGTAAACGTCTGATTAAAGAAGAAGTTACAGAAGAAGAAATTGCTGCAATCATCTCAAAATGGACCGGTATTCCAGTAAGTAAACTGGTTGAAAGTGAACGTGAAAAATTATTGCGTTTAGACGTTATTTTACATGAGCGTGTCATAGGACAAGATGAAGCGGTAAATAGTGTAACTAACGCAGTCTTAAGAGCACGTGCTTTACTAAAAGACCCTAAAAAACCGATTGGTTCATTTATTTTCTTAGGGCCAACTGGTGTTGGAAAAACTGAACTTGCAAAAACACTTGCCCTAGCTTTATTTGATAGTGAAGAACATATCATTCGTATTGACATGAGTGAATATGGTGAGCGTCATAGTGTAGCAAGAATGATTGGGGCACCTCCTGGATATGTTGGCTATGAAGAAGGCGGACAACTTACTGAAGCGGTAAGAAGAAAACCTTATAGTGTAATTTTATTTGATGAAATTGAAAAAGCGCACCCTGAAGTCTTTAATGTATTATTACAGTTACTTGATGATGGTCGCTTAACAGACAGTAAAGGGCGTACAGTCAATTTTAAAAATACCATTGTTATTATGACATCAAATATTGGTAGTGAGTTGCTACTAGATGGTTTAAATGAGGAAGGCGATATTAAAGAATCGATTAAGAGTGAAGTCTTTAATCGATTAAGAAGAGCATTTAAACCAGAATTTTTAAACCGTATCGACGATATGATATTATTCAAACCTTTAACTAAAGATGAGTTAATGAAAATCGTTGATTTACAGCTTAATGAAGTCAATATTAAGTTAAAAAATCAAGACATCAACATTAAGTTTACTGATGAAGCGAAAAAGCATATAATCAAGCACGCTTATGAACCAGCCTATGGGGCACGTCCTATTAAACGTTACATTGAAAAGCATATAGAAACAGAAATCGGAAGACTAATTATCAAAGGTGCTATTCAAAGTAAAGACGATGTTACAATGGGCATTGTTGATGGAAAACTTACAATATTATAAAAAGTGTTTCAGTTGAAACACTTTTTTTATGGTATGATAGAAGTACGTTGAGGTGAACAAGATGGAAATTACGTCATTTAAACTTTTTTTTACGTTTTTACGCATTGGAGCTTTAACTTTCGGTGGTGGGTATGCTATGATTCCCATCATTGAAAAAGAGCTTGTAACGCGTCATAAACTGCTTACAACTGAAGATTTTTATGATGCATTGATTGTGTGTCAGTCATTGCCTGGTGCGATTGCGATTAATTTTGCAGTCTTTTTAGGGCTGAAAATTAGTGGCATTAAAGGGGCAATCCTAAGTTTCTTAGGGGTTGTTTTACCCTCATTTGTCTTTATATTGTTTATTTCGATATTTTTATTTCAATACGTTGAAAACCCAGTTGTTGTAGCCTTTTTTAAAGGTGTACGTGTGAGTGTTGTTGTACTTATGGCGGTTGCGGCATATAAACTATTTAAAATGAATAAAAACGGCTTTGGACTATTTATGATGGTCTTTACTTTTGCCTTAGTTATAGGCTTTAATACGCATCCATTTTTGATTATTTTTATCACAGGGCTCATTGGTTATTTAAGTATTTCGTTAAAAGAGGTGATCAATCGTGATCATTCTTAGATTATTTTTCGCATTTATTGGGATTGGTGCAGTAGCCTTTGGTGGTGGGTATGCGATGTTACCACTCTTTGAGCGTATTATTATTGATGAAAATAATTGGTTGACAATGGACCGATTTGTCGATATGATAGCTATTAGCCAAATTACGCCTGGACCGATTGCAATCAATAGCGCAACTTTAATAGGCTATCAAGTGGGAAATTTTACTGGGGCAGTTGTTAGTACCCTTGGGGTAACGTTAGTTCCTGTTGCACTGATTTTTACTGTATCAAAGTTTTATGAGCCATTTAAAGAATCTAAAACGGTTAAAGCAATATTTAAAGGCTTAAGACCTGCGCTTGTTGGACTTATTGGTGCTAGTGTTTATAGCGTTTCTATCAATGCATTGGTTGATTTTAAAAGTTTTATTATTTTAGGCATTGTTTGGGTATTACTAGTTAAAGTTAAAGTACATCCAATACTAGTAATCTTTATTTCAGGGTTTTTAGGCATTATACTTTATATCTAAAAACCTATCATCGAGGTGAAGGCTATGAAATTTTTATTGAAATTTCACAAAGTATTAAAAGTAATCATGTTTGGGACAAGCGCAAGAGGATTTGTATCTGCGTATTTATTGTTTATGATTACTGGGGCTAGTTTATTAAAGTTACCAATTAGCTTACAAGAAAACCAAAGCTTATCTTGGATTGATGCATTATTTGTTAGTGCGAGTGCTTTAAGTACAACAGGACTTTCAACCATTATTGTAAAAGACACGTTTACTATCTTTGGTCAAACCGCTTTATTATTTATCATTCAATTTGGTGGTATCGGACTCATTATGGGGGTTGCCTTATTTTGGCTTGCGATTAAAAAACGTATAAGTTTTAGAGAACGTAATATGATTATGACGGATCAAAATCAACTTAGTCGTCAAGGGGTTGTCCGTTTTATCCGCAATGTACTCATTATGATTTTTTCAATAGAGTTTATTGCAATACTTATTATGGGAACATATCTATATGCAAGAGGGTATTTCGAGTTTTCAACAGCTTATTATCAAGCGTTCTTTACCGTGATTAGTTTATTTACTAATGCAGGATTTGATATTGCGCCAACCGCAGATAGTTTATTTATGTATCGACATGATTATTTTGTTCAAAGTTTAGGTATGCTGCTTATGTTTTTAGGGGCAATGGGGTTTTGGCCATTATATGAGTTAAGAGAATTTATCATTGCTAAAATTAAAAGACTTGATTTTCAGTTTAGCTTATTCGCAAAAGTCTTAGTATTGATGCATTTGGGGATTTGGATGATTAGTGCCTTCTTGTTTTTCCTCTTTGAACGTACTAATTTTTTAGCCAATCAAGCTTTTACAGATGGTTTATTTTATACACTTTTTATGTCCTTAACGACACGTAATGCTGGATTTTCAACCATGAATGTTTCAGATTTAACCGATACAACACACATACTTTTTACCTTGCTTATGTATATCGGTAGTAGTCCTAATAGTGCTGGTGGTGGGATTAGAACAACAACCTTACTGCTTGTTATATTAGGGATTAGATCTTTTGCAACGGGTCGTGATCAAGTGACGATTAGTAATCGTAGTATTAAACAAGAAACAGTATTTAAATCCTTTGTTGTTGTGTTTGTTGCTGCGATGCTCATTGCGTTTAGTTTAATCATTTTATCGATTACTGAACCATTCACAACAGCTGAACTTGCGTTTGAAGTTGCAAGCGCATTTGGAACAACGGGCCTAAGTATGGGGATAACCGCAGACTTATCAACCATTGGTAAGGCAGTGCTTGTTGTGGTGATGTTCTTAGGTCGTGTTGGGGTATTAGCCTTCTTACTTATGTTTCAAAAGACCAATCGACCATCAAATACCATACATTATCCTGAAATGGATATCATTGTTGGATAAAAAAATAACTCCTAAGAAAATGTCTTAGGAGTTTTTTGTTGATTCTCTTTCAATCAGATTTACAGGAATAACCTTGTGAGCAATGGTTTCATTTTTATTGATGATGGAAACTAATGTTTTAGTAGCCTCTTCAGCGATGGTTTCAATGGATTGATCAATGGTACTTAAGTTAGGGGTAACTAGTTCACATAACTCGATATTATCAAACCCAATGACTTGGACATCTTCAGGTACTTTTTTCCCAAGCTTATGTAGCGCTCTTAATGCATGTAAGGCTAAGACATCACTACTACAAAAAATTCCATCAACGTCTTTATGGTGTCCAATAAAATTATAGATTAAATTAAAATCTGGTTTAACAAAAGCTAAGTCAACGGTATGCAGTTCAATACCTGCTTCAGTAATCACATCTTTGAATCCTTTGTTTCTATTTAATACGGTAAGTAAAAAGCTTGGCCCTTGAAGGTGGATAACTTTTTTACATTTAGTATCAACGAATTTTTGTGCTGCTAAACGACCACCTGTTTCATTATCAGAAGTGACCGAAGGCACCTTTTCATCCAATGTATGATCAATAGTTATAATAGGAATATTAAGATCTAAATAATCTTTATATTGTGTGGAATGAGCGGCTAAGATAATACCGTCAATATTATACTGGTTAAAAACTTGCATATAGCGTTTTTCACGCTCAATTTCATCCTTTGCATTAAAAATCATGAGTTTATACCCACGACTAGCGAGTGATTCTTCTAAAGCTTCAATGAGTTCTGCGAAAAAATAAGTTGTTAAATGAGGTACAATTAGACCGATAATTTTCGATTGTTTTTTAAAAAGCGAACGTGCGAGTTCGTTTGGAATGTATTCTAGTTCTTTGATCGCTTTTAAGACAATTTGTCTTGTTTCTTCATTCACATAGCCCGTATTATTAATAACTCGTGAAACGGTTGCTACGCTGACGTTTGCTTTTTTTGCGACATCTTTAATAGTTGGCATCATTATCACATCCTGAGTTTATTATATGCTAAATAATTTGAATTGTAAACCAATTAAGCTTCTAATATGTAAACGGTTTACTTGATAAAATTTTGAGCTTTTAAACCATTCATTGTATAATGCAAGAGAGGTGAAAAATATGAGTAAAACAACAAGCGAAACATTACGAAAACTATTTATCTACCAAGTGTATGTTAGAAACCATACTGAAGAAGGAACCTTCAAGGCATTGATTAACGATTTAGACCGTATTCAAGCATTAGGGGTTGATATTGTTTATTTGTTACCGATTCATGAGATAGGTGAACTTAACCGCAAAGGCACTTTGGGTAGTCCTTATGCGATTAAAGATTATTATTCATTAAATCATGAATTAGGGACTTTAGAAGATTTTAAGCAATTAATTCAAGAAGTTCACAACCGAAATATGCAAATCATGATGGATATTGTCTTTAATCATACCTCACCAGATTCAGTGTTAGTTAAAGAACATCCAGAATTCTTCTATAGAAATGAAAAAGGAGAGTTTTCAAATCGTGTTGGCGATTGGTGGGATATTATAGATTTTGATTATACAAATGACCCTGCGCTTTACCAAACACTGATTGATGTATTAAGCTATTGGACAAAATTAGGGGTTGACGGCTTTAGATTTGATGTTCCAAGTTTACTCCCATTTGATTTCTTAGAAAAAGCACACAATGAAATCTTAAAAATAAACCCTAATCATATTTGGTTAAGTGAATCAGTTCACGGATCATTTTTACGTCATATAAGAAATTTAGGGTTTGAAGGATTAAGTGAAAGTGAAATATATCAAATCTTTGATATGGCCTATGATTATGATACCCATCCATATTTTGAAGGTTATTTAAAAGGTGAAAATAGTTTAAAAGCCTATACGGATGCATTATTAAATCAAGAAGCTATTTATCCGAAAAATTACGTTAAACTACGTAACTTAGAAAATCATGATTTTGGACGTCTTGCAGGATTTGTTAAAGAAAACCCTGTAAAAATTAAAAACTGGCATGCATTTAGTTTCTTTAATAAAGGTGCAACCATGGTCTTTGGTGGTGGAGAATTTAGTAATCCGTTTCATCCAAGCCTGTTTGATAAAGATACAATCAGCCGTGAGCATGAAGATATTAGTGATTTAATTAAAGTATGTGCATCATTAGTCAAAGATGATATTTTTACATACGGTGCTTACGAACTTGAAGCTCAAAATGATTGTATTATCGCATCATATACTTATAAAAATGAGAAAATCTATGGTATTTTCAATGTATCTGATCAAGAAGGTAGTATCACTTTAAAACCACTTTCTGTCATGAACTTATTTGATGATGTCAAAGAACCACCCCTTCATGGGACATTTATTAATCTCATCGATCAAAAAGAAGTGCATGTTCAACAAGGTACATTAACATTATCGAAATCACCACAAATATTCCGTGTAAAAAAATGATGAGCTTGGCTCATCTTTTTTTATTGTATGCTATAATAAGGCATAATATTATAGGAAGTGACTTATGAAAAAAGTAAACATTATTGGTGCAGGCTTAGCTGGAAGTGAGGCTGCATACCAACTAGCAAAAAGAGGCTATAAAGTTAACTTATATGAAATGCGTCCAAACAAAATGACACCAGCCCATCATACGGATAAATTCGCAGAACTTGTTTGTTCAAACTCATTAAGAGGCAACCATTTAAATCAAGCAGTAGGCGTCATGAAAGAAGAAATGCATAGACTAGATTCACTGATTGTAAAAACGGCTTATCAGCACCAAGTTCCTGCAGGGAGTGCTTTAGCTGTTGATCGTGAAGGCTTTTCTTTAGCTGTTACAAACACATTAAAAGCCATGAATAATATAACAATTATCCATGAAGAAGTAACATCGATTAACGATGAACCCACGATTATTGCAACCGGCCCATTAACCAGTGAAGGATTAATGGAAACTATCCAAGCGTTTTTACAAGACAATTCACTTTATTTTTATGATGCTGCAGCCCCAATTATTGAAAAAGATAGCATTAATATGGATATTTGTTATAAAAAATCCCGTTATGATAAAGGGACTGCTGATTATATAAACTGTCCAATGGATAAAGAAACATACGAGCGTTTTTATCAAGCACTTATTCATGCAGAATGTACAGAAATCAAAGCATTTGAACTCAAAGTTTTTGAAGGCTGTATGCCGATTGAAGAGATGGCAAAACGTGGTGAAAAAACCATGCTTTTTGGGCCCTTAAAACCCGTTGGTTTAGCTCAAGATTTGAACGATAAACCTTATGCAGTGGTTCAGTTAAGACAAGACGATGCTCGCGATACCATGTATAATATTGTAGGATTTCAAACCCACTTAAAATTTCCTGAACAAAAACGCATTATTCGTATGATACCTGGATTAGAAAAAGCGAATATTATCCGTTATGGTGTCATGCATAAAAATGCCTTCATAAATGCCCCAACCAATATTAAAGCAACCTATCAAAGTAAACTAAAGGATAATATTTTCTTTGCCGGACAACTATCTGGTGTTGAAGGTTATGTAGAAAGTAGTGCTAGTGCAATCATCGCAAGCTTAAATATGATTCAATATTTAGAAAATAAACCCCCACTTTATTTTCCAGTTGAAACCATCATGGGTGCTCAAGCTGATTATATCGCAAACGCAAATAAAGATCATTTTCAACCGATGAACGCTAATTTTGGATTGTTACCTGAACTTGAAGGGTACGTTCATAAAAAAGAAAGAAAAGAAGCGTTTGCTAATCGTGCTTTAAAAGCGATGGATAATTTCATAAAAAGTAATCAATTATGACTAATAAAGAATATATTACTTTATTTTCTGACTATTGTGTGGGGATTTTAAGATATAGTGATCATACCATTACAGCTTACATTCATGATTTAGAAGATTTCATGGCATTTTTAGGAAAAGAAGATTTAGGTTCATTTACTTCAATATCTTCAAGAGTTGCTAAATTTTATCTAGCGGATTTAAGTGAACGGTTTACACAAGTAACCGTTGCTAGAAAAATTAGTACAATTCGTTCATTTTATCACTTTTTAATTAAAGAAAATTTTACTGAAACGCATCCTTTTTTAGAAGTCCATCCACCAAAAATACCCAAAAAATTACCCAAGTTCATCTATCCAGATGAAATCGAAAGTATCTTTAACTCTATTGATGAGTCAACAGATTTAGGATTACGTAATTACTTAACTTTAGAACTTTTATATAGTACAGGGTTAAGGGTTAGTGAACTTACAAGTATTAAATTAAAAGCTATTGATTTAAATAAACGCACCCTATTAATTCACGGTAAAGGTCAAAAAGACCGTTATGTCCCGATTCATACTGATTTAGTCACTAGGATTGAAGACTATCTTTTATCAACAAGAAAAAACTTGATGAAAGATAAATCTCATCCATATTTAATTGTCAATGCAAAAGGTGACCCCATCACTACAAGAGGTATTCGTTATCTTTTAAAAGAAGTGTTAGATCACTCTAGTACCTTCTTAAATGTTACACCCCATACTTTAAGACATACCTTTGCATCGCATTTAATCTCAAAAGGTGCCGATTTAAGAAGTGTTCAAGAGCTGTTAGGTCATGCTCATATTTCAACAACACAAATTTACACTGAAATATCTAAAGAAGATTTAAAACAAAAATATTTAGAAGCCCATCCGCGTGCTAAAAGTAAGAAGGAATAATATGCAAATTGATATAATCTGTGTTGGACAAATTAAAGAACGATATTTTAACGAAGCAATCAAAGAGTATCTAAAACGCTTAAGCCGTTATGCTTCTTTAAAAATTATTGAAGTTAAAGAAGCTAAAGAGCCCAAAAACGCAAGTAATAAAGACATTTTGAACATGCTTGAAGAAGAAGCTAAAGCCATATTAAATCAAATCAATGATGCTTATGTAATTGCCTTAGCAATAGAAGGTAAATCTTTATCAAGCATTTCATTAAAAGAAAAAATAGATGATATTATCACCTATCAAAATAGTCATCTAGCCTTCATTATAGGTAGTAGCTATGGACTTAGTGAAACCATAAAAAAACGATCTGATTTTCTACTATCATTTTCTAAGGCAACATTTCCACATCAACTCATGCGTGTTATTCTACTAGAGCAATTATATCGCGTGATGAGAATTAATAATAACGAGCCATATCACAAATAATTGCAACTAATGCTATGAATAGTATGAAATAGGGATTTTGATGTGAAATCGATGCGGATACAATCTTATTTCTAAAGTAATCTATGATATAATATACTAAAGAAAAAAATGTGTCTAAATGAAGTACTTGAAAATGAATAATGGCTTAACTATTACTTTTTTAATGATTTCATCATTAATCGTTTAGTTGATTTATCTAATAGATATTAGCATTGAAACGTACACATCAACTACTAGTTTTGAAATTTTTTAATGGCAATCATTTACCCTATCATTGCATTAAGTGGATGCTTAATCAGTACATATTTTATACATGCATTCAAAAGTGGACTGTGATTGTCTAGATGAAGAAAACATGCCTATAGATAAAAGCAACGCTGTCATATTCAGTTATTATTTAAAACAAAAGTCGTCTCAATCTTTTGATTGAAACGACTTTTCTATGTGAAAATTGGTTGCTTTAAGGCAGTAATAATGGCTTTTAAAAATAGAGGTAAATATTAGGTGATCTAGAAGTGATATAGTTTTCATCAGTCACAACCGCTTCATCAAGATAAGTTGCGCTAGCATTTTCTATATCAATGCTTATTGAATGATAACCAGTTAGTTTGCGCCCTATTATATCACATCCGGATATCATCATCCAAGGCCCATGACAAATAGCGGCAATCATTTTATTGGTTTTATTCATTGCTCGGAAAAACTCTACCATCGATTGTGTACGTCTCATATATTCTGGTGAGAAGCCTCTATGAATAATGAGCGCTTCATAATCATTTCTAAAAACGTCTTCACTTGCAACATCAGTCTTCATGGACAAACCGTGTTTACTTTTATACATAGTATCGTCTTAGGACTAGTAACCTCAATAATAAACCCTTCTTTTTGTAAACGATATTACGGATAAATAAACTATTTGTCATCAAATATGTTTTCAATTAATATGGTCATTTTTTGGATACATAACACTACCTTTTAAGTAGATTTTTTTAACGTTGTTACTTTAATATAAAACCTGACCGAAAGAATGAAAAAATTGCGCCTCATTTAGAATTATAGAATGGTTTAAATAAAAGAAAAAATAACTCCGCATAAGACGGAGTTATTAGGTTTAATCAATATCGAATGCAACAACAATGTCTTCATCAAGACATCTAAATGTAAAACTATTCATGACAAATAATGTAACATTGTTTTTATCATGGGTTTCATAACCAATAGTATAGTCTTGTCCAATTGTAAGTTCAAGATCTTCGTGATCTCTTGGAATTAATATTGCGCCTTTAATCGCTCTTGAACGAATAACATCTCCTCCAGTGATTAATGACACATTTTTACGAAGCAATCCACCTTGATACATTTGATTAAGGCGTTTTAATACCTCATCAGATACAATTAAATCATAAGGTTTTTCCGAGAATGCATCCGTTAGGGTGTTTACTCCTTCACTAATAGCATTCAAAATGTCATTAGCATCTTTAGTAAGCTTAATACGCGTTCCTGCGACTTCATTTAAGCCTTTGATGCCAGCATTTTTATTACCGTTATAAATGGTATCTTCTTCAAATAAAGTCAGTTTTTCAACGGCATCTTCTAAATTATCAAGTTTTGTGTCTTTTACCCCACGTAAAATATTGTCTAATTCCCAACGAGATAAGTCAAATTCAATACGTGTTTCCATTAATGGCATGACTTCATATAAACTTGCGCCTACTTCATTTGATTTAAGTGGTTTAATTTCTTTTAGTCGTCCAATTGAAATACTATTCGTATCTAATCCTTTTGGTCCAATAACATTTACGATACTTCTTGCAGTAAGTTGTGAAAGAATAACTTCTTTTGAACGTTCGTTTATTTCTTCCCACGCTTCGGTAGGAATGGGTGCAAGTGATTGTTTAAATAAATCCATTAAATAACCTCCTTATCGTTTTATTTTACCTATTTTAAGACTTTTGCTTAAATCGTCATCTGTTTCTTCATCGTGATGGCCGATTGGGCCTTCTTTGAATAAGTTTTCTCTTAACTCTGCATCAAATTCAGGCATTTTTCTACGTAGCCATTCCATACCCATTGCAGCATGTTCTAATTCTTCATCGCGATTGTGCTTTAATAAGGCTTTTAGTTCTTCATCCTTTGTTGCATTCATACGTTGATTGTACCAATCAACCGCTTCAAATTCTTCCATAATACTCTTAATAACACGGGTGATATCTCTGGTTTCCTCATCAAGTAATTCAATCGGTTCATGATATTGATCAGTTGCCATAAAATCCCTCCAATTTATAAATAGTTACAATTTAATTATAACATAGTTACTATTTGATTAAAAGTTAGGTCGCAGTTACAAAAGAGGCTTTGAAGGATTTTTATGCGTAATTGTAATGAAAAAAGGCTTAAAAATAAGCCTTAAAATTTAACATCGTTGATTTTAGTCTTTGGTTTGATGAAATGGAAGTAACAAACGCACATATCTCTGAAGCGGTTATATGTATTTTGAAGGTCACGCAAGTCAAATTCTCGCTTTTTTAAACACGTTTGTCTTTGTTAGCGATATGGGAGAATTATTGTTGTAGGTGAATTGAAACTAAGCGACTGAACAGAACCCGCTTGGGTGTTGTTCCTGTTGATGATGACAACCTTGTACTAATGATTGATGTTGGTGGCGAAGGGTTAGTATATGATAAAGAGCTGAACATCTTGACTGGGTTAACTAATAAGAATTCATCGTACGGTATTCCTCCAGAAAAACCAGGAAAATATATCGTTGAATTAAGCAACTATAAAAAAGGAGATAACTTCAAGGTTTTTGTAGATGCAAGTTGTAATGATTTAATGGGTTATGTTCAAGATGGAGGAACGATTTCTGATGCTTATATTGCTTTAGAGAATAAAGAGATTAAGAAAGTGTTCTATGATTTAAAGACACTTATTGAATATCATAGAATTAATAATTCTGTTGATGAGTTTTATAAATCGGGGGAATCAGTCTCAAAGTTTTTAAGTGAATATGGCATACCAATTGGGACGGTTTATAAATAGATTACAGATTTAAAACCATTTAGGACTATAAAAAAGGCGCAAAAATAAACAAAAAAGAGCTAGCCGAAATGAAGAAAAGAATTAAAGAACTTGAATTGGAAAATGAAATACTCGATATTAGTGTATTAAAAAGGGATTAAAGAGTACAATAGTAGATGTATAGTTTTTGTTCACTATACAGAAAGAGGCTCACAATGAGTGATTTAAACTTTGTCATCTATCAAAATCCAATTGAAGTCGACTATATTCAATTACAAGTGGGTAAAGGAAAAAAGCATCAACCTTCTATTTATATCGATAAAGAAGCTTTTGATTGTATACGCGGGGTTATTTGGAACAAATATCGTGAGTTTGGCAATCAAGAAAAGATTAATCAAATTAAAAAGGATGATTGGCTACGCATCTTACAAGGCTTTGATGAAGCATTAGTCGATTTAAAAACCTGTAATAGCTCGATTGATTTAGTAAAGATACTTTCCATTCCAAATCATTTACTCATTCATAAAGAGCGCTTTTTTGAGTCAATTAAAGCGATAGAAGAATTTATTGAAACGTTAACTGATTGGATTGAAACTAATATAAGAAAAGAAAAATCTATATTGATCATTAATCACTTTATCAATTAATTTTATGTATTTACAGGCTTTTAAGCCGTGCTTTTTTGATTCAGAAACAGACTGGAAATATTGTAAATGGTCCATGACCTATTGGACAAATTTTAAATAATCGTATTTATCAGTGTCATGATACATTCTTTAGAACCTAAAACTAACTCACATGCCATTTTTAATTTTTATCCATTCAAAGATTATCTCATTTAAGCTGATTCGTGTTGATTGCATAGAAAAAATTGAAGAGGCTATTAAACCATTAGCGTTAGCCTATATATTCTCATTTATAGGCATCATTAGATTCATCATATACTTCATTTACATATAGTAATTTTAAGGAAGCTTGTGCTTCCTTTTTTTACGCCTAGAAGGCAAGAATAATACGGATTAATTAAAAATAAAATGTATTAGGTTTAAATTAATCGCGAAAATGTATTTTTGAGAATGGTATTATTTAACCAATTAGATACGCTACAATAAGCCTTATCATAAGTAATTACAACCAATAATTTAAAATCTACAAAATAAAGATTAAAAGGATTCAATTTTAAAAATTTTATTAAAAATAGATCAACAAAATCATTAATGAATACCTAAGAATTAATCTAATCATCAAATTAAACCAATAAGCTTGCTAATGAAAACGGTAAACAGATTCATAATTATGTTACAATTATCTTTGGTGATATAGACGATTAAAATAATAAAAGAAATATTAAAAGATAAAAGCATTAGTTATAATGAGTTAAAAAAGTCAGAGTCTGGATTTTCTAATTTGGTGTACTTTATTGATGATAAATATGTTATCAAAGTACTAAAAACAACAGGAAATGAAATGAAATTTAACCATGAAATAGGTTTTTATCAATCAATGGACTTTGATTTTATGCCTAAATACATAACATCGGGTGAGTATAAAGGCATAAAGTACCTCATAATTGAAAAATTAAAAGGTTTTTCTTTATATGAGGTATGGCATCGTTTATCAATAGATGAACGTGAAAAAATTGCCACTCAAGTCGCAAATATATTAAAGCGTATAAATCAAAAAGTGAACACTACCTTTCTTGATAAAAGATCCATTCAAGATGATTTAATTAGCCATTATCAAAATGCTTTTGATACAGTTATATCTAGCTTAGAAAATCAAGGACATGATATAGACTTCTTAAGAAATTTTGCTAGTAAAAGCATTCCAGTTATTTTTGAAGAGTGTAAGTGTGGCATTGTTTATAATGATGCGCATTTTGATAATTTTATCTATGATGGCAACAAACTAAAATTAATCGATTTTGATCGAGTAATATATACCTCGATTGACTATGAACTTTTAATCTTAGGAACCATGGTTAAAAATCCAAAGAAGTTTGCTAGTGAAAAAATGGAACCCTATGTAAAGATAGAGGACTATCAAGATTTATTACCGATAATAAGAAAAGTATATCCAGAACTATTTGATTTTAAGTATTTAGATGAAAGATTGTATGTTTACTCGTTTTTGTATACATTAAATAATATCTATACTTTCAAATTACATCATTTACTGCCAAAAGTACTAAAGGCGTTTAAAACATTCATGGTTTCATCACATATATTACATAACGATATAGCTTAAATTTAACCAAAATCCTTATTAAAACGATGACAATTAATCATAGGCAAAATCACTTAAACTAGTTAACGAGATAATTAATGATTCCTTGTGTCTAAGCGTTTTTATGTTAGAATTAAGTAAGAGGGAATGTGATTATGTGAAGAAAGTATATCTAATTGTATCTTTATTTATCTTGGCTATTATAAATGGATGTGATAATGATATTGAAGACTTTGTGCTTGATATCAATATCGAAGATTATACGCTCATTTATTCAAGTGATGAATACAATATTTTTGAAGTCAGCGAGTATGATGATGAAAGTATAATCGCTTATAGAGCAATAGAATATACTCAAGATTTAAAATGTTCTATTTTAAATATTGTAGATAATCATTATGTTTTAGAATATAAAGATTACTTCTTGCATATTAACTATGGTATGAATAATGATTTGTATGATGCGCGTGATTTACATGAATATGGAGTGGATATCCATTGTCGATTGCTCTATGATGGTGAACCAGAAAACCCGCCATCATCAGAACTAGTTGGAACCATTGCAGGTATTGAGTTTTATCGTGATACTAAATCTACTTGTGAAAACGATTTAGGAGAAGTTATCATTGATGGCTTTGACTTTGGTTATATTTCTGAAGGGTGTGATTATACCCTTAACTCTATAGGCTATGTTGCCTATACCTCAAATAAGGTTTATAATTTAGAAGATGTTATTTTATCTAGTAGAATAACTATAGAAGATATTCATAATCTTTATATGAACGATTCAGATAGAATAGGGACTTTTGATGAGTAAACTAAGTAGTTTAAGCTAGATTAATACTACATATTCAGTTTTAACATTAGGCCAATAAAAAATGCAATATTTGTAAATATCTTGTGTAAGATAAGCAAATATTGCATTTTTTAAAACATGTAATAGATAAAGAATGGGTAAATAGATGAAGATTTCTAATAAAACCTATGATATATAACAATTAGAACTTGAAAAAGGTAAATTTTATTAGATTCTATAATGTTTTGGCTTATACTAAAAGAAAACATCTGAAGAACTTAGCATCATTTATTATCTTTAAGGGCTTAGTTTAAAAGGTATGGTATACTTATTAATAAGGAGTGATAGAATGAAATATCAAACAATGAATAACGGTTTAGTGATTCCTGTGTTAGGCACAGGAACGAATACCTTTGGGAAAGAAAATAATGATTTCAGAGGCGAAATTACCTATGATACTAAAGAACTTCGCTCTGCGATTAGTCTCGGGTATAGATTAATTGATACCGCTATTATGTATCGCAATGAAGCCGTTATTGGAAAGGCAGTCAATGAATCCAATATTGATAGGACTGAATTCTTTATTACCTCTAAAATTCCGGCAGACAAAGTTTATACTAAGACTAATGAACAAATTGAATATAACGTTAATGAATCGCTTAAATTACTTAATATAGGGTATATTGATCTTTATTTAATCCATTTCCCACTAAAGACAAACGAAGAAAATTTAAGGGTTTGGAAGGTTTTAGAAACGTTTGTTGATAAAGGTCTTATAAAATCAATTGGAGTATCTAACTTCAATCAAGATCAATTAGCTTATTTGATTGAGCATGCAAGGATTAAACCAGTCCTTAATCAGTTCCAATCTTATCCAGGGAAACACCAACAAGAGTTAATTGATTTTTGTAAAGCCAATGATATTATTCCTGAAGCCTATCAATCTTTTGCGAAAGTAGAAGATATAACGAAAGATACATTAAAAGAAATCGCTCAAAACTATAACAAATCTTGGAGTCAAATCATATTAAATTATCAAGTGAGTGAAGGGTTAGTCGTAATTCCTAAATCACATAATAAACACCATCAGTTTGAAAACATTGATATTTTTGATTTTGAGTTAACAAAAATAGATAAAGCGACGATTAAAGCGATTAATTAACTTTTAGAACTATTTTATATTCTTTGAATCAGTTCTTTTAGGTTATAGAGTATGACTTCCAAACAAACACATAATCGAGGTGCAAGATGAGAGAATCAAGATTCTTAAATTTAGGGGATATTAACATTCACATCATGATTGAAGGAGCTAATTTTCCGCTTTTTATTTTACATGGAGGACCAGGCTTAGATCATCATTACTTTGGTAATTATTTAGACAACTTATTAGATGAGTTCAAACTAATATTTGTAGATTTGCGTGGTAATGGTTTATCAGAGATGGGAGATAAATCAGCTTTAACTGTGAAACAAATGGCCAAAGATATTAGTAAAATTGCTGAAATACTAAAGTTAACTGAATATGCGGTTATGGGGCATTCGTTTGGAGGTTTTGTTGCTTTAGAACATGCGACTATGAACTCTAAAAACTTAAAATTTACCGTCTTAATGAATACCTTGCATACGGCATTTGATGCATCTAATAATGAATGTTTCTTAAAGTTAGATAAGAAACTACTTAAAAGCATTGAAGAGAATAATAAAATACTCAGTGAAACATATAAGAATGGAAAGAACAATCATTTAAATGAAGAAACATTTATTAAACAAAGTTTCATTAATTCATTACCACTTTATTTTCCGACATCTCCACACTTAATGAATGATTTTATTGCCTTGTTAGATCAAACGTGTATTTCTGTAAAGACAATGCAGATTATGAACTCAAGTAATTATGGGAATTATGAAGTTTTGCATAGATTAGACCAAATCCATACTAATGTTTTAATTGTAACATCTGATTATGACTGTATTTGTAACCCTAAACACTCTTATGACATGCATCATAAGATTCCTAAATCAGAACTGCATACCTTTAGAGGTGTTGGCCATTTCCCGTTTATTGAACAACCTAGTTTATTGGCAAGTCTCATTATACAGTTTAAGAATAATTTATAAATTCTAGGACTAAATATAAAGACGTTAAATGATGACATTTAAACATGATAAATCATTTCTATACCAATTTATAGAAATGATTTTTAATTTTTAAACTTGATTTAACTAAAGTTTTAAGATTGATTTGTAAAGTACTTATGTATTAAGTGATCAATAGATAAATAGACTTAAGATATAAATTAAGA
>JBKHEA010000011.1:0-45557 GCA_046541015.1 Candidatus Izemoplasmataceae bacterium
TAGCTGTTGAACCTTCCCAGTCATTTACAAATGTACGCCATCCGTAATCCGCAGGAGTCATTTCAACGATTTCAGGAGTAAAGGTACCATTTAAGATTAACTGTGCATCAGTATAAGTTTCACCATCTTCACCTAGTACTTCGATTAATACATTGTCTAAGTGGAATGATTGTGGTCCTTCTAATCCTGTAAAGAAACTTCCTAATTCAAATTTAAGTTGTGCGAGTACACTATAATCAACTTCAGCTTCATCTAAAGTGAAGACTACTGTATACTCAGTTAATTCTGTCGTAATACTTACAGTTTCTTCTAAGTAAGCAGTCCATCCACCACCTGCATGACCAATCGCGACTTTAATATCCCCCGCAACTGAACCTGCAGCTTCAAAAGTTAGACGGTAAGTTTTTCCTGCTTCAAACTGAATTGAACCTTCGTTATCGTTTAAGCCATCAATCGCAAATTGATCTTGAATGACTTGCATTTTCCATGATTCATTTACGTTAACGATATTTTCAGCTGTAAAGACATAAACACCATCAACTACTTCTACACTAGCTGTTGAACCTTCCCAGTCATTTACAAATGTACGCCATCCGTAATCCGCAGGTAATCCACTAGTTTCTTGAACTTCGCGAACATTAATGACACGTTCAACACTGATTTCATTACCTGCTTCATCACTAACGGTATAAGTTAATGTATAATCCCCAGGTACTGAAGTATCTACTTCACCAGTAACAACAATATCTTCAGTAATGTCACCATCAACGTTATCTGAAGCGGTTACACCTTCCATTGGATCAAATTCTGTTCCAACTTCGATACGTTTATAAATAGCACCACTAATTACTGGGTCAATAGTATCTTCAAATTCATCAATTGGAATAATTTCAACATTGTCTAAATATACAACTGTTAATAAATTATCGGTACCACTTTCACCAGGTACTGTTCCCATTTCAAAGAAGATTCCACCATTTTCATTGGTTTCAAGTCCCATTACAAAATCAAATGTATAGGTTTCCATGTCCGTGGTTAAATCAAAAATCTCAGTTTGTCCTGGTTTAAAGTTTGTAAAATATGGGGCTGCAGGGAGTAATTCACCAATTTGAACATGGATTGCACGTGGCGCTTCAGCGCGTGCATCAAAGCTTACACGATAAGCTTGTCCTTCTTCAAAGGTGATGCCTTGATTTTCTAATCTTGGTTCCCACATACCACCTGAAACACCAGTGATTGTAATTTTTAGTTCTTCATCAACAACTTCATAGGTTGCATTTCCACCTTCAAGACCAACTGTCGCTGTCCAAACAGCCCATCCAAGTGAGAAATCACCATTTGGAACCATTTCATCGCCAATTAAAGATGGATCAAAAACAACATCAACGTAACGCGTTTCTTCGCTAATGTTACCTGAACTGTCTTCAATTGAATAACGTAAGAAATATGTTCCAACGACATCTACATTAACAGTACCTGCGATTTCAATATCCGCTGTAATGTCACCATCAACGTCGTCAATTGCTGTTACACCTTCACGTGGATCAAAGCTTTCTCCCGCAAAGATTTCAACATCTTCAACCCCGCTTAATATTGGTGGGGAGATGTCATTATCAACACACTCACCATCTCTAAGGGTTTGATTGTCCTCGCATTCCGGATCTGGGTCTGGGTCAGGTAAATCTCCCCCAAACATATCACAAGCTGCAAGTGAGAAAGTAAACATTGTAAGTAATAAAACGACTAAAAACTTTTTCAAAATAATTTCCTCCTCTTATTTCATATATATATTAATTTTTTTTATGAATCCATCTCTAACTTTTGATGCGTAAGGCTCTTTTATGTAAGGTAAATCTGTTGTGTGAAAAATATCTTGTCCAATAAGTTCGATCTTTTTAACCGTGTATGCTTCATACGTGTGAACTAAACTTGGATTATGATAAGTAACGATTACATCCTTTAAGAAAGTAAAGCTTAAGGTGTGGTCATCTTTAAAGAATGAGGCATGTATTTTTGGTTCAAACTCACAGATTAAATGACCCTCTTTTAACTTAAATGGATTCCCACCAGTCATCATAAGTGCCCACATATTAATGGTTTCAATCGTTGAACCTGATAAGCGAGCTGAGAATCCTTGACCGTGAATATATGGGTTCGGATTATTACTTGGTGCGATAAAACTAGAATTTTCTAGTGTACTACGCCCATATTTTTCTGGGTCCATAAAACAAACTAGATTGGTTTTTATTGCCTCGTAAAACGCTTCATATAATCCCGCCTTTAAAAGCCCGAGTAAATATTTATACGTCATATGTAAGAAATTACTTTCTCGTTCTAACCATCCTTTAGTAAAGGCATGAACTCGACCAATCTCATGACTTTCATCATCAAGTGATACGCTAGTTTTATACATTTTTAACTCTTTATCATAGAGTTCACTTTGATTGATCTTTTCGACCATGGTACTTAAAAGTGATTTTTTAAACGGAATTTTTAATAATCTAGCAGGTGCTTCTAAAAAGGTTGGTAAAGCGTGTAGATCGTAAGTATTAGGCGTTACATAACCATATCCTTGAGATGATGCTCCCTTTAATGGTTGATAATCTTTTACTTTATACGTTAAGAAGGTTGGTAATAAGCCTTCATAATGATCAAACAACATCTCAATTTGAGTTAATAAATACGCTTTAAGATTTTTTAGATAGCTATAAATTTCTTTGGTTGATAAGGTTTCATATTCAGCTTCTAATCCAAATCTTATACGCTCGCGATAGCGTTCTTTTGAACTAAGTCGGTTTTCATAACGATTATCTTTTTCTAAATCTTTATAAAAATCATAGACCGCAATGGGTAACTCAATGGTTGATTGTTTTTCATATTTAAGCATCAAATCAATAATTCGGATGACTTCAATCGTTTCTGATACGCCTGAACCAAGTAAGCCCGGTACCCCATTCATCGCATCATTCCATCCTGGTTTTTCAGCTTCCATCTCTATCCCATAACCTAATGGGTCTAAATTACTTTGTTTATTTAAAACTAAAATAAATAGTTTTGTGAATAAATTAGAAGTATAGATTTTATCACCGATTTTTGCCCAGTTTGTTCCGTGAGGATTCATGTTTAAGCGTTTAATCTTTTCCTCATCAAAATGCCTTAAACTATGATATTGTCTTACTTTTCCTTGATCATTTAAGACAATTTTTTCACTTCTTGGTTTAACGCTTACTGGTGAATCATAATATTGATAGTCATCATCATCAAAGAACAGTGATTCCATCTTATCTGGGTAAATGCCTTCATACGCTTCAACTAAGTCAATTAAATACGTAAAGTGATCTATCCAAAACCCTTCCCCAAAGGTTGCTTGAATAAATGCTTGTGAATGCTTAATGATGTCATTTAAATAGTCTTCAGTTGATGTTTTAATCTTAACGCCATTTCGTTCAACTAAGTTCACTATACTACCTGGTGTAAAGGTTGCGTTTAATACGTTGATTAAGTTGGTTTTATCGCCTGTAAAGTGTTTATCTAATAATTGATTTAAATTGACTGAATCCTTAATTTTATAGTTGATGCCATTTATCGATAATGGGTTATACCCATCTAGTTGAATTAAACTATAAAACTGTTTAATATTAAAACGCTCGACATCTTTATTGATAAATACATCCATGCGTCTATTTTGACAGATATCTCTAAAGTTCCCATTCCCTTGAGAATAATACTCAGGGGCCAAACTAAAGAAATTGTAGTCCCGTTCTAAATCGCCATGTCGTCTAGAATATAAATGGTAGATGCTATCGCCAATCTTTATTGGATAGCCACCTCTTAACATGTTATCTAAATAGTTTTGTTTAATGTAATCATTAAATAATCGATAGCGTGTATCTGTTTTGACATCATCTAATAATGCATCAATTACTTGTTTCGCTTCTAACTCTTTTTGCGTAACGTAATCTTTATTAGTAAAGGTACGTTTTATATCTTTTAATAAGTCAATATCTTTTGCATGCCCACTCATCGCAAAAAGTTCAATAGTATCTCTAGGATTGAGTGTTTTTTCTAAAGGGATAAACCCACATGGAATTTTATTGGCTGCGATTTGTGGCTCTTGAGTGATGGTTTTTAGGTCGTGTTCAATAAAATAATCTGGAATGCTTTTTGATGTATTTTGTCTAAAGACTAAAAACTTATCAATAATTGGTTTAATTAAGGTGTTATCTGAAAAGCCCATATAGAAGTTTCCATCTCTAACTTCTTTGACTTCACTAGAATCTCCTGTAGATGCTCTAAGTTTGTAAAACGCAAAGCCTTCATCTAAATGATTGACATCAATCCAACTTGCTAAAACGTTGGATACGGATTTAAAAGCTTCATTTTGAATACCTGAAGGTAAAATTTCAGCAATACCATCAAGTAGTTCTATCTTTAAAGGTTGGGAGGAGATATTTTCTATGAAAACTTTTCGAACTAAGCCAGCTATTTTTTCATTTGGTAATCCAAAATAGACCACTTTAACCCTCAGACCTAAGTCTGTATTTTCCTCTTCGATAGTAAATGAAGTTGGATTGATAATCATTTGGTGTGGGTAAGGTGTATCAACTTTAAACGGTTCATAGAACCCCTTGTCTGTTTTAATAAATGTTCTAAAGCCATCAAATCCTACGGTTTCATAGGCTTTATTTGCGGGTGTAAACACCATGATTGGATGATTCTTATCTTGGAGCCCAAAACCACTAATACCTTGAGCTCGATTTACATAAAAAGCCCATAGAGGAATCCCCATTTTACCGGCAACGCCAGGTAAAAAATTTGCGAAAGGATTCTTTTTATTATAGTTCTTAATCACAAACCCCTGATCGTTGTAATAATAATCCATTCTTAATCCTCCTTTATAACAATGGTTGACATACTTCTTTTGGATAAGGTTAAAAATCCATTACTATAACTTGACTGAATATTTAAAGCGATATCTTTTTCTGTTGGATTTTGGATAATAATTGCCAATGATCCATCAGGGTTTATAAAAGCAACTTGGTTAACATCTTCTAAATCAAGCGTACTTTTAATGCGTTTAGCACCAACTTGAACATATTTACTAAAATGCCCTATCGCATCATAACTTTTATTGATGTAAACCGTATCGGTTTTGGTGTCACAAATAATAGGTGCATCACAGTAATTGCCTACATGATTTGGACCACCAATTTCATTTAGCGTTAAATTCCAATCAATATATCCTTCACAATAATGGCTAAAATCGCCTATCATATTACGCATGTAACGCTCTCCACTTTCAAAAGCATTTAAACGTACCCCACCTTCAATACACCCTTCAGTAAATAAGATGCCTTTATCCGGGAATAAATCATGGACAATACTTAAATTTTCAAACGCCTCACTTACATACCAATGAATCCCTGTTCCCCATACATACTGATTAGCTTCTTTATCTTCTAAAACACCTTTAGCGCGTTCCACAACGATATCACGATTATGGTCCCATATAATAATCCAAGTATCTTTATGTTTTGATGCTTTTAACGCTGGACCTAAAGCTTCTTTAATAAAATTTCTTTCATCTTCAGCAGTATAAATGCATGAATCCCACACTTGAGTTGCAGCTGGTTCATTTTGAATAGTTAATGCAAAAACAGTTAATCCAGCTTCTTCAAGGGCATCTAAAAACTTAATAAAATATTGTGCCCAAAGGCCATAATATTTTTTAAGCAATTTACCGCCATGATTCATTTCATGATTGCTTTTCATCCAAGCAGGTGGGCTCCATGGTGAAATTAACAATTTGATTTTATCACCACGAACCTTTTCTGCATCCTTAATCATTGGAATAACCCATTTAAATTCGCGAGATATATCAAAACTCTCTAAGGTTTCATCAAAGTCTTTAACGTAGGTATAGTTTTCAAGCGCAAAGTCACAACTATTCATCGCCATACGTCCTAAGTTATACCCTAGGCCATGAGTTTGATCGAAATAATGTCTCAATACTAAAGCCTTATTAGCCTCAGACATTTGAGATAAGGTATAAGCACTAGCTTCAGTGAAAGCGCCTCCAAAGCCAAGCACACTTTGATAGGTTTCATGTTCATCTAAAATTAATGACAAAAAACCACTATTTATGGTATTTTTTACAATTTTTTCAGAATAACCGCTATATTTAGACGTTTCTACATGTTTAATCATCATATCCTCCAAGTCGACTATAACGTTTTCGTAAATAGGTTACCATAAATGTAAGTGTTTTACTATAACGTTTTCGTAAAATTATAATAAATCGTAAATTTTCTAATTAACAATTGAATCTTGCTGCATATAAAAAGTTATAGAATTAAAGAAATCTATAACTTTTTTTGCTAATTATAGCGTTTTTTTGTTTACTTCAATAAAATCAATGATTTTTATGAAAATTATTACATTATAAAACTGTTATTTTTTTCATTGAACAAACACTTTGTTTAGTCAATACTATGCGCTTAATCGTTCAAATATTTTATCAACATGTCGCCTTACATACCACCATAACCCTAAGGTAATGAACGTAACAATTATGATTAATCCTAAAAGCCTAATTTCCAAAATAAGGTAATCTTCTAAGCTGATAAGAAACATTCCAGCCAACCCTAAAAATATAAACCCTGAAAATACTGAGATGAGTGCAGCAACACTTTGTTTAACGACTTCTACTTCGTTAATAAAATCGAACTTAGGGAAATACAAATTAAGTAAAGCGCTAAATAGCGAACTAAATAAAGCATACGCGATCATTAAAAGATAACTTACTAAGATAAAGATTGTCTCTAGCTCGAAGATAAACGCAAATATTATAAAGCCAATCGTCCCTGGTATTAAAATGAGTACGATATTAAATAATACTTTAGAAAGTACAATCATTAATGGGCTAATTGGACTGGATTTTAATAGCCAAAAGTTTTTTCCCTCAAGACTCAAACTAACTGAAGGACTGTAACTCATTGAAATGCTAAATCCAACCAGTGCTAGTATGGAAAGCTTAAGAAAATCTTTGCCTTCAGGAATCATCTCAAAAAGATTTAACACTTCAGATTTAAAGAAAATACTGGCAGTTGGTAATAAAATAAGCATTAATGAACCAAGTCCAGCATTGAGTGCATAGATCGGTGAATTAATCATTTTCTTCCATTCCTTTAACACCATAGTATGCATAAAAGAACGTTTTTTCATAATCAATGTTGATGATAATCGTTTTAAGGTTTTCTTTGTGCTTTGGTTGGTGATATGAGCAAGAATGGGTATATAGTAAATATAAAGCGCCATCACCAAAATATTTATACTAAAATAAGCTAAAAATAAGAAGACATTTACTTCTTCAATGGATTGGATAAACCACTTTAATAGTGGATACACGTTTTCAATCTCTTGCATAAAGAGTTGTTGGCCTAAAAGCGGATTCCCAACTTCAAGTTGACTATAACTCATAAGAAAAACACTAAAGCCTAAAAAGAGTATAATCATCAATATTGTATTCATTAATTGACTTTTCCTAAACCTTCTTGTTGCTAAAGCTAAAAACAATGCCATAAAAGAAAAGACAACGATTGGGATAATAGGGAATAGTAAAATCCCAAGGATAAACATGATAAGTTGGCCAAAACTTAACGATGCATAATATAGATAGTAACCTACCATTGGCAAGGTTAATATAGAGATCCCGAGATAAACCATCACCACTAAGATCATGAATTTACTAATAAATAATGTTCGGTAATGGATTGGATAATGCGCAAACATTTCATAATCCTTACTGTAAAATACTAGTCCATTCATTCTAAATAAAACTATTAGTGTCACTAAAGCTATGGTATAAAAAAAGATAAAGTTTATTAATAGATTAATCGCATCTAGTGAAGCTAATATTTTTGCTAAGTCATACGTTAAATAAATAAAACCACCAAGAAAAACAACTAAAGCGTAAGCAATCGCTAATAAAATAAAAAATGTTTTTAAACGGTTTGATTTGGGATCGAATCCTAAAAAACGTTTTAATGAAAAATTTTCTTTCCAAAAAATCTTAAATAGTTTAAAAAACATCATTCACTACTTAAATCCATAAACGTTTTTTCTAAAGATTCAATCGATATAACATCTTTCGTTAAACCATTCGCAACAATCTTACCGTCTTTTATAATAGCGATTTTGTTACACAATTTTTCTGCAACGTCTAAAACATGGGTCGAAAAGAATATAGCAGTACCTTTTTTTCTTAACTGATCAAATATTTCTTTAAGGTGAAAACTAGCTTTAGGATCCAACCCTACAAAGGGTTCATCTAAAAGCATTACTTTGGGTTTATGAATCAAAGCACTAATAATAACGAGTTTTTGTTTCATTCCGTGTGAATAAGATGATATAACTTGATTTAGAGCATCGGTTAACTCAAATAAGTTTGCGTATGTATTAATACTATTGAGTCTTTCTTCTTCACTTATTTGATATAAATCGGCAATAAAGTTTAAAAACTCAATACCTGTTAAACTCTCATATACAGTAGGTTGATCTGGAATGTATGCGAGCATGTTTTTAACCTTTATTGGGTCTTTTTTAATGGAGTATCCATCCACTAAGATATCTCCTTCATCAAAATTGATGATGCCACTAATCGATTTTAAAAGTGTTGTTTTTCCCGCACCATTATGGCCAATGAATCCGTATAAGTCACCTTTTTCAATGGTTAATGTAATATCATCGTTAGCTTTTTTTATTTTATCATAAGATTTTGTCACATGTTTTACTTCTATCATACAATCACCCCTACTTTTATTATACTTGTTTGTTTCAATTTGACCATAAAAAAAGGAGCAATGCTCCTTATAAATCGTTAATTTTCATGCGAGTTTCTTCACTTGAAGGCTTTATAGTAGGTTGCTTTTTACTACCTTTAATTAAACGAATAATCGCAAACTCAAGCATTAAAATACCAAAAGGAATAAGACCGGTTAAAAGTGTAAGGAAGATGCGAGTGAACGTAATAAAACTTAAACCAGAAAAGATTAATAATACACCAAAAGGTAATATTAACCCAAATATAGGTTGATCTAAAAGTGACAAGAACGCTTCTAAAGCGATAAAAAAGACAAATACAAACAAGAAAAAAACTAAAACAATTAAGATACTCATATTAATTCATTCCCTTCGTTTTTCTATACATCTCTGCGACTTTTTTCGCGGTTTCATAACTCATGTGTTGATCAAGGGTTAATTGTTTTAAGTACGCAATAAATGTATCATCACTTTCATCATAGAGTTTTACTTTCGCAATCAGCTTATCCATTCTCAAGCGAACGGTTGGATAGGTGACTTCATAAATTGAAGCCATTTCTTTTAAACTTCCACTTGCTAAAATAAATCGTTTAATAAACATTAAGTCATCATCATCTAAATGTTCTAACCACTTCGGTATTTTATTCATCGAACCATCCTTTAACTTTATTAAAGTTTTTTTTAATTTTATTAAAGATACTTTCACTATATCATAGCCGTAATGATTTTGTAAAGAAATTATTTTTATTTTACATTACCTGTGATAAACTAAAAGTAGGAGGCGATATTATGAAGGATTTAGTAAAAGGATTTGATGGATTACCATGGATTGTTAAACTAATTTTAGCTTTACCATTTATTGATGGGCTTGCTTGGGGCATTTATCGCATCGCAAAAGGTGTTGAAACCAAAGATAATTTAATGTTAATCGCAGGTATTATTTGGATTTTTGCTGGGGCTACAGTATTATGGCTCTTAGATTTAATCACCATTATTTTATATAAACGACCAACCATTCTTGCATAAAAAAAACGCTTCACTACAACAATTAATTGTAGTGAAGCGTTTTTCTTACATTTTAATTTCATCAGTCAAAGAATTAATACGCGCAAAAATACGATAGCTTTTTAACTTTTCGGCTTCTTGTGCACTTTCTACCATATATTTTGGTAGTTCTTTCATCGAAACATTCGAGGAAAAGAAGGTTAGTTTTTTATCAAGCAAACGATGTTGTAAGATTGGCCCTAATACTTCATCTCTAATCCATGAAGATGGGGATTCTCCACCAATATCATCAAGCATTAAAACATCACATTCTTTAAGACTTTGAATGATACTTTCTAAATTTCCTTTGGCAATAGAAGACTTAATTTCTCTCACTAAGTCAGGATAATACGCTAACACAACTTTTTTTGAAAGTTGAGAAAGCTGATTAGCTAAGGCAGCTAAAGTGTATGTTTTACCAATTTGATAATTGCCATGGATATAAAGTCCTTTAGTATCTTGATTTAGTTTAACTTTAGAGATAATTTGCATCAGTTTTTGATAGACTTGTTTACGGTTTTCGCTATTTAAGTGAAAATCAGCTAACGAAGCATGGTGTACCATATCTGGCATATACATGGCATTGAATAAGGATTTTTCCTTATCTTTTCTTTTTGCATTAATTAAGAAATTACATTCTTTATAATAAAGCATGATTTCACCGTTTTCATAAGCTAAAACGGGTTGATGACCTAAAGTATCTTGGGTACAAAAATCAAGTCCTTGACATTCAAAACAACGCGGATTTTCTTGTTTGAAGACCATTAAATCATTTAAATGATTAACAATGGTTTGATTTGGAATATCATGATCAATAAAGAAGCGCTTTAAGATAGGATCTACAGATAGTTCTTCGGCGATATTATCAACTAAATCACTATTGGTTTTAAAGTCGTATTTTTTCATAGGTTCACTCCTTCTCTATCGATTTGATATAATCATCTAACCAATCCACTTTAATATCTTCTGGTAATTCCTTTTTGCGGCTATAGTGGGTAGTTTTTTGTTGGGTTTTAGATTTGGTTTTCATTTGAATTATATAGTTAATCGCATCTTCAGCTGTCTCGATTTTATTACGTTTCCATTGTGCAATGATTTTTTCAAAATACTTGTAAACTGGAAACTGAAATTTGAGCTCTTTTAATACATAAGCAATGAGTACACTTACAACTTCTAATTTAAAAAACCCTTGACTAATTATTTGATCAATAATTTTTAAATCTGATGCTGGTACATGCATGCCTGTCATATCTTCAACCATTTCAACAGGATGAATATTTTTAAAGTATTCTATATCATATGTGATATGTTTTTTCTTTATTGGATTTTTTGGTTGCGCTTGATAATGTTTCTCTGCTTCTTTGCTTAAATGTTCTAAATTAACCGATGCATCGTCATTTAAACTTTTTAAAATAAGGTCTTTTAAAGTCGATTCATCTAAACTATATACGTAAGCCATGTCTTTTAAGCGTGCCTTCATGTGAGATGTTTTGGTTGATTCATGAACATAAACATCTGGTAAAGCTTCAAGTACCAAATCAATGTTAAAAAGTGATGTTGAATGAACCTTTTTAGGCTCATTATGTATGTAGTTTGATCGGGTTTTGATGTTTTCATAGGCAGGTTCAAAAATATCCGTAAATGACTTTGAGACAACCTCATATCCGCTTTTTTGTGTACGGGTAATTTTGAAGAAATCTATAAGTTCTTCAAAACGATTTTTTCCAACTTGTCTCATTAAATAAGGCGCAAACATACTATCTTTAATAAAACTTTCCGCTGATAAAGGGGGAAATAGTTCATATAAATATTCATCATCTTTACGATAACTCTCAAGTAAACCAACCGCTTCTAATTTCTCTTTAGCTTGAATAAAACGTATTTGACTTAAACTAAGTAAATCAAATAAAAAGACATGAGGATAGCTTTTGGTTTTTAATGAAGTGCGGTCTATTAAAGCATACAAGCTAAAATAAAGACTGAACGCTTCAGTCCCAATAATAGGCAAATATAAAAGACTCATGACATTACGCTGGTCATGATCTATATGCTTGTGGGCATTAATTTTAAACTCACTTCTTTGCATAATATCTCCTTTAAGCGTGTAAGCCTGTACCTTTAAACGTTAATGTTTTTTTCATTTCAGCATAGATCGATAAAATAGTATTTTTAGGTCTATTAAACCCAAATAAAGTTTCATACCCTACTTTTAAATCAAGCGCTGTTTCGGCAGGATTAATTTGAGTAATCGTTGCAATCACAAAATGGTTTTTGTGTTCAGCAAAGACTTCATGATGAACATCGTTAATGGTTTTTACCTGATACCCGTGATCAGTTAAATATTTCAAATAGGTTTCTTTAACCGATTTATAAGAATGTCTAAAATAATGGGTTTGAAGTCTTGAATCAAGTTTTCTTTCTTTGGTTTCTACGTTCGTTTCTAAAAATGAGCGAATACTCATCTAATCACTCCTTATGTCTGATAAGACTTTATCAAATGACTTTCTGGTTTCTAATATACTTTTTGAGTTGTCAATGACATAATCAGCCATTGCCTTTTTCTTACTTAATGGCATTTGTGCCTTAATTTTTTGGACTGCATAGGTTTCATCAATATGATCACGCATGGTTAAACGGCTGATTTGATCTTTTCTTCTTGCATAAACTAAAATGGTTACATCACAAATCTTATCAAACTCACTTTCAAATAAAAGCGGGACATCAAGAACGATAAATTCTGGTTCAAACATTTTAAGTTTTGCAATTTCTGAATAAATAACCTTTTTGACTTTAGGATGAACTAAACTATTGAGTTTATTACGTGCTTCTTCATTATTAAAAATGATTTTAGCTAGTTTTTGGCGGTTAATGGTTTGATCAGTTGCTAATATTTCTGTTCCAAAAGCATCAAGGATTTCTTGATAAGCTTCTTGACCTTTATCTAATAAGTTTTTAGCAATTTTATCGCTATCAATCACTGGGATTTTATTGTCTAAAAACATTTGGGTCACGGTTGATTTACCGGTAGCAATCCCACCGGTTAAGCCAATGATTTTAGTCATTTAAATACGCTCCTTTATGCTTTATACTTTTGACATCTTGGGCAATAATAAGTTCCTCTTGTTGCAATCTTTTCTTTAATGATGACCCCATCACAACTTAAACAAGGTTCTCCTTCTTTAAGATGGACACTAAGTTCATTTTGAAATCGACCTGTGATGCCTAAACTATTTAAATAGCTTCGAATACTTGACCCGCCAAGTTCTATCGCGCGGTTAATCACTCGATTTGCACAAGTGATTAAGGTTTCACACTGTTTTAATGTGATGCGGTTAGAAATCGTTTTAGGGTTGATTTTAGCACAGTAAAGTACTTCATCAACATAAATATTACCTAGTCCTAAAATAATCCTTTGATCGAGTAAACTCGCTTTGATTACACGGTTGTTATTAAGCTTTTCTTTTAAATATTTTTTCGTTAACCTTTTGTCATTAGGTTCAAACCCTAGTTTACTTAAAGGCAAAGTCGAGTAAACTGTAGCGGTATCTTTTAAGGTTAGGGTACCAAATTTACGAACATCATCATAGCGTAAACTTGTACCATCTTTAAAATTAATAGCGATGTGTTCGTGTTTTAAGACCGGCTCACCTTGTTCTTTTAAGAAAAATTTCCCTTCCATACGCAAATGAACGAGTAAGGTATAATAATCAAAATTAAAAAGTAAATACTTTCCTAAGCGGTCAATGCCTTTTAAGGTTTTACCTCGCAGATGCTTATTTAAGATTTCCGGAGTTAAGGGTAGTATCATTTTATCATAAAACACATCAATATGTGCGATTGTTTTTCCAACGATTAATGGTTTTAAGGTTTCTTTTACGGTTTCAACTTCTGGGAGTTCAGGCATTATTCAATCACTTTAATCTTAGAAGCATCATAACGTAACTTAGTAACCGCTGTTGACTCATTGGGTTCACCAATCGCAATCATAGAAAATGGGGTAATAGTTTCATCTAATTTAAGTAAGGATTTAACTTGAGACGTTCTTTCTTCTAAAGGGTATAATCCAATCCATACAGCGCCTAAGTTTTGATTGACAACTTCTAATAAAATATTTTGTGTGGCAGCGGCACAATCCGTTGGTGCCATTTTAGGACTTTTAGTATCATTAGTAAATCCAACGACGATTGCAATGGGTGCATGTTCAACCATATGCGCTCCTGTAGAAACCTTGGATAGTTGCTTTAAAAGGTCTTGATTTTTAATCACAAAAAAGCGCCAAGGTTGTTGGTTTTTAGCACTCGGTGCTTGCATGGCACTTTTTAATAGTTCGGTAATTACCGTATCACTAATAGGCGTTGATTTAAATTTTCTTACACTTTTTCTTTCTAAACATAAACTCATAAACTCACTCCTCATAAGGATTTACATGAACAATCACATGCGTGATGGATTCATGATTTAATAAGGTTTTCTTACACATACTTGCAATGTCATGACCTTCCTTAACACTAATGGATGCATTCACTGCAATATCAATCATAACTTGATAATAATAACCATATTCAATCATTTGAAGTTTGTCAACATTTAAAACCCCTGGAATCATCAAGATTTCTTCTTTTATCGAATGCATTAGTTTTCCATCTGCACTTTTACCTAATAAAGAAAATATTGCATCATAAATGATTTCTAAGGCTACTTTTAAAATGAATAAGCCGATGATTAATCCCGCAATCAAATCGCCATAAACTAAAAAATCTAAACTTGTATACTGACTTAAAAGCGCAAAGCCAATCCCAAATAATACAACGAATGAACTTATGACATCCGCTAAGGATTCTTTTCCTGATGATTTAATAACTAAAGAGTTTAAATCATCTCCTTTTTTAGCTAAATATTTAGCTAAAAAATATTTACTAATTACTGCAATTAAGACAACAACAAGCGATAAAGGACTAGGGATACTAATAGGTTCGCTTAATTTTTTAATGACACTGACAAACAATTGATAAGCAACCCCAATGACGCCAATACCTAAAAGTAAACTTAATACATACTCAAACTTACCATGCCCAAGGGGATGGTCATCATCGGGAGGTTTTGTGGTTTGTTTTAAACCTAATAACACTAAGATATCACTCATCAAATCACTTAATGAATGAATCCCATCGGCAACTAAACTCGCACTTTTAAAGATAAAGCCCGATAATAACTTTAAAATCACTAAGCTGCTATTAACAAATAAGCTTTTTTGCATCACTTCTTTAATTTTCATGGGTTTATTTGGCGTCGTCTAAATTAGCCCCAAGTTCTAAGTTAACTTTTAAGGGAACCTTTAAACGAATCGCATCCTCCATGGTATCTTTAACGAGTTTTTTCATCGTATCTAATTCTTCATCTTTAACATTAAATACGAGTTCATCATGAATTTGTAAAATCAGTTTTGATTTTAATCTTTTTTCTTTCATCGCTTGATCAATTTTAATCATCGCAATTTTAATAATGTCTGCGGCACTGCCTTGAATTGGTGCATTCATAGCGGTGCGTTTCCCAAGTTCTCTTTGGGCATATATTTTACTGTCCATCTCAGGAATATAGCGACGACGATTTAAAATCGTTTTAACATAGCCTTCTTTTTTGGCTTGATCGATCACAGTATCCATAAATCCTGCAATTCCAGAAAAACGCGTATAATAGCGATCAATAAATCGTTCCGCTTCATCGCGTGAGATGTCTAATTCATCACTTAATCCCCAAGCACTTTGACCATAAATGATTCCGAAGTTAACCGCTTTTGCAATGCGGCGTTCACTTGAGGTAATCGTTTCTTTCTCAAAGATTTCTTTAGCGGTAATGGTGTGGATATCTTGGTCTTCTTTAAAGGCTTTAATTAAGTTTTCTTCTAAAGCCATATGGGCTAAAACACGCAATTCAATTTGTGAATAATCACTCGCAAGAAGGGTGTCATTTTTCGATGGAATAAATACTTTTCGAATTTCTCTGCCTCGTTCTGTACGAATCGGGATATTTTGTAAGTTTGGTTCAATGCTTGATAAGCGGCCAGTTTGAGTGAACGCTTGTTTATAAATCGTATGAATTTTTCCATCATCAAAAATGGCATCACTTAACCCTTTTACATAGGTTGATTGTAACTTAGAAAGGGTTCGATAAAGCATGATTTTTTCAATAATTGGATGACGATTTTTAAGTTTATTTAATACATCAACATTAGTAGAATACCCCGTTTTAGATTTTTTATACGATGGTAACCCTAATTTTTCAAATAATATAACCCCTAATTGTTTAGGGCTTCCTATATTAAATGACTCGCCTGCCTCTTGATAAATCGCTTTGGTTAGCTCTTCTAATTCCTCATTTAAGTATTCATCAAGTTGTTTAAGCGCGGCTTGGTCTACATCAATGCCTTCATATTCCATATCTCCTAAAGTATAAGATAATGGCAGTTCAACTTCATATAATAGTTCTTCTTGATTTTGTTGAACAATCAAATCATGAAGGGCTGGTTTTAATGTCATAATCGCCAAAGCTTTTTTTAAGGCGTACTGAATATAAATTTCTTCATTAGGTATAGCACTTTTTGCGCCTTTACCATAAACTTCATCATAATAAGGTACGTCTTGATAATCGAAATTAGATACAACAACTTTAAAATCTTCTTTGGTGTTTAAAGGGTTTAATACATAGGCTGCAAGCAGTAAATCAAAGCTAACATTTTTAATGGTTAAACCTGCGTGACGCAAACTAACATAAAGACGTTTTAAATCAAATGTATCTTTCTTTAAATCGCTCTTTAAATATTCTTTAAAGGATTCTGAAGCGATTGCATCTTTGTAAGGGATAAAACATGCCCCTAAATCATTTAAATAAACAAAACCTAAATGGTTTGCCTTATGGTAGTTATCGCCATAACTTTCAAGCAATAAAACCCCATCTTTAGTGAGTGTGTTTTTTATACTTGATTCGTCTTTAATAATTTTAAAGCGTTCATCTTTACTTTCAGTTGGCGTGTCTAATTTTTTAATTAAGGAATGGAAATCCATACGCTGATAAAACTCGATTAATGCCTCTGTTTTAACGCCTTCATAAGCGACTTTATCTAAAGTGATTTGTTCTAAGGGATCATTTTTTATAATGGTTGCAAGTTTTTTACAAAATAAAGCTTGTTGCGCATGTTCACTGATGCGCTCTTTTAATTTTCCTTTTAGCTCATTTAAATTTTTAAGTATTTCTTCTATAGATCCATAATCATGTAAAAGTTTAAGTGCTGTTTTTTCACCAACTCCAGGGACCCCTGGGATGTTATCACTGCTGTCACCCATTAACCCTTTTAAATCAGGGATTTGATAGGGAGCAAGTTGATAATCATCATACAAGTCACTTACTGTATAAGAGCGTTCTGGTTGAACCCCACGCTTAGATTGTCTTATAGTGACTTTTTTATTTAAAAGTTGGAATAAATCTTTATCGTTAGAAATGATTTCAATTTCGTCAAAATCATCATAAAATTTTTCAACCATACTACCGATGATATCATCGGCTTCTAATGCTTCTTCTTCGTATTGAAAAAACCCTAATTTATCAACAATCTCACTCACATAAGGTAGCTGAGAAACAAACTCTTCAGGCATCTTAGTACGTTTAGCTTTATAGGCTTCATATTCTTTATGTCTGAAGGTTTCTTTTCCTTTATCAAAAGCGACTAATACATGGGTAAAGTCTTCTTTAATAATGGCATTAAACATATTCGCAAGGCCAAAAATCGCATTGGTATATTCGCCCTTAGAATTTTGCATTAAATTTCCTGAATAGGCCGTTGCATAATAGGCTCTAAACATGACATTTGACCCATCAATAAGCAATAGTTTTTTCATAAAATCCCTCTTTCTTTAAGTCCAGTTGAGGTTCGCAATAAAATCTAATGAACCCTCTTCTAGTAAATAAGGTGTTCGTGAATCATCTAAATAAAAATATTTAAAATGTACAATTTTAATCATTTCATCATCAAAAGTAATGACATATTCATAAGTATCTACTGAGAGTATTGCGCCTTTTTCAAGGGAATAACGCCAAGTATTTAACGCATCAATGAAAGATTTGATTTCATCTTCATCGGTTAAAGTGATGACTTCATAGTCTTCATGATCTTTACGCGCATTAACATTTTTTTCAATGGTTATACTTGATGGATATGCATAATCTAAGCTTGATGTATTCGAACATGCGCTTAAAAACCCACCAAACATAAACACTATGATTAAAGTAAATTTTTTCAAAAAAATCATCCTCTAAAGTCTTTTAAGTACCCCTTAGATTATACCATAAAACGCTCGGTTTATCACTCAAATAAAGCGTACAAAAAAAGACAACTAGGTTGTCTTTTTATAAAACATCTTCTAAATAGTCTACAATATCTTGAACCGTTTTGATCTCTTGCGCTGCACTATCATCAATTTGGACATCAAATTCTTCTTCAATAGCCATGATGAGTTCAACCGCATCAAGAGAGTCTGCGCCTAAATCATCCGTTAAATCCGAATCTAATTCAATAATGTCTTCTTCAATACCTAGTTCATCTGCAATGATGGTTTTGATTTTTTCAAATACCATAACGTCACTCCTTATAACCATTATTTTTTTATTATATGTAGTAAGTGTAAGTTTGTCAATTCAATTAAATAAAGTTTTTATCATAAATTGCAATTAACCCTTTTAAGACGAGTAAATCATCGTAGATAAAGTGTTTGGGTAAAATTTCTTTGATTAGTTTGGATGCGCCACCTGTTACTAAAACATGAACGTCATCGAGCCCATAACTGTGGACAATATTCCTAACCATCCCAATGATTTGCATCGCGTGGCCAAACAATAATCCACTATTTAAAGCATCAACGGTGTTTGTCCCTAATACACCTTTTGGAGATTCAAACTCAAATTGTAAAAGTTTAGATGCTTTTGAGACTAAACAATCACGGCTTGAATCTAAACCAATGGTAATCGCAACCCCTTTGATTTCTTTTTGACTAACTAAAGTAAACGTTGTGGCTGTCCCCATATCAACAATAATCGCATGATCACCATAATATTGAATGGCACCTGCAGCCCCAGCAACTAAATCTGCGCCAACTTCTTTGGGATTATCGGTTTTTAGCTTAACGCCTGTTTTAATTCCTGGCCCAATAAATTTTGGGCTAATATTAAAATAACGATTGATAAACGTTTTAAAAGCGGTATTAACTTGTGGGACAACACTTGCGATAATTACATCATCAACATCGGTGAAATGATGATTTAACATGGTGTAATATTCATCGCCACTTTTAGTCGTATCGGTCTTATACCGATACGTTTCTAAAATGTCATTAGTCCCTTTTCCTATCACAATATTTGAGTTGCCTATATCAATATAAAGACGCATCATGTTCCCCCTATTCTATGGTGTTAAAATCACTGCGTAAATATTCTCTTAAGCGCCAAGTTATTGGTGCCCCAATAATCACGGCTAATCCTACTTCAACAAAACCATTGCTTAATAAAATAAACCAAATAAATCTTAAGACATTAGCATCTGCGAAATAAAGAAGGTAAACTTCAGATTCAAAAGAAAAGATATATAAAGCCGTTAACGTAATTAACGTATGTGCCATACTTGATACTGCAAACGTAATGCCTAATACAGTAAACTCATTAAGTCTAATGAGTTTTTTCTTTTTCTCTTCATCTTCATCTTCTGTTACAATAATTGGTTTTAATAGACGATGTAACCCGATGTAAATATACCAAATCATCACACCGAAAATAAATCTAGGCAACACACTTACTAATGGATTTTGAAAAAATACATTAAAAGCATCTGGTGTCATAAAAGCACGAATCATGCTTAAGACACCAAAAGTTGTGGCTAAAACGATGCCCACTCTTTTACCGCCAAATATTGCGCCAATTAAAACCGGGATATGAATCAGTGTAATTGCGACGCCACCAATTGTAATATATCCTAACCATGGTACAAAACTCATGACCGTAATAATCGCAATAAACATTGCTAAAAAGGTCATTTCTGAAACTTTGTCATTTCTCATTTAAATTCTCCTTAATTTTAGGCCACTTGGGTCCCATATTTTTGAAAATTTATAACTTATTTATACGTTAGATCGAATCTCTTCGTACGTATCTGTGTTAAATGACTTGATGAGTTCAATTAAGATACTTCTTACTGCTTGATAGTCATCTTCATGAATCATCGAAGTCGTTGAATGGATATAGCGTGCAGGCATCCCAATCGTTGCAACAACAACCCCATCATGAGCTAGTTGAACACGCGCGGCATCTGTACCGCCTTTTGATTGGTAATATTGACATTTAATATTATGTTTTTTTGCCATTGCTTCAATATATTTTTTCATGCCTTGATGCATTAAAGCATTTGGGTCATAAAAACGAATTAAGAATCCGTTTCCTAAAGTCCCACTAACCTCATCCCCATCAAATACATCAGCACAAGGTGAGGCATCAACCGCAAGGAAAATATCTGGTTTGACTAAACCAGCGGCAGTTTGTGCCCCTCTTAAACCAACCTCTTCTTGAACAGTTGCCCCTGCATATAAACTACATGATAATTTTTCATCTTTCAAAGCTTGTAAAATATCTAAACTCATGCCACAACCAAAACGGTTATCCCAAGCTTTTGAAATATATTTTTTACCATCTTTAGTTTTAACAACGGCATTTCTAGAGATAACTTGTTGGCCAATTTTAACGCCCATACTCTCGGCATGTTCTTTAGAATCAGCGCCAATATCAATTAATAAATCTTCAAATTTGAGTGGATCATCTGGTTTTGATTGTCCTCTTGTAAGGTGTGGTGGTTTTGAAGCAGTTACTCCTGGAATTTCTTCTAAGTCATCCGTATAAATAATCATGTGTTGACTTAAATAAACATCGCCTTTCATCCCACCTAGAGGAATCATTTTAATTAAACCTTGTTTGGTAATTCCTGTAACAAGTCCACCCACTTCATCCATGTGACCTGCTACCATAACACGTGGTCCTTTTGAATCGCGGTTTAAAACCCCGAAAATACTGCCGAGTTTGTCTTCAACAATATCCTTTGTAACTTTACTAATCTGTGTTTTCATATAGCGCTTAACATGTTTTTCAAAACTTGGAGCGCCTGGTAAATTTACTAAATCAAAATAAAAATCTTTCATTGTCTCCTCCTAAAATGAAGCCATTATTTTATAAATAGGACCGGTTTTAGAAAATTTCTCTTCAAACTCAGTCATAATATTATCAATTTCTATATCTTGATGTAAATCAAGCGAAATCTCATCAAAGCTTAGCCCAAACTTTTGCATACTTATTATACTATACTCAAAAAACTTTCGGTTATCCGTTTTAAGTTCAATGGTTCCATTTTCTTTTAAGATTTCTTGATAGATACTTAAAAAATCTGAATGGGTTAATCGTCTTTTTTCATGACGTACTTTAGGCCATGGATCTGAAAAGTTTAAATAAATTTTATCAACACTTTTCGCTTTAAAACAACCCTTTAAAAATTCAGCATCCATTCTCACTAAATAAAGATTATTAAGGGGTTCTATTAAGACCTTATCAAGAATTTTAACAATCGCACTATCAAACTTCTCAATCGCGATAAAATTCATTTCTGGGTGGCGCTTAGCCATTTCGTGAATGAATTGTCCTTTTCCACTGCCAATTTCAATGCGTAAGGGTTTATCTTCTTTAAATGCATTGTTTAAAGGATAGTGTTCTCCCCTTGGAATATTTAAAATATACTCGGGGTGATTGAGTATTTTCTTTTCTGCATCTTTTACTCTTCTTAATCGCATAAAATCACCAAAATCATTATAACAAATCTACGCTTTTTTACCAATAGATACCCATTTTATTTCTTAAGTGATAAATAAGCATCCATCATGATAGGATCATAAAACTTATTGGTGCCAGATTCAAGTCTTTTTAAAGCCGCTTCTTTACTTAAATTTAAATCATGAAATAAGTACTCATAGCCATAAACTAATGAAAGAATTCTAGCATGTAATGGAATGTCAGTTCCTTTTAAATGGTGGGGATAGCCTTTACCGTTATAATACTCACATTGATATAAAACCGTCTTTGTAACGACTTCATTATCAATTAAGTTTGATAATATTTTAAATCCTGCTTCAACATTTAAAAATTCATGACGCGGGGTTAATTTTCTTATTTTTACCTTTTGAACATAATCCATCACTTGACCAATCGCATGATAGTAAATTGCATCTTTTAAATTGTTTAAATCATTTTTACGTTCATACCCTAACACATGCATTAAATCAATCGCATCGTTTTTTAAACGGTCAATACGGTCTAACAAGGTTTTATCTTCATGAAATAAATAAGACATAATCGCTTTTAAAATACGTTGTTTGCGCATGGGTCGTGCGAGTAATTTATCGCGATACATCGCTTCATCAGCCTTATTTAAGACTTGACTAAACGTATCATTTTCATTGAGGGTTGCATACCCAATACTGACATCAAGGGGAATCTTTAAATCGAGTAAGTTAGCTATTTTTTCTCTTACTTGTGTTTCTCTTAATGCTTTATTTTTACACGCTCTTGTAAAGATAATGACAAATTCATCGCCACCAATACGCGCAATATATTGATCGTGATAAATCTCTCTTAAGCGTTTTGCGAAGGTTTTAATGACTTGATCACCTTGATAATGACCAAAGACATCGTTTACAGTTTTTAAACCATCTAAATCTAATATAGCTAACTCAATGGGGTAATGAAAGATTTCTTTCCGCAATGATTGTTTTAGATGATGACGATTAAATACATCAGTTAATTGATCATGACTTGCAAGATAATCGATACGATTTCTTACTTCTTGAGTATCTGTAACATCACGGACTAACCCTAAAATCCGTTTGGCTTTACCATCATGATCAAAGTCGAGGGTTTGTAAGTAATATTCAATATACTTGGTTCGTTTTGCGTTAGGTAAATTCATTCTTACTAAAGAAACCCCTTCTTTTATATCCCCATTTAATAGTTGTTTGTTTTTAGAAAAAATAGCATTTTTATCTTCTTCATGAACACTATGAATAAAGAGTTCACGATACGCATCATAATCAGTTAATTGGTTTTCAAAAATCTTTTTCACATAGTTATCTGATTTGAATTTTTTTGAAATGATATCTACTTCAAAAAATCCCATCTCAGCAAATGACATCATCATTTGAAGTTTACGGAGTTGTTCGCGTTCTTTAGATTGTAATTTATGAAAGTACGTTGTTTCGTAGTAGACATTGATAAACTCATTTTCTTTTGGCGAATAACTGTAAATATGAAAATGTTTATCTAGTGAAGGTACATAATCTTCATACGATAAATGCATTCTTTTTAATGCAACATTTGCGTATCGAGTAAACCGTTTTTCTGGAAAATCTGGGAAAATAGAATAGATGGTTTTTCCAATTACTTCTTTTATATCACTATTCATTAAACGTCCATACTGTGCGTTTGCATAAATGATTGAAGCATCAACGGGTTGGTTTGAATCATCAAAAATAAGCGATAAATGAACAATCCCAAGCTTTAAAAAGTCAAAGCTATCTAATATATTTTCATAAAAAGATTGTTTAGGGGTGAAGGTAAATACTACTTGAATAAGATTAGCCTTTGAATTATTTAAGGATGTTGCTTTAAAGGTTTGATTAAACTTTGTCTCTAAAGTGATTGATAAATTTTGAGGGTTATTTTTTGCTGTATTAAAAAAGACTTTAAAACTTTCAAAATCCTCAAAAACATTGTTAAAATCACTTAAAGTACTAGGCACTATCTTAAAACTTTCAGCCGCAAAATGATTGTAGTTTTTAACATAGCCTTCATAATCAAAAGTAACCATAGCATAGTGGTCTTGATGCAATTTATCTAAGTTGAGTTCAAAATGATGTTTAAAAAAAGACACATTTAAAAGGCGGTTGTAGATGATATCTAACGTCTTTTCACTCAATCCGTTAGATTCAAATACAATCGCTAAAAATGCATCGGTTTGATTATAAAATATTGCCCCTTTATAATTTTCTAAATCAAAGAGAATGTAAGGTTTTTTTTCCTTTTTTAATGTGTTTGCTTGATCAAAGATTAAGAAGGTATTTTCAATTAAATATTCTGCATGGGCATAGCGTATACCTTTTTTATCGAGCAACAAAAAGTCAATGATTTCAAGGTCGAAAATTGCCTTAATTTCAGTAATTAAAGGCAATACCAATTCTTCTTTAAACATAAACCTCGCCCCCAAGGTTAAATTTGTATCATTACATTATATCATGCTTTAAGTGCATTGACAATTCTTAATGGTCAAGGCTTATAAGATTAAACTAAATGCCATAACACCCATACCGGCAAGTAACCCATAAATTACTTTATGATGGGCACCGTATTTTTCAGCTGTAGGTAAAAGTTCATCTATTGCAATATAAACCATAATTCCCCCTACTGAGGCAAATACAATACCAAAGAGTAAGTCGCTCATGATCGCACGTAAAATAAAGAAGGCAACTACTGCACCAAGTGGTTCACTTAACCCACTTAAGAAAGAATATCTAAAAGCTTTTAACTTTGAACCAGTTGCATAATAAATTGGAACTGATACGGCAATCCCTTCTGGAATATTATGAATCGCAACCGCAATGGCTATACTAATCCCTAGTTGTGGGTCTTCTAAGGTTGCTAAAAACGTTGCAATCCCTTCAGGAAAGTTATGAAGCGCAATCGCAAAGGCTGTAAATAATCCCATACGTAAAAGCGATTTTGCACGGGCTTTTTCAACGTAATCAACATGATCTTCTCCTACTTCAGAAGCATCTCTTATCTCATGCGGATTCGCCGCTTGAGGGACGAGCCGGTCAATAATGGCTGTTAAGAAGATTCCTCCAAAAAAGGCAAGCGTTGTGATACGATAGGCACTACTATTACCTAAAATTACACTTAGCGATTCATAAGCTTTCGGAAAAATTTCGACAAACGAAAGATAAATCATGACTCCTGCACTAAATCCTAAACTGACACTTAAAAAGGTCTCGTTGGTTTTTTTCGCAAAAAAGGCAATGGCACTACCAATACCTGTCGATAACCCTGCGAAGGTTGTAAGTAAGAATGCAAACAATAATTCTTGTGTTGAAAAATCCATAGTTATCCTCCTAGTTGACCTCACCATAAATCGACTTAGATATTGTTTCAGAAAGCGTTATGGTTTGGTTATGATGATCTATTATTAATAATCCTGTTTCTGTCTCTTTAGAAATAACTTTTACTTGGTCGTTTATATGAATATCATGATTTGCTAAAAAGACTAGTATCGCTTTTTGATCTAAAACTCTTTTTATCGTAAATATATCTTTTGTGCTAACATCCCAAAGTGTAGTGGTATAATACGCATCCATATGCCCAAAGCGATCAGGAATTGGGTTGCCGTGTTTACACGTTTTAGGATGATTTAAATAATCATATAAACGATTGATGACATGTTCGCTTGTAACATGTTCAAGTTTCTCAGCTTCTTCATGTAGTAACTCCCATGAAAGTCCTAATTTTTCAGCTAAAAAGACTTCCCAAATTCTATGAGCACGGATCATTCTTAGTGCTTCTAATGACCCTTTTTTTGTTAGTTTTATTCCCTTATAAGGGGTAAATGTTATCAATTTTTTTTGTGCTAATTTCTTAACCATTTCATTAACACTTTGAAGGGTGTATCCAAAGTGATCGGCAATTAACTTCGTCTTGATATAGCCGCCTTTATTTAATGAAGCTAACTCATAAATTAATTTTAAATAATCTTCAAATGCTTGATTCAAATTATCACCTCTTTTAAGGTATGCCTTAATTTATTTTTAATGTTATCATTATTATTATAAAATGTCAAATAAAAAGCCAATCAATGATTGGCTTAAAGGCTATTTGGAGTAGAATCGATTTCAGTTTTTTCAATAATTAAGTCTGGGTAATCTTCAACTTCTATAGTAAACCTAAATACCCGTGCACTGTTCACTGTGAAAATTTCTAAGTTTATAAACCCTTCCTCTTCTTCATCTAAACTTTCGATTTCATACTCTATTTTTAATTTGGATGAGCTCGTTTTTTCAATCTCATAACTAATTTCATAGGTTTCACTTTCGTAACTCATTGAAACTGTAATTATATCATCATCATATTCAATTTCAAAGGCGCTTTCTAAGATGGTTTCCCCTTCTTTTACCCATTCAATTTCAAAGGATTCTTCATCACTTTCAACTTCTTGGGATATTTCTACATAAGTGTCTAAATCATCAGGAAGGTTAGCAATGAGTTCGATTTCTTGTTCATCGTTGTCTAAGTTAAAGGTACCTTCAATATGATACATAAGATTATCAATATAAAGTATGCCATCAAGCGTTGAATAATTTTCGCTTAGAATCGTTTCGTTATAATACATGATATAGTCAACTGGGAAATTGTTAAAATCTAAGCTTGTGAATATGAGTTTAGAGTCATACTCTGGTAGTTCGCTTTCAGTAAGAATAAAATGCATTGCATCACGATTTCCAATGATTGGTTCAATCATATGGATGCTTGCGAATAAATTATCAATTTCATCATTGATTAACAAATCGCTTGGATCATTGTCTTCATAGTCATTGTCATCATCATCGTCATCATCATCGTCATCAATGAAGACATGATTTGATAAAAGGTTTAGATAAGGGTTACTTAAACTAGATGATGATTGATTGAGACTTTGTGATAATAATGAAGCAGCACTTACTGCGCTAATGGAATAAACTTCTTCTTTTAAAGTAAAGGCAATTGGATCTGGGGTTGGTTCTGGTGGGGTTCCTTCATTACCGATAATAATGATTCCAATGATTACTAACACGGTTAATATAGGCACAAAAGCAAGTCGTTTAAAATAAATCTTGTACTTATTTTTAACCGGTGTTTGAATGGTGATTTCATCAAGATGAATATTACTTAAAACTTCAGGCGTACTTGCCTTAAAATCTTCTTGAATGATTTTTTTAAAATCTTTATTTTTCATCTTGATTCACCTCACTTGCCTTTCTCATTTTTTTGATGGCCTCTTGATAGATCCAAGTTACTGTCCCTAAAGGTTTACCTAGTTGATAAGCAATATCTTTATGTGTTAAATCAGCCACTACTTTAAGCAATACAATACGTCTTTCTTCATCGGTTAAAATTTTTAAATAGTACTCTGCTTGTAATCTTTTCTCAATGGATGATGTCATGTTGGGCAATGTATCTAACCATGCATCTGTTAGAGGAACTTCTTTAGAGCGTCTTCTGTAAACATCGAGTGCTTGATTTTTGGCGATGGTTAAAAGCCAATTTATGAATTTATATTTAGGATTGTAACTATGAATGCGCTCAATCATTTTAATGTAGGTATCTTGCATAATATCTTCTGCCAAAGAGCGATCTTTCACTATAGGCAAAATCATCGCATAAACGGCGTGTTTTGTTTCATGATAGATCGCTTCGAAGGCTTCTTGATTTTTATGCTTTAATTGTTTGATTTGACTTTTTGAGGGCATCGCATTCACCGCTTTATAGGTTTTACCTCATTATAGCATTAATTTCATTGCTTGAAGTGAATATGACTAAAATGATGTTTCAGTTTCTTCATCTTCGTCATCGTCATCGTCATCGTCGTCGTCTTCGTCATCATAATCTCTTTCAACGATACGGCTATCTTCACTACCTGCGGTTTTAATCTCATAGCTAATTTGTGTTGAATTAGTTAATGGATCAAATATCACAAAGATTTCAATGGTTCCTTCTTCAACTAATCCTTCAGAATCGCTAATTTCAAATTCGATTTCGATTACTTGTTCATTGTTTTCTTCTTTAATCTCAAATTCATAACGTGCAACACGATTACCTAGCGTGAATTCTAAATTCATTTCGGTTTCATCATCTTCGTACTCAAATTCGATTTCTGTGCTTTTGATTAGGTTATCATCTTGATACATTTCTAATAAGAATTCAGTTTCTGATTCACCATCTTCTGATTCGATTTCATATTCGATCGTGATATAATCACTTTCTGTTAAATATGCAATCATTTCAAATGATTCTTCATCGTTTTCAATTTCTTGAGCTGCTGTAAAAACATAGCTAGCTTCATTAATGACTAAAATACCTTCTAAACGATTTTCAATTTCTTCTTCTAATTCTTCTTCGTCATCTAAATCTTCTTCGTCTTCTTCATCAGAATCATCATCTAAATCCGCTTCATCTTCTAAGTCAAGCGCTTCTTCTTGTTCATCATCGTTAAAAATATTATAGTGAAGTTCATACGATACGGTTTCACCGTTAATATCTACGATAGAGATGAGCATCATTTCTTCATAACCTTCTAGGGTTGATGAATCTGTTGTTACACGAACGCCATCATTTACCATAAAGGTTTCAATAAGTTTTAAATAGGGTTCTAAGGCTTCTATATCTTCTAAAACAATGGGGTCATCCCCTGATTCATTAAGCTTTGTGTATGCCGTATTTATCACAGTTGAGTTATCGAGTTCACTCATCGCACTAACTGCGCTTAGGGCACTGAATGCGTAAACATCCTCACTTGAATCAAATAAACGGGTAAAATTTGAAACTTGATTGCTTGAAAGTGCGCAAGCACTTAGTGTTAGGGTAAATAGTAAAACAGTTAATGCAACAAATAATTTTTTCATTTTAAATCTCCTTTTAAGTTTTATTTTTTTTCTTTCACACTATATACGAATGAAGCTTAACTTTTATTGGATATTTTTTAAAAAAAATTAAAAAAAAATAATTCAAGAGCATATCTTGAATTATTTATTCGTTTATTCGTGGGCTAAACTAAATATAGCTTCCATATAAATTGCGGTTGCTTCAATTAAGTCATCAATAAAGATATGTTCATCAACTTGATGGGCAACATCTTTTCTTCCTGGCATAACCATTCCAAAGGCAACGGCTTTGTTTAATGAACGTGCATAGGTGCCTCCACCTATTGTAAATGGTTTCGTTTCCATATCATTGGTTATTTTTTGATAAGCTGCCATTAATTTGATGATTAATTCATCGTTTGGATCAACATAATGAATCGGTATATTCCCTTTTTGATCATAGGATAATTTATGTTTTTTAACAGCTTTTTTTATTTTTTCAATGGCTTCATCTAGTTCAAAACCTTTTGGATATCGACAATTGACCCCGAGTCGAACCTCGGATTCATTGTAGCGGAAAATACCGGTATTCATAGTAAATTCTTTCATTTCGTCATGTCTATAATCAATTTTAAGTTTTTCACCAAATGCATCAAAGCTTAAATATTCATGGATAAAGTTAATGATAGGGTTATTGAAATGTTCTTTTAAAAATTGGGCTAAGATAAAACCTGCATTAACCCCTAAATGGGGTTGCATTGCATGCGCATTTTTACCATGGATAATATAAGTATTGCCTTCAATTTCTCCTTTAAAGCCATTATGTTTTAAGAAATTATTAAAAGGTTTTTTTAAATCAATACTTAATGTTGCGCTTGCTTTATCTGGGACAACGTTATAACGTTCTCCTGATTCAAAACTTATTAAACCATCTTTACCATCATATTTACCTAATACATCAAAAGAAAGCATCCCTTTTTCTCCATAAATAAGCGGAAAACTTGCATCAGGCGCAAAGCCTAAGGTAGGCATTTCTTCGGTTTCAAAATATTTCTTAATGCCACGCCATGCGGTTTCTTCATCGGTCCCTAAGATAATACGGACACGTTTTGATAACTTAATGTTCAAATCTTTTAAGAATTTTAATGCAAAATACGCTGCGATGGTTGGGCCTTTATCATCCATTGCCCCTCGGGCATAAATTTTACCTTCTTTAATGGTAGGGGAAAATGGTGGATTGGTCCAATTATCTCCTGGGGGCACAACATCTAAATGACATAAAACACCCAAAATTTCTTCACCCTCACCATACTCAATATGACCTGCGTAGTTTTGGACATTTTTAGTGATAAATCCATCTTTTTTCGCAAGAGCAATCATGTGACTTAGTGCTTCATGAATCGCTTCACCAAAAGGCGTTTCGCTTTCTTCATCATAGTAATCAAGTACGCTTGGAATGCGTAATAAATCCTTTAGTTCATCAATGATTTCTTCTTTATGTTCGTTGACATAGGTTAAAAAATCCATCATAACACCTCCGACATGAAAATATGATATCACGCATGAAGGGTAAAATCAATTTAAATAGTCGTAAGTTATACCTTGACATATGAGTGTTTGCTCATATATAATGAATGTACAAAATAAGAAGGTGAATCGATGATTAAAAAAATAGTAATGAAAAACCTTATTTGTTCGGGATGTGCGGGGAAAATAGAAAAAGCATTAACTGAACTCAACTATATAAATTCAGCGAGTTTTAATTTTGCCAATCAAGTCATGTTAATCGATGTAACGGATAACTATTTAGAATCTAAACACTTAAGTCAAATTAAAGGAATCGTTGACTCTATTGAACATGGTGTTGAAACATATCCTTATGAAAAACGTAACCTAATGGTAAATAAAAGCTTTGTAAAAAAACATTGGCTCATGTTAGCTGGGCTTATTATTTTTGCGTTGGGATATTTATTGGATAGGTCACTTAATTTGGTGCGCTTTAATCCTTTATATTGGATTGGTTATGGTTTTATTGTGCATATCATTGCGATTAAAACCTATCAAGGCATTAAAAGAAAAGATTATTTTAACGAAAACACACTCATGTTTATCGCAACACTAGCGGCAATGTTTATCGCAAAACCTTTTGAAGCGGTTGCGGTTTTAGTATTTTATACCGTTGGAGAACATTTACAGCATCGTGCGGTTCATCGTTCTAAACAAGAAATTAGTTCGTTAATGGATCTTCATGTCGATTACGCTAATGTTTGGATTAATGATGCTTGGGTGATAAGAGATCCTATGACCCTTACAAAGGGTGATAAAATCCTTGTTAAAAACGGTGAAAAAATTCCTGTAGATGGTACGGTTTTAAAAGGAAGAACCTCCTTAAACACATCAGCATTAACAGGTGAAACAAAACTTAAAAGTGTAGAAGTTGGTGACTATGTTCATAGTGGAAATATTAATGTTGGAAGTGTTATAGAGATCACTGCAGAAAAAGAATATCATGAATCTACCATCGCAAAGATTATTGATTTAATCGAAAATGCAACCAATAAAAAGTCAAAAACTGAAAATTTCATTACGCGTTTTGCGCGTTTTTATACCCCGTTTGTAACGGTTGCGGCATTGATCATGTTTTTAGTGCCAACCTTGTTTGACCCTAATAATATAGAAGAGTATATTTTTAGAGCCGCGACGTTTTTAGTCATTAGTTGTCCTTGTGCTTTAGTCTTAAGTATTCCGCTTTCTTATTTTGCAGGGATTGGAGCGAGTGCACGTAAAGGCATTTTATTTAAAGGGTCTAATTTCTTAGATATGATGAACAAAGTCGATGTCATTGGCATTGATAAAACAGGAACACTAACTCATGGTAATTTTGAAGTTGATGGGTATACAAATTTAGAAACCTTAAAACTTGCAGCTTCTATAGAAATATACTCAAATCATCCTATCGCATCAAGTATTGTATCTGCTTACCATGATGATTTATACGCTATTGAACAAGTAACTGAAAGCCCTGGTTACGGGTTAAGTGGCATACTTAATGAAAAAGTATTAATGGTTGGTAGTCGCAAATTTTTAATCGATCAAGCCATTCACGGTTTAGAAGATAAAGATACCGCAGGCACTAACGTGTTTGTAGCTTATGATGGCAAGTATGTTGGTCGCGTTGTTATTAAAGATCAAATCAAAGAAAGTTCGATTAACGTTATAAAACATTTAAACCGAAGATTTCATTTAGTGATGTTAACTGGTGATAATAAAGATACTGCCAATGAAGTAGCTTACGCTTTAGGTGGGATTGATTTTAGAGATAGTTTACTCCCTGAAGATAAGTTAAATGTTTTTAACGAGATCAAGAGTGAAAAAATGAAAATGTATGTGGGGGATGGCATCAATGATGCTCCACTCATTAAAAATGCTGATGTTGGAGTGGCAATGGGAAAAGGAAGCGAACTTGCTTTAGATGTAGCTGATGTCATTATCATGGATGATGATTTACGCACTTTAAAGAAAGCTTTTACGCTTTCAAAAAGAACTTACCGCATTGTAATTCAAAATATTGTTTTAAGTCTAGGGGTTAAGTTTTTATTCTTAATATTAGCAAGTTTTGGGATTGCCACAATGTGGATGGCAATATTCGCAGATGTAGGTATCACACTCATTGCAGTTATGAATGCTTTAAGATTAATTTATGGAAGAGGGGCTAAGAAGCTATGAAAAAACGTAATCAAATGACTGATACTGTCAAACTCTTTAAAATTTTTAGTGATGAAACCAGGCTTAAGATTATAGCACTACTTTGTGAGTCAACTTATTGTGTTCAAGATATCTCAAACGAACTTAAGATGAGTCAATCTTCGATTTCACATCAACTCAAACTTTTAAGAGACATGAATGTGGTAAAAACAAAACGCGAAGGAAAAAATATTTATTATTCACTTAAAGATAATCATATTAAGGAAATTTATTTAATGGGTGTTGCCCATGCGAATGAATGTTAAGACGCTAAAAGCGTCTTTTCTTTTTAAGATAATCTTGTTATAATGAAATGAGTTATTTACTTTAGGAGGTCTTTATGACAAATTTACATCGTTTATCCCCCGTTACATTATTGTTATTTAGTTTTTATTTAGCATCAAATTTAATGATTACTTTAGTAATTAGTGTTTTATCCTTCTATATGACACCTCTTGTAAACATAATTGAGATTTTATTAAGTGTCTTATATATTTTAATCATTGTATTATTTTTTCTAGAACTTCGTAAGTTTAACTACAAAAAGACGTTATTAACACTCTTATTTATTGGATATTTAATCACAAATATTTATAGTGTTATGTATCAAACTTTCTTCTTTTATTTATTTAATTGGGGTATCTATTCACTAGACATCCAAAATATTTATGAATACATTAGAAGTTTAGGTTATCTTTACACATCGTTTGAACTTCTAAATTTTGTGATTTTATTAATTGGACTTACGTTGATTGTCAAAGCGATCATGCCTAAATTAACGGTCTATGGAATTATCTTTTTAGTATTTTACTTAGTTGGAAGTATCACTTCAAGAATACTTCTTAGACTTAACTTGTATGGCGCAAATATATCTATGATTGCACTCTTTTTTATAATTTTAATCACTTCTTCAATTAGCTTTGTCATGGCCTATTTGTGGTATAAAGGCGATTACACGTATAAAAATCAGTTACTATAGAAAGTTGGCAATAACCATGGTTAGTACAGTACTTAAGAAAGATTATTTAAAGTTTTTTCGCATGATGTTTTATTTCTATTTAGGACTTACCTTTATTACATTATTAACGTTAATATGGGGAGGTTTTTTTGGACAGATACCCCTATTAGTGATTCGTTTAAACCAGTATTCTATCCCTTTATTTGTTTTTTTAAAGATTTTGTGGATGGTATTTATATATTTTACGTTTGATGCGATAAAACCCTATATAAAAAAGTATGATTTTAAATATTTTAAAAAGGTAACTATGTTGGTCTTAATCCTCTCGTTTTTAAGTTATCTTACATTTATTCTAACGCGTGGTCAAGCAAACGAGATACTATTTTCAACCCTTTATCTTACAGCAATTAATCTTGAAATAATTACTCAAGTCGTACTATTTTTACTTCTTATATTTGGGTATGTTAAGTATTTTAAACCACTCTTAAAAGATAAACTAAATCCTTTAGTTATAATCATTAGTGTTGGCATGGTTACTGTTTATGACTTGTTATTATTTTTGGGTCTTATTAATACAATGACACTTTTTGAAATTTTCAGTCCAATTTTAATCTTTTTTGCCTACTTTGCACTTAAAAATAGTTTATATAAAATTTCAGAGTATTAAAAAAAGCGCTAAGGCGCTTTTTTATTGGTGTTTAATCACGCCATAAAGTTTCTTTCCACGTTTAATAATCGTGTAACGCGTGTAAAGCGCATTGGATTTTTCTAAAGAAAAATCAGCATTGGTTATTTTTTCTTGGTTTACTGCAACGGCGTTATTTTTTATGAATTCACGTGCTTCGCGTTTACTTTGAGCTAGTTTTAGTTCAAGTAGCGCATCAACTAGTGAAATGGTATTTGAAACTTCAATGCTATTTACCCCTTTAAAGCCCATTTCAATTTCTTCAGCTGTTAAAGATAAGATATCATTATTAAATAAAGCTTCAGTAATTCTTTTTACTTGATTTAACGCTTCTTTAGAATGAACAAGTTCTGTTAGTTCTTCAGCAACAGCAACTTGAGCATGGCGTAAATGCGGGGTTTCTTGCATGGCTTTTTCAATCGATTCAATTTCTGTTTTAGTTTTAGATGTAAACTGACGCAAACGCATGGTGGCTTCTTCATCATCTAGATTAATAAAGTATTGGTAAAATTCATAAGGCGTTGTACGTGCTGGGTCTAACCAAATAGTGCCCCCTGCGGTTTTACCAAACTTCGTGCCATCAGGTTTAGTAATTAAAGGAATAACAAGTCCATAAGCTTTTTCATTTGGTCCAATGGCTTTGCGAATAAGCTCAAGGCCAGCTGTAATATTACCCCATTGGTCTTGTCCACCAATTTGCAAGGTACATTGATGGGTTTTGTATAGTTCCATAAAATCTAAAGACTGAACAATTTGATACGTAAATTCTGTAAAGCTAATACCACTTTCTAAACGGCTTTTTACCGAATCTTTACTAAGCATGTAATTAAGGTTAAAATGCTTTCCAATATCACGTAAGAACGTGATCAAATCAAAGCGTTTTACCCAGTCATAATTATTAACTACTATCGCATTTGGAAGTATTTTTCTTACTTGTTTGGCGATGGCTTCTCCGTTTTTCATGGTTTCTTCTAAGGTTAATAAATTACGCTCTTCACTTTTTCCACTTGGATCACCTATTAACCCTGTTGCGCCACCAATTAATAAAATCGGATTATGACCATATTCACTCAATCGTTTAGCGACTAAATACGTGACTAAATGACCAATATGCAAACTATCTGCTGTAGGATCTGCACCTAAATAAAAGGTGACTTTTTCATTTTCTAATACTTTTTCTAAGTGTTCATCGGTTAAGGCATAAATCAAACCTCTATACGTTAATTCTTCAATAACATTCATACATTTTCCTCCTATAAATATAAAAAGGTGGGACCAAAAAGGACGAACTAAGTTCGCGGTACCACCTTCATTCTACTAATGTAGCGCTCATTTGGGTAACGGGTCTACCGGCTGATATTTTTGTATCAGCAGCTTCTAAGTGTATTTCATAAGGGCTATTCTTAGTTTACACCAACCACTAAGTCTCTTGACATAACTACCTTATTACTTCGCTTATGCGTCGCTATTTATTTTGTTGATTCTCTTAAAACTAAACTATGTTCTAACATAACTTGACGTTCACTGAGTTCTTCGCTATTCATCAGTTTGGTCAATAATCTCATACCAACTGCCCCAATATCATAAATTGGAACATCAACACAACTAAGTTTTGGTCTAGAAAGTAATGCATATTTTGTGTTTTGGAATCCGGCAACACTAATATCATTTGGAATGTGTACATTGTTTGCACGCGCAACATTCATAAATGATACGGCAATAGAATCACGAACAGCAATAATACCATCAACTTTATGTTCTTTAAAATATTCATTAAAATGTTCCGTGTTAATATTAATACGTCCAGAAGTGCGCATAATTTTTGGGGTTAAGTTTGCTTCTCCAATTGCACGTAAATACCCAGCTTCTTTTAAATCATTTACCATATACTTTCTAACGGTTGATACCATATAGATATTACTACGACCTTCATCAATAAGTTTTTTTGTCATTTCATATCCAGCTTTTTCATAGTCGATTGAAACACTTGGAATTTCATCGCTATTTGGATAAATGGTATTCGTTAAAACAATTGGAATTTGATGTTCGTTTTTAACGGTCAACAAGAAAGAATACTGTCTGTCTGTGATTTCATCATTTAAATACAAGATGCCATCGACTTGAGCAGCAACGATTTCTTTTAAGATATCTTCTTCTGGGGTGTCTTCGTTATCTAAGATATAAAGTAAAATGGAGTATTTATATACTCTTGCAATATCTGCGATTCCATTCATCATCTCTGCGATTGATGCACGAGACATGTCTGGCACTAAAACCGCAACGGTTGTAGATTTTCTGCTTGCGAGTCCTTTCGCAAAGGCATTAGGTTTGTACCCTAATTCTTCAATTACTTTTAGTACACGTTCTCTAGTTTCTGGTTTTACTTTCTCTGGATTATTGATAGCTCTTGAGACAGTAGCTAGGGATACGCGTGCAGCACCTGCAACATCATAAATTGTCGCTTTACTCATAATACCACCTTCTTTAAAGGATATTATAGCAGTTTATGAAAATGTTTTCAATCTAATTTCATTGCTATTTTGTTAATTTTAGTTAAAAAAAGCCTTTTTCAAGGCTTTTTTTGTTATCGACGTTCTTTAATACGTGATGCTTTAGCTGAAAGTCCACGAATGTAATGTAGTTTAGCGCGTCTAACTTTACCGCGTCTTACGACAACGATTGATTCGATTGATGGTGAATGAACAGGGAATGTTCTTTCAACACCGACTCCGTAAGAGATTTTACGAACCGTAAACGTTTCTGAAACACCACTACCTTGACGTTTGATCACAAGTCCTTCAAAAATCTGAATACGTTCTCTGTTACCCTCTTTGATACGTACACTAACTTTTACGTTATCACCTGGATTAAATACAGGAACATCTGATTTTAGATAAGCTTCTGTGACTTCACTGATAAGTTGTTGAGACATGAAAATCACTCCTTTTTTCTAATCAATGTTCTTAGAATCTATTCCAGCGGAACATGATGTTTTTAACAGCGACAATGATTATATCATAAGTTGTTGACTTCTGCAACCAAATATCTTAATTTTTTTGTGATTTTATATACTTTTCATATAGGTCTAGTCGTCTTGATTTTGTACGCTTTAACGCTTCATTTTGACGCCATAATTTAATCTCTTGATGATGACCACTCATCAGTACTTCTGGGACACTTTTTCCTTCGAAAGTTTTAGGTCTAGTGTAGTGAGGATACTCTAGTAATCCCATACTAAATGAATCTTCAATGGCTGATTCATCTTTATTTAATATGCCAGGGATTAAACGTATCGTACTATCAATAATCGCAAGTGCTGCGATTTCACCACCAGTTAATACGTAATCACCAATAGAGATTTCTAAATCAAAATACGCTCTAATTCGTTCATCGAAACCTTCATAATGGCCACATAATATAATTAGGTGATCTTTTTTTGAAAAGTCTAAGGCAACATCTTGATTATAAGGGACGCCTTGTGGAGTCATGAGTATTTTAGTTGCGTTTTCATACCCCTTGATACTTCTTAAAGCACGCACGACGGGTTCAACTTGTAAGACCATGCCTGCGCCGCCTCCATAAGGATAATCATCAACCTTTTTATGTTTATTTAGACTAAATAACCTAAAATCAATGACATGAATTTCTATCTTTTTTTCATAAATAGCACGACCAATGATTGATTCATGAATGACGCCATTAATCATGTTTGGAAATAATGTTAAAACATGAATTTTCATAATAAGCCTTCCATTTCAATAATGACGATATGATCTTTAGCCACTGTTTTAACAAATTCTTTTCTAAATGGAATAAGCGCATCTTTTAAGCCCTCGCGTTCAACTACGAGCAATGCACCTTGTGGCATATCTCTTAATCCTTTAATCGTACCTATTTTTTTTGATGACTCACTGAACACATCTAATCCAATTAAATCAGAATAATAATAAGTATCTTCATCTAAAGGCTCTCGGTCTTGATCTAATACATAAAGGGTTTGCGCTTTAAAACGCTCAACTTGTTCGATTGAATCATATTCATTAAAGGTTAAGATATCTAAGGATCCTTTTTCGAAAAATCCTTTTATGGTAACTTTAAGGTATTCTCCCTTAAAAAGGATATAAAGTGCTTTATCTTTTTGATATCTGGTTTCTTTAAAATCTGAATCGGTTTTTACCGATACAGCCCCTTTTAATCCGTGGGTATTTGTGATGGTTCCAATCGGTATATACATATCTTTCACCTCGTTATCATTATACCATAAATGTGACTAATTCCCTTAAGTTCGGTTTACTTTTGAAACATTATTTTCTCGTTTTTAAACATCAAATTAAGGATATAAACAAGCACTGCTGTGTAGACTAAATTAGAGATTAGCACAAGGATAAATGCAACAACACTAAACTCAAACGTAAATATTTTAGTTAATAAATTAACCGGTCCATAAAAGGGCACAATGTTTAACCAAACAGCCGTTTCGCCACCCCCACCAAATGATTGTAAGATGCCAATGATGATGGTGATAAAGTAAAATGGCATGATAAACATACTCGCTTCTTTAATCGTTTTAGCATAAGCGCTAATGACCGCAATGAGCGAAACAATAAATAAAACCGTTGCCATTAAAACCCCTAAGATACTTAAATACTCCCCAATCCCGTAAATATTCAAATCAGACGCATTATCCATCTGCATGAGGGCTGGCAAACTTGCCATAATTCCGATAAAACTTGATAAAGCACTAATTAAACTTAAAACGGCTAAACTAACTACTTTTCCTGTCGCAATTTCACTGCGTTTTATCGGAGTTATTAAAAGGGTTGCGATGGTGCCACGTTCTTTTTCTCCTGCAATCGCATCTGGACCAATGCTCATCGCCCCAGCAAACAAGAAAATGACTATAAGCATAGGCATCAAGGTAGCTAACCCTTCACCAGCCATTTTGCGTTCATCAACGACTAAGTTGGTATCATAATTAAAGACTAAGTAATCTTCGGAACGTTCCAGACGATCAATAAGTTTTAATTCTCTATATTGAGCAATCACAGCATTAATTTGATTATACGCATAACTTGATTCTTCTCTACCTTGATTATAGTATGCATCCATCGTTGGTGGTGAAGCCGTCTCATAATCATCGATTGAGGTTTCAAAATTATCATCAAAGGCTAAATAAATATCAATCGAACCTTCTAATAATTTTTCATCAATAGTATCTTGATCTAAAGCTTCTTCAGTGACTTCAACATTAATCACTTGATTACCTGATGGATCTATTGAGGTAATCATGGTTTCTAAAGTTGATGGCATATTATCATGATATAAAATAATGGTATGTTGTTCAATCTCTTCAATTTGATTACTAATTACATTGCCCATTAAGGAATACATCACATAAATTGATAACCCTGGGACAATAAAAATCATCAATACCAAACGGCGATCACTTAAGACACGGTAAACCTCTTTTTTAAAAATTGTCCACATATTACGCACGGGATTCACCTGCACTTTCTTTAATCAATTTAAAGAAAACTTCTTCTAAATCTTTAGCTTGATGAGTTTTAATCACGTTTTCTGTGGTGTCTAAAGCTTTCATTTGTCCATCAATAATAATACCAACACGGTCACATAGTTTTTCAACAACACTCAAAATATGCGTTGATAAAACAACTGTTTTACCTTGGTCTTTAAGTTCAATTAAATAATCAGTTACACTTTTTGCGGTTAAAACATCTAGTCCATTGGTGGGTTCATCAAATATGATGATGTCTGGATCATGAACTAAACTAATCGCAATAGAGATTTTCTGTTTCATTCCAGTTGATAAATCCGCGACTTTAACCTCTTGAAACTTATTGATTCCAAAACGATCAAATAATAGCGTTTTTCTTTCTAAGGTTGTTTTTTCATCAATGCCGTGCAAACGTGAAAAGTACCCATATAAATAATTGGGGGTAAAATGATCTTCAAGTTTTAGTTCACTGGTTAAAAAAGCGATATTTTCTCTAACCTTACTCGGATTCGTTAATGCATCATAGCCTTTAACGTTAATCGTGCCTTCATCCGCTTTAATAAGTGTTGCGATGGCACGTAAAGTCGTTGTCTTTCCTGCACCATTCGGTCCTAATAAACCAAATATCTCTCCTGCGTGGGCTGAAAAGGATAGATTGTCAACTGCAACCTTTCGCTTAATATCTGTTTGTTCAATCTTTCTTTGTTTTCTCGATAGATTAAAGGTTTTTCTTAAGTTTGTCACAACGAGTTCTGTCATATTATTCTCCTTTAAATGTAAAAATGGTTTCAATTGATACATTAAAATACTTAGCAATCGTATAAGCCAGTCTTAAAGATGGTTCATACCCACCTTTTTCAATCGCGACTACTGTTTGTCTTGATACGTTGATTGCTTCAGCAAATTGTTCTTGAGTTAAGCCTTTTTCTTGTCTATGACGCTTTATTTCATTCTCAATGATAAACATTCCTTACACCTTCTTTATTTCACGGATGACGAGTAGTGTATGGATTATAAATGGTAATCCAACAAATAAAATAATGGCGTAACCAATAATTTTTAACAACACAACAATATCAGATACAAACGCCACACTCAAAGCAATAAAGACTGCACCACAAATGACTACAATTGGAGTGATATACGCAAATCCTAATACCGCATACTTATTAATAATTGCTTGTTCTCTCTCGTCATGTGATTTAATGATGAGTGGGGCATCCATGATATTTGCGACTTTGATCTTACTATAAACATAGTAATTAATAATGATGGTAATGAAAATAGCAATAGCAATAATTAAGCCATAAGGGATTTCTAGGGAGAACATTCCATTCTGAGAATCAATTTGTACCTCCATAGTAAATATCACTGCAGCAAGTTCAACCATTAATAATAGTTCAAATAAAATAGATAACCAAAACTTTTTCATATGTTTCCTCCTTTGTAAAGTGTACTTGACAAATATATTGTAAATCCTACTTTACATTTTGTCAATCATACTTTACATATAAATTAAAAAAATCACTTGAAAGTGATTTTTTAAAAAGCTTCGATATTAATGGTAATCTTTTTATGTTCTCGTGATGCACTTGCATACGCAATCGTACGTATTGCATTAGCAATGCGTCCGTTTTTTCCAATAACACGACCTAAATCATCTTGGTGTACAAAGATATGTACGGTAATCATAGCCCCATCATCAGATAACTTTTTTACTTCTAAATCATCGGAATGCACAACTAATGGCGTTACAAGGTCTTTAATCATTTTTTCATAATTAACAGCCATTATATTCACCCTCTACTTATCTTCTGATTGGCGATATTTTGCGATAACTCCAGCTTTAGATAAAATGTTTTTTACCGTGTCAGTAGGTTGAGCTCCTTTGTTTAACCAATCTAACGCACGTGCTTCATCAATTTTAACTTCGCTTGGATTTTTAGTTGGGTCATAAGTCCCAATAATTTCTAAATATTTCCCATCGCGTTTGTTTCTAGAATCTGCAACAACTAAACGATAAAATGGACGTTTGGTTGTTCCATGTCTTTGTAAACGTAATTTAACTGCCATATAAATAACCTCCTTATTATTTCCTTTACAAGGATACCATAAATAAAAAAGGCTGTCAAGTTAAATTACTTAACAACCTCTGTATTTTCTTCATTTATTGCTTCAAAATAGGGATAAGAATACTCTACCTTTCTAACATGACGCTGTTTTTCTAATTGGGTTTTTATAGTTTCTAACTCACTAGCATTTACATATAAAATCGCATAGCGTCTTTTTTTATGAAAATAGCTAACGTGGCCTAAATTTTCTAGTTGTTTGATAATTTTAGGATTTCTAAAATATACAACAAGGGTTTTACGCTCTTCCATGGTTAGCCTCCTTTTTTACTTACTTTAAAGCGTGCTGTAAAATTGATTTGCGATGATACAGTTTGTGCTAATTTTTCTGATATATCATCTAAGATTAACTGAAAGGCTTTTTCTTCTGTTTTATAAGCCTTAATTAAATCATGCGTAAAAAGTGCTGTCTTAGTTTCTTGAAACACTTTTTGATAGCGTTTTAAATCTGGATGATATTTACCATATTTTTTTGCTTCATAATATTGGTCTTTAGCGTGATTAAACGCTATCGATAATGTTTTTATATCTTTATCTTTATTGATTAAATCATTTAGCTCAATCAAGCGTTTATAATGGGTGTTACTTAAAAGGGCTTGAATGAGATCATCTGTTAAATGAACATATTTGTCTTCCATGAAATCACCGGACTTATTATAGCATATTTATAAGTGACTTTCATCTAGTATTCTAAGTTTTCAATGTAGCGTTTATATAATTGCATCCCACTTTGGGTTTTACAGATGAAATCTTCTTCTTTTTGAAAAGGTTGATCTTCAAATTCAAAAAGAACATCCATAGTCCAAAGGGTCCCTTTTGGGGTTGTACTGAAGTTGTGTTTACATTCATTATAAACACCAGGGACTTCATAGATGGTTGTCACTGAATTTGGTAAGTGGTTATCTTTAATCGTTTCTTTCATTTCGAATGTATGGTCACGATCTTTAAAAGTAAGGATAAAGCCATGGTCTTTTTCTAAAGGTTTTATCGCCTTAAGATTGGTTTGCCATTTTGGGCGATGCGTCGGATCAAGAAAAATGGTTGTGACACGACTGATTTCATCGTTGATTAGCACTTGGCATTGATAACGCATAAAATCCCTCCTTATTCTATAGATTTATTATACTAAATAGATGATTAATTATAAAACATAGTGCTTTAAGGGAAGTTGTTTGACAAGCAAACTAGATACGCATATAATTAAAGCGACTATTTATGGAATGAAAGAGGCTAAACATGAAGAGATTATTAGGATTAATTGGAGCAATGCTTTTTCTTATAAGCATTGTATCGCCTATAACGATAAACGCAGATATAGCTGAGGTTGTCTATATCGATCAAGATGGTTGCTTAGATTGTCAAGCTGTTAAAGATAGTGGTGTGTTAGAAGATTTAGAAGATGATGGCATCACAGTAACTATCTATGATATTTACGAAGACCCATTAATTGCGGATGCTTATGCTTGGGCATATGAGATTGAAGGTGGAAAAGCTGCACCGGTAATCTTTTCTGGAGATGTTTATTTTAAAGGTAGCGAAGCAATTATTGAAGCTTATCAAGATGGATTAATTCAAAGCAACTCAGTAGATCCTTTAAGAAGCATTGAAGGGTATGAATCAAGGGATTATGGGTTTTTTACAGGATTAGGCTTAATCATTATTGCAGGCTTACTTGATGGGGTTAACCCTTGTGCAATTGCGATGCTTTTAATGTTTATTAGCATGGTAGGTTTTACCAAAGATAGAAAAATATTAACAACCATTAGCATATCTTATATAGGCGCTATTTTTGTTACTTATTTCCTTATCGGATTAGGTTTTTTAAGATTGCTTGGATTATCTAGAAATACGTTTGTAAACTTCTCCTATTTCCTATATGGAGGATTTGCGATTTTATGTTTATTCTTGTTTATTATTACGTTTTATGATTTTTATGTTACAAGAAACGATGAGTTTGGAAAAGTTAAAAACCAGCTTCCTAAAGTCATCCAAAAGCTTAACAAAAAAATCATGGCTAGATTTACCAAAGTAATTCACGATGAAGAAGGTGGCTTTAAACAAGCCTTGCTTATCGTTTTTGTCCCTATGATTCTTGGTGTAGTTGTTGGTATAACAGAGGCTGCTTGTACAGGTCAAATTTATGTTGCCGTTTTAGCATCTATTCAAAGTAGTAATGTTGGTGGGGCTTTAAGCCCAACTGAAATGCTTTATATTTTAGTATTTAATTTAATGTTTGTTGTGCCTTTAATCTTAATTGCTTTAACAGCTGTTAAAGCAAAAAGTGTGATGGGTGTTTCAAACTTTATAAGAGAACGTATGCCACTGATTAAACTTGTAACAAGTATTTTCTTTATGCTCATGGCGATTTATTTTTCATTACAAGTTTTTGATATTCAAGTATTAACATTTGACTTTAATTTTTAGGGGGTTACTATGAAAGAAAAAATAATCATTGAACATAACGGTGAAATACTTTTTAAAGGTAAACTATTAACGATGCCTGTTAAAGAACGTGCCATAAAAGAAAAAAGTATTGATTTATTTGATGATGATGATCCTTGTATTATTCATATTTCATTTGTCGTTAAACATTTCGCTGAAAAATTATTAAAATTATTGCATGATAATCAAGGGTTAATCCATGCCAAAGCACATCAAGAAATGCTAGATTTTTTAAATATTCCAATCGATGACTCTACAGTTATTAGGATTAAATAAAGGGGGTAAAATGCATGATTTATTTTGATTCAGCTGCTACAACCCATTTAGATAATCGTGTTTTAGATGCTATGATTACTGTTTATAAGGAATATTATGGTAATCCATCTTCTTTACATGAAGATGGCATTAAAGCAAGAAAAAAGATGAATCAAGTTAAAAATGAACTCGCTCAAATCTTAAACACCAAAAGACAATCACTCATTTTTACAGGTTCTGGTACTGAGGCTACTAATTTAGCAATCAAAGGTTTTTACTTTAAATATCCAAGTTATCAATTTATCACAACTAGCATCGAACATCATGCTACACAAAACGCGATTAACTTTATTAAAAAATTAGGCGCAAATGTTGTCATTATTGATGTCGATGAATATGGCTTTATGGATTTAGATGCATTAGAAAATGCCTTAAAAAATGGCCCATCATTTTTAAGTATGATTTATGCTAACAACGAAATAGGCACCTTGCAACCTTTAAATAAAATACTATCGTTAAAAGCATCGTATAATTTTACACTTCACCTTGATATCATCCAAACGCCTATGCACATCCCAATTGATGCAAAAGCACTTGGCGCGGACTTAATTAGTATGAGTGCTCATAAATTTAATGGACCAAAGGGCGTTGGTTTACTTATTAAAGATGAAGCTATCAGTTTAGAACCCTTAGTCCACGGCGGTCAGCAAGAATTTAATTTGCGTGCTGGGACTGAAAATTTAGCTAACATGGTAGGTTTTTTAGAAGCTTTAAAATACGCCTTAAAAAAGATGATTGAACACAACAAACACATCAATCACATGGCCCATTATTTTATTGATAAGTTAGACCAAAGCGGTTTAAAATACCGTCTAAACGGACCAGCTCTTGATTATTCTAGACTCAATAGTATTTTAAACATTGGATTTTTTCAATCTGATGCACAAAGCTTATCGTTTGGATTAAACCAAGAAGGCATATGCGTGTCACTTGGTAGTGCTTGTGATTCTAAAAATATTGATGTTTCTCATGTCTTAAAAGCCATCAATGTACCAAAAGATTATATTGAAGGCTCTATGCGTTTTTCACTATCTGATGAGATTAGTGAAGCGATGATTGATAAAACTATTAATGTATTAAAAGATTTACTCAAATAAAAAACCTTCTGTACAGTTGAACTGCACCCTTTCTATTGGAATTGTTTATGTCCAATATTTGGGGTGCAGTTCAA